>DASXGQ010000118.1:0-4278 GCA_036488995.1 Caulobacteraceae bacterium
AGTCCCGCCGCGGTCCCTAGCAGAATGACCAGCGTGAGGCAGGTCATCATCCCGCCGGAGATGAACGAGCGCGCCCCCTCCATGTCCAGCATGCCGCGGGTGATCAGGTCGCCGGAATGGATCTTGTCATGGAAGCCGAACGAGAGCCGCTGCAGCTTCTGGAAGAATTCCAGCCGATAGGCGTAGGCCACTTTCTGGCTCACCCATTCGGCGTTGTAGTTGGTGATGGCGGTGAACGCCCCCCGAGCCGCCGTCGCGGCGATCGTCAGCAGGGCGGTCATCATCAGGGCGTCGCGTGAGCCCGCCAGATCGCGCTGGACGATCTGCACGGCGTGACCGAGCAGGCGAGGGAGCGTCAGCCCCGCCAGGGCGGCGCCGAGAGAGGTTAAGAAGGCCAGGGCCACCCGCCAGGGCGCCTGCTCGAAGGCCTTGCCGACAATGCGCCGCAGGACCCGCGGCATCGCCTTCACGTCGACCACTTGGTCGACTTGAGCGAATCCTCCGGCAGACCCGCTCCTTGAATCGGACATCGGGATAATCGCTTTGTATCAAACGTCTGTTTAATCTGCATTCTGGACCGCTGGACGCCGATTGGCTAGCCCCGAAGCGCCACAAATGTTCATGCTTTGTTTTCTTTTGCGTTCGCGCTAGGGTCGATGCGCAACGCCAAGGAGGAGGCGGTCATGAGCGACGAGCTGGTGTTCTACACGAACCCCCAGTCACGGGGTCGCATCGCGCGCTGGATGCTCGAGGAGGTGGGCAAGCCCTACCGGACCGAGATCCTGGACTACGGCGGGAAGATGAAGTCGCCGGAGTATCTCGCTATCAATCCCATGGGCAAGGTGCCCGCGATCCGGCACGGCGATACGGTGGTGACGGAGGGCGCGGCGATCTGCGCCTATCTCGCTGATGCCTTTCCTGAGGCTGGTCTCGCGCCGCCGCACGGATCGCGCGATCGGGGTTGCTATTACCGCTGGCTGTTCTTCGCCGCCGGCCCCGTCGAGGCGGCTTCGATCAATGGGGCGCTGGGAGTGGTCGTGAAGCCCGAGCAGGAGCGGATGGCCGGATACGGCAACATGGCCCATGTGGTCGACGCGCTCGAAAGCGCTGTGAAAGGACGTGAGTTCATCGCCGGCGACCGCTTCTCGGCGGCCGATGTCTATGTGGGCTCCCAGATCGGCTGGGGCATGCAGTTCGGCTGGCTCGAGAAGCGGCCGGCCTTCGTCGAATATTCCGAGCGGCTGAACGCTCGTCCTGCCGCGATCCGCGCTCGCCAGATCGACGACGCCCTGGTTCCAGCGCCCGCGGCTGCTTCCTGAGCCAACCGGCTGTCTGCCGACCCGCCTTGCCTTGAGTCGCGAGGCGGGTCGGACCATCTTCCGCCCCATTCCAAAGCGGAGAACATGTCGCGTGAGAGACGGGTCGATCGATGAGACGCCGATCCTGTCGATCCGTGGCGTCTCCAAGACCTACAAATCGGGATTCCGGGCCCTCGAACCCGTCGACCTCGACATCCGGCGCGGAGAGATCTTCGCCCTGCTCGGCCCCAATGGGGCGGGCAAGACCACTCTCATCAGCATCGTGTGCGGCCTCGTCCGCGCCACGAGTGGAACGGTGTCGGTCGCGGGCCATGACAACGTCCACGACTACCGCGCCGCGCGCGGCCTGATCGGCCTTGCACCCCAGGAGCTGACGACCGACGCCTTCGAGAGCGTCTGGGCGACCGTCAACTTCAGCCGCGGGCTGTTCGGCAAGCGCAAGGATCACGTCTTCCTTCAGCGCCTGCTGGAGGACCTCTCCCTGTGGGACAAGAAAGACAGCCCGATCATGGCGCTCTCCGGCGGGATGAAGCGCCGGGTGATGATCGCCAAGGCTCTGGCCCACGAGCCCCGCATCCTCTTCCTCGACGAGCCGACTGCCGGCGTCGACGTCGAGCTTCGCCGCGACATGTGGGCTCTGGTCCGCGGGCTGCGCGACCAGGGCGTGACCATCATCCTGACGACCCACTACCTCGACGAGGCCGAGGAAATGGCCGACCGCGTCGGGGTGATCAGCAAGGGCCGCCTGATCCTGGTGGAGGACAAGACGGCCCTGATGGTGAAGATGGGCCGTCGCCAGCTCACCCTGCACCTGCAGTCGCCGCTCGAACGCCTTCCCGCCGGACTCGACGGCTATCCCCTCGAGCTGACCGACGAGGGCAATCAGCTCGTCTACACCTTCGATGCGGCCTCGGAGGCCACGGGGATCGCCAGCCTGATGCGCCGGCTGGGCGAGGCGGGCGTCGACTACAAAGACATCCAGACCAGCCAGAGTTCGCTCGAAGACATCTTCGTCGGCCTCGTGGGAAGCAAGCGATGAACCTCCTCGGCATGCGGGCCATCTACTGCTTTGAGCTCTCGCGCTGGTTCCGCACGCTCACCCAGAGCCTCGCGGCGCCTGTGATCTCCACCTCGCTCTATTTCGTGGTGTTCGGTTCCGCGATCGGCTCGAGGATGACGGCGATCGACGGAGTGACCTACGCCGCTTTCATCGTTCCGGGCCTGACCATGCTCTCCCTGCTCACCGAGAGCGTCGCCAACGCCTCCTTCGGCATCCACATGCCCAAGTGGTCGGGCACGATCTATGAGCTGCTCTCGGCGCCGGTCTCCTGGTGGGAGGCGGTGGCCGGATATGTCGGCGCCGCCGCCACCAAGTCGGTGCTGCTGGGCCTGATCATCCTCGCCACTGCGCGGATCTTCGTGCCCTACCACATCGCCCACCCGGCGATGATGGTCGCCTTCCTGGTGCTCACGGCGCTGGCCTTCAGCCTGTTCGGCTTCATCATCGGCGTGTGGGCCGAGGGGTGGGAGCGGCTGCAGATCGTGCCGACGCTCATCATCACGCCGCTGACCTTCCTGGGCGGGAGCTTCTACTCCGTCGCCATGCTGCCGCCCCTCTGGCGCCACGTCACGCTGTTCAATCCGGTCGTCTATCTGGTCAGCGGTTTCCGCTGGAGCTTCTACAACGTCGCCGACGTGGCCGTCGGGATAAGCCTCGCGGCGACGGCCGGCTTTGTGATCCTCTGCCTGCTCGTGATCTGGCGCATCTTCGCCACGGGCTACAAACTCAAGCCGTGACCTGACGGAGCATCGCCATGGCGGAATTCACCAAGCGGACGCTGCTGGCCGGTCTTGGCGTCTTTGGCGCCTCCCGCGTCCTGGCCCAAACGCCGACCGCGCGGCCCAAGGTGATCCTGACGACTGGCGACGGGCCGATCACCCTCGAGCTGGCGAACGACAAGGCGCCGCTCACCTGCGCGAACTTCCTGCGCTATGTCGACGCGAAGCGCCTGGACAAGACGCGCTTCTACCGGGCGATGAAGGTCGCCCCCGATCCCCTCAACGGCCTGATCCAGGGCGGCGTCGGCGGCATGGCCGTCGAGCTGTTTCCGCCCGTCGCGCACGAGAGCACCACCCAGACAGGCTTGCACCATGTGGATGGGACGATCTCCCTCGCGCGCGAAGCGCCGGGATCGGCGACGTGCGATTTCTTCATCTGCGTCGGTCCGGTCCCGTCGCTGGACGCCGATCCGACCCAGCCGGGCGACAACCTCGGCTTCGCCGCCTTCGGTCAGGTGACCGACGGCATGGACGTGGTCCGCAAGATCCTCCTCTCGCCGACTTCGTCCACCGAGGGCGAAGGCGTGATGAAGGGCCAGATGCTCGACCCGACGATCCCCATCGTCACCGTACGGCGGGCGTAGTTCTGTCCCTCCCCTTCTGGGGAGGGTGTCTTTGAGCGAAGCGAGAAGACGGGTGGGGGTGGTCTGGATCTTCCCCAGCCTCTCGGTCCTTCACCATACTTCCCCACCCGTCGCGCCTTCGGCGCGACACCCTCCCCAGAAGGGGAGGGACGCGTTTACTCCACGATCGCCGGGTAGATGATGCTTTTGAGTTGGCCGCGGAAATTGAAGGCGCCCGAGGGCATCAGCTGAGTCATGAAGACCACCACCAGGTTCTCGACGGGATCGATCCAGAAGATGGTCGAGGCCGCGCCGCCCCAGTAGTAGTCGCCTTCGCCCAGGCCGCCATTGCGGACCCCGTCGATCGTGGTGGCGAAGCCGAGGCCAAAGCCCACGCCCTCGTTGGCGGTTTCGGAGAAGCCCCCGATCGCCATCTGGGTCAGGTCGCGGCCGTCCTTGAGGTGGTTGCGACGCATCATGTCGATCGTGCGCGGGCCAAGGATGCGCGCGCCCTCGAGCTCGCCGCCGCGCCGGAGCATCTCGCAGAAGCGGATGTA
>DASXGQ010000202.1:0-37742 GCA_036488995.1 Caulobacteraceae bacterium
CCGGGTTTGCAGATTTTCCCGAGCCCGCATGAATACAATGTGTTCGCCACCGCGCACGGCCTGATCATGATCTTCTTCATGGTGATGCCGGCGATGATCGGCGGCTTCGGCAACTGGTTCGTGCCGCTGATGATCGGAGCGCCCGACATGGCGTTCCCGCGCATGAACAACATTTCGTTCTGGCTGCTGCCCGCCTCGTTCATCCAGCTGCTGTCGTCGATGTTCGTCGAAGGCGAACCGGGCGCGCTCGGCGCCGGAACCGGCTGGACCATCTATCCGCTGCTCTCGACCACCGGCCACACCGGACCGGCGATGGACTTCGTCATCCTCTCGATCCACCTGGCGGGCGCGTCCTCGATCCTGGGCGCCATCAACTTCATCACCACCATCTTCAACATGCGCGCGCCGGGCATGACCCTGCACCGGATGCCGCTGTTCGTGTGGTCGATCCTTGTGACGGTCTTCCTGCTTCTGCTGTCGCTGCCGGTGCTCGCCGGCGCCATCACCATGCTGCTCACCGACCGCAACTTCGGCACCCACTTCTTCGATCCGGCCGGCGGCGGCGACCCGATCATGTACCAGCACCTCTTCTGGTTCTTCGGCCACCCCGAGGTCTACATCCTGATCATCCCGGGCTTCGGAATGATCAGCCACGTGGTCTCGACCTTCTCGGGCAAGCCGGTCTTCGGCTACCTGGCCATGGCCTACGCCATGGTGGCGATCGGCTTCCTCGGCTTCATCGTCTGGGCGCACCACATGTTCACGGTGGGCATGCCGCTGAACCTGCAGGCCTATTTCGTGGCGGCGACCATGGTCATTGCCGTGCCGACGGGCGTGAAGGTGTTCTCGTGGATCGCCACGATGTGGGGCGGGTCGGTCGACTTCAAGACGCCGATGCTGTTCGCCATCGGCTTCATCTTCCTGTTCACCGTCGGCGGCGTGACCGGCGTCGTCCTGGCCAACGCCGGCATCGACTACGCGCTGCACGACAGCTACTACGTCGTCGCTCACTTCCACTACGTGCTGAGCCTTGGAGCGGTGTTCGCGATCTTCGCGGGCTTCTACTACTGGTTCGAGAAGATGTGGGGCGTGCGCTACAACGAGTTCCTCGGCGCCACGCACTTCTGGCTCACCTTCGTGGGCGTGAACGTCGTGTTCTTCCCGCAGCACTTCCTCGGGCTGCAGGGGATGCCGCGGCGCTCGATCGACTATCCGACCGCCTTCACCTACTGGAACCACATCTCGTCCATCGGGTACCTCATCGCCCTGGTCGGCCTGGGGGTCTTCCTGGTGGTCCTGGTCGAAGCCGCGGTGCGCCGTCGTCCAGCCCGGGCCAATCCCTGGGGCGAGGGCGCCACGACGCTGGAGTGGACCCTTTCATCTCCGCCCCCCTTCCACCAATTTAACGAACTGCCGGTGATCCACGCCGACAGCCACTAGGTTGACGCTAATGACCCATCCGCCGGACGCGGTGCTTCCTTCAGCGTCCGGCGCTGGCGCCCAGGCGGCGCGGTGGAGCGACTATCTCGCTCTGCTCAAGCCGCGGGTGATGTCGTTGGTGATCTTCACGGCTCTCACGGGGCTGCTGTGCGCGCGCACCCCCATGGATCCGAGCCTTGCCGTGGTGGCGATCCTTTGCATCGCCGTCGGGGCCGGCGGCTCGGGGGCCCTGAACATGGCCTTCGACGCCGATATCGACGGTGTCATGCGGCGCACGCGCCGACGGCCAATTCCGGCGGGTCGCGTTCAGGCCTCCGACGCGCGTGGCCTCGGCGTCACGCTTTCCCTGTTCTCGGTGGGGATGATGGGGCTGGCGGTGAACTGGCTCGCCGCGGGCCTGCTCGCCTTCACCATCGCCTTTTACGTGCTGGTCTACACGCTCTGGCTGAAGCGCCGGACGCCGCAGAACATCGTCATCGGCGGCCTGGCGGGAGCCCTGCCGCCTCTGGTGGGGTGGGCGGCCGCCAGCGGCACGATGCCGCTCAACGCCTGGCTGCTCGTGGCGATCATCTTCGTCTGGACGCCGCCGCACTTCTGGGCGCTGGCGCTCTACACCACCGGCGACTACGCCAAGGCGGGCGTACCGATGATGCCGGTGGTCCGAGGCGTCGCTTCGACCAAGCGCCAGATCCTCGCCTACTGCTTGCTGCTCGCGCCCCTGGGCGCCGCGCCGGCCTTCACCGGCCTTGGCGGGCGCCTCTATCTGGGCGTCGCGGTCGGCGGGGGCCTGGGCCTCATCGCGCTGGCGGCCCGACTGGCGACGATTCGGCCTGCCGAAGGGCCGCTCCGTGAGGGCCACAAGGAAACGCTCTACGAGGTTCGCCCCGAAGCGCGCCCGGCGCGGGACGTGTTCGCCTTCTCGATCGTCTATCTCTTCGCCCTGTTCGCCGCCCTTCTCCTGGAACGGCTGACGGGCGCGCCCCCATTGTTCGCCCGCCCATGAGCGATCCCAATTCCGAGGATGCCGCAGCCGCCCGGGCCCGGCGTGGCCGCAACCTGTTGCTGGCCGCCGCCCTCGTGGCCTTCGTCATCCTCATATTCGTCGTCACGATCGTGAAGATCAGCCACAATGTCGCTCACGCCGGCTGAGACCCCCCGCGACCCAGGCGCCAACAACGGCCGCGTGGCGCTTATTTGCGCGGCCGTTTTCGCCGTCATGGTCGCGATGGCCTTCGCCGCCGTGCCCTTCTATCGCGCCTTCTGCCAGGCGACGGGCTTCAACGGAGCGGTCAAGCGCGCCAGCTTCGCCCCAGGGGCCGTGGATCCGACGGTGACGGTCCGCTTCGACGCCAACGTGAATGGCCTGGATTGGACCTTCAAGCCGGTGCAGGCGAGTCAGACCATCCACCTCGGCGCGGCCACCCTGGCCTTCTTCCGGGCGACCAACACCGGCACGAAGCCGGTGACCGGCCGCGCCCTGTTCAACGTCGTCCCGGAGGCGGCCGGCCAGTACTTCAACAAGCTCGAGTGCTTCTGCTTCCGCAACCAGACCCTGGCGCCGGGCCAGACGGCCGAGTTCCCCGTCGTCTACTACGTGGCGCCCGGCTACGCGAAGGACCGGGACACCCGCTACCAGCACGAGATCACACTCTCCTACACGTTCTTCCCCGCCGCCGTCGGGCCGAAAGACGCCCCGGCATCGCCACAAACCGAAGCTCTTGGCGGCAAGCCCGCGGCAGGGCTATAGGATCGCCACGCCGGGGCTGCGGCGCGTTCGCTGGCCTGCGGCTCTCAGAAAAAACGCTGCCGTATAAGAGGACCGCGCCCAACATGGCCCACGAAGGCGTCAAGCACGACTACCACCTGGTCAATCCCAGCGCCTGGCCGCTGGTGGGCTCGGCTTCGGCGGTGGTGATGGCCCTGGGTCTGGTGATCGGGCTGAAGGGAATCCTTGGCCTGCCCAAGGGCGATTGGTGGGTGATGGCGGTCGGCGTCGCCGGCGTCATGCTGACCATGGCCGGATGGTGGCGCGAGGTGGTGCTCGAGGCGAACCACGGCGACCACACGCCGGTCGTCTCGATCGGCCTTCGCTACGGAATGATCCTGTTCATCGCCTCCGAGGTGATGTTCTTCGTCGCCTGGTTCTGGATCTTTTTCGAGATGGCCCTGTTCCATCACGTCCGGACCCTCTCGCCGATCGACGAAGTCCGCTCGGCGTGGGCGACGTGGCCGCCCAAGGGCATCGAGGCGGTTCCCCCGTTCCAGCTGCCCCTGGTCAACACCCTCACCCTGCTGACATCGGGCACGACGGTGACCTGGGCGCACCACGCCCTGCAGACCGGCGACCGCCGGGGAGCCAAGATCGGCCTGGCGCTGACCATCGCGCTCGGCCTGCTGTTCACCAGCATCCAGGGCTACGAGTACCACCACATTCTGGCGGACAAGCTCTTCTACGGCCCTGACGCGACCAATTCCGGCCTCTACGGCTCGGCTTTCTTCATGGCGACCGGCTTCCACGGCTTCCACGTGATCATCGGCTCGATCTTCCTGACCGTCTGCCTGATCCGGCTGATGAATGGCGCCTTCACGCCGAAGCAGCACTTCGGCTTCGAGGCCGCCGCCTGGTATTGGCACTTCGTCGACGTGGTGTGGCTGTTCCTGTTCACCTTCCTCTACGTCATCTTCGGCGTCGGCTGGGGCCATTGAACCCGGCGCCGGGGACGGCGCCCTTCCTCGCCGGTCTCAGGGGGCGTTGCCCCCACTGCGGCAAGGGCGCCCTGTTCTCCGGCTTCCTGAAGCTTCAGCAGCGCTGTGGCGTCTGCGGTTATGACTTTGCCGAGGTCGACAGCGGCGATGGCCCGGCGGTCTTCGTCATCATCATCGTCGGCTTCCTGATCGTCTTCGGGGCGCTCTTCACCGAGGTCGCCTATGACCCGCCGGTGTGGGTCGATCTCGTCGTATGGCTCCCGCTGGGCGCAATCCTCTGTCTGGGACTGCTTCGCCCGGCCAAGGGGCTGATGGTGGCGGCCCAAATCCGCAACCGCGCCGGCCAGGCGTGATGACGACGGCCGCGCGCAAATTCCCCTGGGGCCTTACGGTCACGACCCTGATCGCGATGGCCCTCCTCGTGGGCCTCGGCGTTTGGCAGGTCCGACGCCTGGCGTGGAAACAGGCCCTGCTTGCAAAGATCGCCGCGCTAGATGTCGCCGCGGCGCGACCGATCGCAGAGGTGCTCTCGCAGACGGGCGAGGAGGAGTTCGTCCGCGTGCAGGTCCCGTGCGCGCCGACGCCGGCGCCCGTCGCAGGGCCCAGCCTCTACCGCTACGCCGTACGTGACGATCGGGTCGGCTGGCGTCTGCTGGGCGCCTGTCGCCTGGCGGCCGGTCCGTACGACGGAATCGTGCTCGATCGCGGGATCATCGAGCGCTTCATGGGCTCGACCTCTCCCCAGCCGACGTCCTTCCTACCCGCCGGACCGGTGGTCGGGGTCCTGCGGAGCCCGGGCGTGACCCCCTGGCTCGGCCCGGCGGTCATGGAGCAGGGGCCGAAGATGATCGCCTACCGGGTGATCGATCGCCCGTCTCTCGCCCAGATCGCCCGGGCCGAGGGGATTTCGCGCCCGGCGCCCTATATCCTGGCGGTGGAACAGGAAACTCCGTCGCTCCCCGGCGTGACGCCAGCGGCGATCCCGAAGGACATCCCGAACAATCACCTAGTCTACGCCCTCACCTGGTTCTCCCTCGCCCTCATCCTTGGTTGGTTCTACGTCTCGATGCTGATCCGCTGGCGCCGCTCGTGAAGTACGTTTCAACCCGGGGCGCCGCGCCGCCGGTCAGTTTCGTCGAGGCCGTGCTCGCAGGCCTTGCCCCCGATGGCGGCCTCTATGTGCCGGAGCGCTGGCCGTCCCTGTCGGAGGCCGAGATGGCCTCCATGGCGGCCGTCCCCTATGCCGAGGCCGCGGCGCGGGTCCTGGCCGCCTTCGCCGGGGAAGAGATCGCGTTCCCCGAGATCGAATCGATGTGCCGCGCCGCCTACGCCACCTTCGATCACGCGGCGGTCGCGCCCCTGCGCCAGCTCGGCCCGGACCGGTGGCTGCTCGAGCTGTTTCATGGGCCGAGCCTCGCCTTCAAGGACGTGGCCCTCCAGCTCCTTGCCCGCCTCTATGAGCACATCCTCGAACGCCAGGGCCGACGCCTGACGATTGTCTGCGCGACGTCCGGCGACACCGGTGGCGCAGCGGTCGAGGCCCTTCGGGGCCGCGCCAACATCCGCCTCGTCGTCATGTTCCCGCAGGGGCGCATCTCCGACATCCAGCGCCGGTTCATGACGACCGCACCCGACGCCAATGTCCGGACGGTCGCGGTGGACGGCGATTTCGACGACTGCCAGCGGATCCTCAAAGCCCTGTTCCGCGACGAGGCCTTCTCGCGCGAGGTCTCCCTCGCAGCGGTCAACTCGATCAACTTCGCCCGGCTCGCCGCCCAGAGCGTCTACTATTTCACCGCGGCGGCGGCCTTGGGCGCGCCAGGCCGCCCGGTCGCCTTCGCCGTGCCAACGGGGAACTTCGGCGACGCCTTCGCCGGCTGGATGGCGAGGGCCATGGGCCTGCCGATCTCGCGGATCATCGCCGCCACGAACACCAACGACATCCTCGCCCGGGCTCTCGGGGAGGGGCGCTATGCGCGCGGCGAGCTCATCGCCACCGAAAGCCCGGCGATGGACATCCAGGCCGCCTCGAACTTCGAACGCCTCATGTTTGAGGCGTTGGAGCGCGACTCCGCGGCTGCGCGCCGCCTGTTCGAAAGCTTCGAGCAGTCCGGGGATGTCGCCCTCGACCCAGGCGCGCTGCGGCGCGCGGCCGAGGTGTTCTCCGGCGTGAGCGCGAGCGACGCGGAAGGCGCGAAGGCGATGCGCGCTTCGTTGGCCAGCGGCGGGGTCGTGGATCCGCATACCGCGATCGCCCTTGCGGGCCTTCGCAAGGCCGATCCGCTCCCCGAGGGACCCCTGGTCGTGCTGTCGACGGCGCATCCGGCGAAGTTCCCGGATGCCGTGGCCGCAGCGACCGGGGCGCCGCCTCCCACGCCGCCGGCGGCTGTGCGGGTCCGTGCGCTTCCCGAGCGATTCGACCACATCGCCGCGGACGTCGCGGCGGTGAAGACCTACGTGAGGGCGTTCGCGACGGCATGACCTCCCTTCCCAGAACCCACACCCTTGCCAACGGCGTCCGCGTCGTCTGCGACCCTGCTCCCGGCTACGGCACCCTGGCCCTTAGCGTCGCCGCGGGACGCGGTTCGCGCGAGGAGGACGCGGCGCGCAACGGCTGGTCGCACCTGCTCGAACACATGGTGTTCAAGGGCGCCGGACCTCGATCTGCGCGGGCGCTCGTGGAGGCGATCGAAGCCGAAGGGGGGCAGCTGAACGCCGCCACCGGACACGAGCGCACGAGTTTTCAGGTCCGCGCCCTGGCGGGGGGAGCGCCTCTGGCGATGGAGATCGTCTCCGACCTTCTCCTGCGGCCGACCCTGGATGTCGATGATCTCGCCCGCGAGAAGCAGGTGATCGGCCAGGAGATCGCCGAGGCGGCGGACACGCCCGACGACCAGGTGTTCGAACTCGCCCAGTCGGCCGCCTTCGCCAATCAGCCCCTCGGGCGGCCGATTCTCGGCAAGCCCGAAACGCTCGCGCCGGTCGAACCCGTCGCACTGGAAGACTGGCGCGCCCGCCTGTACGCCCCCGACCGCATCGTCGTCAGCGCCGCCGGCGCGGTCGACGAGGACGAGTTGCTGAAGCTCGCCGAAGACCGCCTTGGGTCGGCGACCACGCCGCCGGCGGCGAGCGCGGCCGGCGCGGCCTTCACCGGTGGCGTGGCCGCCGAGACCCGGCGGCTGGAGCAGGCCCATCTGGTGTTCCTGCTGCCCGGCGTCCCGGTGCTCGATCCGGCCTACTGGGCCTTCCGGCTCTTCGCCGAGGCGCTTGGGGGCGGCATGTCCTCGCGGCTCTTCCAGGAGGTGCGCGAGCGGCTTGGTCTCGCCTATGCGATCGACGCCTATGCCGAGGCCTGGACGGACGTAGGCGCGCTCGGCGTCTACGCCGGATGCGCCGCGGCCGACGCCGGCGCGCTCGCCGAGGCCGCGGCGGGTCAGATTCGCGACCTCCTGCGCCGCCCGCAGCCGGAGGAGCTGATGCGGGCCAAGGCGCAGCTCAAGGCCTCGCTCTACATGAGCCGGGAATCCCTCGCCTCGCGGGCGGAGCAGACTGCCGCTCAGATCCTTGTCTTCGGCCGGCCTGTGCCGACCGTCGAGTTCGCCGACGGGATCGACGCGGTCACGCTCGAGGACATCTCCGCCCTCGAGCCGATCGTCATGGCGGGGAAACTGGCCGCCGGCGTCCTGGGCCCGAGGGCCGCGGCTGCGGCGCCAAAGCGCTTTCGCGCCGCGCTCGCCGGCTGAGCTTCGACCCCCCCAAGCGTGAGGTTGGCGGCGACGCTGTTCTGAGCCAAGATTACCGCAATGGCGCTGCTCGACTGGATCGCCTCTGACACCGCGCTTCGCCTGGAGCACGGAGCGGTAAGGCTGCGCCCTCATCGGCTCTCGGATTTTCCGGAATGGGCTGCGCTGCGCGAGACTTCGCGGGCGTTCCTTCAGCCATGGGAGCCGACCTGGCCTGCGGACGATCTCACGCGCCCGGCCTATCGACGCCGGTTGGCGGCCTACGCCCAGGACATGGAGCGGGGCGTGGCCTATCCCTTCCTGGTCTTCCGCCGCGTCGATGACCGGATGGTCGGCGGGATCACGCTTTCCAACATCCGCCGGGGCGTGGCCCAGATGGCTTCGGTCGGCTACTGGGTCGGCGAAGGGTTCACGCGCAGGGGCTACACCCTGGCGGCGGTGGAGGCGGTCGCGCGGTTTTGCTTCGAGAGCCTCGCCCTTCACCGCGTCGAAGCGGCGTGCATCCCCACCAACGTCGCCTCACGCGGCGTCCTGCTGAAGGCGGGGTTCGAGGAGGAAGGGCTCGCGCGCGACTACCTGAAGATCAACGGGGAGTGGCGCGACCACCTGCTGTTCGGTCTCATCTCGCCGCGAGAGTGAACGCCTTACGCCCGACCTGGCTGGGCGGAGAGGCGATCGGCCGAGACGCCCATCTTCGCCAGGGCGCGGGACCACTTGTGCTCGTGGTCCTCGTCGAACAGCAGGTCCTCGTCCGGCTCGCAGATCAGCCAGACGTTGTTGCGGATCTCCTGTTCCAGCTGGCCCCCGTCCCAGCCGGCATATCCGATCGCCAGCACTGCGCGGCGGGGCGCCGGCCGTCGCCCGGCGAGTCCCTCTAGGATCTCCCGCGTGGCGCTGAGCGCCAGCCCGCCCGCGACGAGCTGGCTTGCCGGCGTCGGTGCGATGTCGTCGGTGTGGAGCACAAACCCTCGCTCCGGCTCGACCGGGCCGCCCAGCAGGACGGGCGTGGCGGGAGCGGAACCGGGATTGACGTCGAGCTTGCGCAGAAGCGCCTCGATCGTGAGCCCGTCGACGGGCCGGTTGATGGTCAGGCCCATCGCGTGGCGTTCGTCGTGACTGCACAGCAGGATCACCGCCCGCTCGAACCGGGAGTCCTCGATCCCGGGCATGGCGACGAGGAGCTGTCCCTCCAGGTAGGCGGAAACGCCTGGGGCCTCCGGCCGGCGGCCGGCGCGGAACTGTGTCGAGGGCGACATGGCCCAAGGATCGCGGGTTGGTGAGGCGCGATCAACCCAAAACCGCAGGAAGTCCAACACCAACGCCTTGGCGGCGGCTGGCCGCCCAGCTATGCGGCGCATACGATCCCCCGCTCAATCAACGAGGAGACGACCGCCATGGCCCTTCAAGTCGGCGACCGCGCACCAGCGGCCACGTTTATGACCTTCGGTGCGGAGGGTCCCAAGCCGATCTCGAGCGACGAGATATTCAAGGGCAAGACCGTCGCCTTGTTCGCGGTTCCCGGCGCGTTCACGCCGACCTGCTCGGTCAAGCACCTTCCCGGCTTCAAGACCCACGCCGCCGACTTCCGCGCTAAGGGCGTGGACACGATCGCCTGCGTCTCGGTGAACGACGTCTTCGTGATGAAGGCCTGGGGTCAGGACCAGGGGGTCGGGGACGATGTGCTCATGCTCGCCGATGGCAATGGCGAGTTCACCCGCGCCATGGGCCTGGAGATGGACGCCTCGCGGTTCGGCATGGGCCCGCGCTCTCAGCGCTATTCGATGCTGGTGCGCGATGGCGTGATCAAGGAGATCAATGTCGAGAGCGGCGGCGAATTCCGCGTCTCCTCCGCCGAGTACATGCTCGCCCAGATCTGAAGGCAGAGCGGCGGGAGCGCACCCGTAAGGCGCGCTCCCGCCCAAGGCTCAGGCGCCGAGCGCCTCGGGCGTGGCCCGGAACAGATCGATGGCCCCCTGCGTCACCGCCGCCGCGAGGGCCGGCGCCTGGGCGAGAACCTGCTCCGAATAGATCCGCGCCAGGCCGATCCGCGTGCGGTAGTAGTCCTGCGGGCCCTCTCCGTCCGCCAGGCGGCTGGAGGCCGCCAGGGCGCCCTTCGCGAGCATCCAGCCCCCCACCACATCGCCCATCAGGCGCAGATAGGGCGTCGCCCCGGCCAGGGCGTCTGGCTGGGCGTGGCCGCGCCGCTCCAGCATCCAGCCGCTCGCGGATTGGACGGCGGCCAGACCGGCCTCGAGCCTTGCCCCGATCGCATGCAGCCAGGCGTCGTCCGCGCTCTTGAGCGCGGCGGCGGTGGGGAAGATGTCGGCGACCAGCTCCCGCACGGCCTTGCCCTTGCCGATGGCGAGCTTGCGACCCATCAGGTCGATGGCCTGGATGCCGTTGGTCCCTTCGTAGATCGGCAGGATCCGGGCGTCGCGATAGTACTGGGCGGCCCCGGTCTCCTCGATGAAACCCATGCCGCCGTGCACCTGCAGGCCCATCGATGCGACCTCGACCGCCATGTCGGTTGACCAGGCCTTCGCGATCGGCGTCAGCAGGTCCTCCCGCATGCGCGCTTCCTCGCGGTCCACCGGATTGGCGGCGAAGCGGGCCAGGTCGGCGGCCACGGCGGTGGTCAGGCACAGGCCGCGCGCGGCCTCGATCTTCGCCTTCATCAGCATCAGTGTGCGGCGCACGTCGGGATGATCGAAGATCCTCGAAGGGAGAGCGCCGGTCCAGGCCGAGCGACCCTGCTTGCGCTCCAGCGCGAAGTTCAGCGCCTGCTGGTAGGCGCGTTCGGCAATGCCGACGCCCTGCACGCCCACCTCGAGGCGAGCGGCGTTCATCATGACGAACATGTTCGCCAGGCCCTGGTTCGGCGCGCCCACCAGCTGCGCCTTGGCCCCTTCGAAGAGCATTACGCAGGTGGGTGAGCCGTGGATGCCGAGCTTGTGTTCGAGGCTCGCCACCTTGACGGCGTTGGCGGCTCCCAGCGAGCCGTCGTCGTTCACCAGCCGCTTTGACACGAGGAACAGCGACAGCCCGCGCGAGCCGGGTGGAGAATCCGCCAGGCGGGCGAGGACCAGATGGACCACGTTCTCCGTCAGGTCGTGGTCGCCCCAGGTGATGAAGATCTTCTGGCCGGTCAGATCATAGCCGCCGGCCCCGTCGGGGACAGCGCGCGCGGCGATGGCGGCGAGATCGGACCCCGACTGCGGTTCGGTCAGGTTCATCGTGCCCGTCCACTCGCCCGAGACGAGCTTGGGCAGGTAGGTGGCCTTCTGGCGATCGTCGCCGTGGATGGTCAGAGCCTCGATCGCAGCCTGGGTGAGCATCGGGCAGAGCCCGAACGCCATGTTCGCCCCCTGCACCATTTCGTAGACCGCGAGCTCGAGCGCCCTGGGCAGTCCCTGGCCGCCATGGGACTGGTCCGCCGAAAGGCCATTCCAGCCGCCGCGCGCGAAGGCCTCGTAGGCAGCCTTGAACCCGTCGGGAGCGCGCACGGCGCCGTTTTCGAGCCGCGCGCCCTGCATGTCGCCCGTGCGGTTGAGGGGCGCCAGCACCTCGGCGGAGAACGCGCCGGCCGCGTCCAGAATGGCTAAGACCGTCTCCTCGTCGGCGTTGGGGAAGGCCGCGCCGAGGCGCCCGAACTGCGCCGCCTCTTTGAGGGAGAACATCAGGTCTCGAACCGGGGGCTTGTAGCTCATGCACGTTCCTGCACTGGTGTGGTCGGCGGCGATCAACCTAGAACATTTCGCCGCGCCCCGGTAAGCCGCCGAACCGCCGGAGGCGAAGCTTCGCCGCGGTCCTGGAGCCTTTGTCGCCGCGTGCGCCCAATCCGTCCCACAGATGTCGAAGCGGCCGTGGCGGCCCTTGCCGACGGACGGCTGGTCATCCTGCCCACCGAGACGGTCTATGGCCTTGCTGCGGCAGCTTCCGACCCGGCGGCCGTCGCTGCGGTGTTCGAGGCCAAGGGACGGCCCAGGTTCAATCCCCTCATCGCCCACGTCGCCGACCTCGAGATGGCGCGACGGGTTGGCAGCTTCGACGACCGGGCCGAGCGTCTGGCCCAGGCGTTCTGGCCGGGACCGTTGACCCTCGTCCTGCCAGCCGGCGATCGCGCCGCGGTGTGCGATCTCGCCCGCGCCGGTCTCGAAACCGTCGCCATCCGATCGCCCGGCCATCCCCTCGCCCTGGAGATCCTGCGCCGGTTCGGCGGTCCCGTGGTTGCGCCGTCGGCCAATCGATCTGGCCGCCCCAGCCCCACCACCTTCCAGGATGCGATGGACGAGACCGGCGCGTTCGCCGCCGCCGCCCTCGACGGCGGCGCGTGCGAGGTCGGGGTGGAGTCGACTGTGCTGGCCCTGCTCGAGGGCCCGCCGCGGCTGTTGCGCCCGGGCGCGGTCACGCGCGAGGCCCTCGAGGCGCTGCTCGGGCCGCTTGGCGCGGCGGACGACCATGCGCACCGCTCCCCCGGACGGCTGCTGCGCCACTACGCGCCCCGTGCGCCGGTCCGCCTTGCGGCGAGCGAGCCCGGCGAGGGCGAGGCCTACCTTGCCTTCGGCCCCGCGCCGAGGGGGGCGAACGTCTTCCAGCTGAGCGCGTCGCGAGACCTGCGGGAGGCCGCCGCTCACCTCTTCGCCCTCCTGCGCGCGGCCGACGCCACCGCGCCGTCCGCGATCGCGGTCGCCCCGATTCCAGAGCACGGCCTTGGAGAGGCAATCAATGACCGGCTCCGGCGCGCGGCCGGTCACATAGGGTGACGCGCGCCTCCGCGGACGCTTACATGCCCCCAATGGACCCTTCCCCCCTGGACCTCGTGATCGAGCGCCTGAAAGCGCGCCTCGGGCCTAGCGGCTGGAGCCAGGACCCGGAGATCCTCGCGCCCAGGCTGGTGGAATGGCGCGAGCGCTGGAGCGGCTGCACGCCCCTGCTGGTCGTGCCACGCGACACCCAGGAGGTGGCTGAGGTCGTGGCCATGTGCGCGGAGGCTCGCGTGGCGATCACGCCCCAGGGCGGCAATACCGGCCTCGTCGGCGGCCAGATCCCGCAGGGCGAGATCCTGCTCGCCACCACGCGCCTGAACCGCGTGCGCGAGGTCGATCCGGTGGACGACACCATGGTGGTCGAGGCCGGCGTGACGTTGGCGGCGGCGCACGAAGCCGCGCTCGCCGCCGGCCGAAGATTCCCATTAAGCCTCGCCTCGGAAGGGTCGGCGACGATCGGAGGCCTGGTCTCCACGAACGCCGGCGGCACCGCAGTCCTGCGTTATGGGCCGATGCGCAGCCTGGTCCTCGGTCTCGAAGCGGTCCTGCCCGATGGGCGGATCTGGAACGGCCTCAAGCGACTGCGAAAGGACAACACGGGCTATGACCTCAAGCAGTTGCTGATCGGGGCCGAGGGAACGCTGGGCGTCGTCACCGCCGCGGCGCTGGAGCTGTTCCCACCCTTCGCCTCTCGCGCGGTGGCCATCGCCGGCGTCGCCACACCCGCGGCCGCCCTCGAATTCCTCACCCTCGCCAAGGAGCGCACCGGGGAGATCGAGGCTTTCGAGCTGATTTGCGCCCTGGGCCTGCGCCTGGCCGTGGCGCACATCCCGGGCGCGCGCGACCCTTTGTCGACGCCGACGCCGTGGTGCGTCCTGGTCGAGCTCGCGGGCGGCCGCCCCGGCGGCGCTGAGGCGGACATGGAGTCCCTGCTGGAGGCGGCGTTCGAAAGAGGCGTGATTCTCGATGCGGCGGTGGCCCAGAGCGAAACTCAGGCGGCCGCCTTCTGGGCGCTCCGCGAAAACCAGTCTGCGGCCCAGAAGCGGGAGGGGCCGGCCTGGAAGCACGATGTCTCGGTCCCGGTGTCACGGGTCCCCGAATTCCTCGAGACGGCCGCGCGGCGTCTTGGCGAGACATTTCCCGGGGTCCGGATCGACGCCTTCGGCCACGTCGGCGACGGCAACATCCATTTCGACGTGCTGGCCCCCGAGGATGGCGCGTCCGCGGCGCATGTCGAGCGCCGGGACGAAGGCGCGCGGCTGGTGCACGATCTTGTCGCCTCCTTGGGTGGATCGATCAGCGCCGAACACGGGCTGGGTACGATGAAGACCGCCGAGGCCAGGCGATACAAGAGCGCGGCCGAGGTGGAGGCCATGGCCGCCATTCGCAGGGCGCTCGACCCTTCGCGGATCATGAACCCGCGCGTCCTCTTCTGAGGCGGGCGGCTTGACGGACGCGGCGGCAGGCCCCCCTTGTCGCCCGCGAGCGAGCGGGGCGTCGGATCACGCCCGCACACGACAAGAGAGGATGCGCCCATGGCCTATGCGCCGTTCGACCTGACGGGAAAGGTCGCCCTGGTCACCGGGGGCAACCGCGGGATCGGCCTTGGTATGGCCCGAGCCCTCGCACAGGCCGGCGCGGACGTGGCGATCTGGGGCTCGAACGCAGGTCACAACGCAAATGCCGAGGGCGAATTGCAGAAGGCGGGCCGGCGCGTTCTCGCCCAGCAGGTGGATGTCGCCGACGAGGCCGCCGTCGTGGCCGCGATGGCGCAGACGGTCGAGAAGCTCGGCCGCGTCGACTGCGTGATCGCCAATGCGGGGATCGGCGGGGGCGCGCCCTCCTTCTCGGAGATGAGCGTGGAGACCTGGCGTCGCGTGCTCGCGGTCAATCTCGACGGTGTGTTCTTCACCTGCCGCGAGGCCTGCAAGCATATGAGCGCCCGGGCGCGCGCTGGTTCGCCCGGCGGTTCGGTGGTGGTGACCGCCTCACTGGCCGCCATCGAGGGCGCGGCGCGCAACGAGGCCTATGCCGCAACAAAGGGCGGAGTGATCTCGATGATGAAGGCGATCGCCGTCGAGCACGCGCGCTATGGCGTGCGGGCCAACGCCATACTGCCCGGCTGGATCGCCACGGACATGACCGCGGGCGCCCAGGAAAACCCGGCCTTCGCCGAGCGGGTCATCCCCCGCGTGCCGGCTCGCCGCTGGGGCGAACCGGAGGATTTCGGGGGGATCGCCGTCTACCTGGCGTCGAACGCCTCGGCCTACCACTCCGGCGACACCTTCGTGATCGACGGCGGCTACTCGATCTTCTGACGGCGATCACCCGCTCGCCTGATCTCCCGCGAGGGGTGTGTAGATCACCAACTTCAGGCCTGGGTCGTCGTTGGCCTGGAAGCTTGTGTGCTCGAACGAGATCACGCCCTTCGTCGGGTGGCGCAGAGTCTTGATCCCCGAAGCTGGGCGGCCGACGTCGTGCCGCTCCCACCAGTCTTCGAACTCGGGGCAGCCCTCGCGCAGCCGCCGCAGCAGCGCTGTGAACGCCGGATCGCCGGCCCACAGGTCGTGGGTGGCGCGGAACTGGGCGACCATCCGCTGCGCCTCGTCGGCCCAGCCGGGGCCGAACAGATCGCGGCTGCGCGGATAGGTCAGCATCGCCACGAGTATGTTGCGGTCGTCCTCGGCAAGCTCGTCGAAGCCGAGGAGGTCAGCGGCCGCGGCGTTCCAGGCCACGAGGTCCCGGCGCCGGCCGGTGAGGTAGGCGGGTTGGGTCAGGCTCTCCAGCAGGCGAAGCAGGGCGGGCGGAGCGATCTCGGGCTGGAACGGCCTATGGCCGCCCCCGCCCGCCAGGGCCCGCAGATGCTCGTGCTCCGGGTCCGTCAGCCAAAGGGCGCGAGCCAGCGCATCGATGGTGGTCGCCGAGGGCGTCACCGGCCGGCCCTGCTCCAGCCGCACGTACCAGTCGACACCGATGCCGGCGAGCTCGGCCACCTCCTCGCGGCGAAGACCCGGCGTTCGCCGGCGTGCGTGGCGGGGAAGGCCAACACTCTCGGGCGTCAACCGCGCGCGCCGGGCGCGCAGGAAATCTCCGAGCTCGCGCCGGTTCTGGTCCGCCATCGCGCATTCGCCTCCAGTATGGGTCGTTCAATCCCAGGATAATACCAGGCCTGAATGTCCCACGAAACCAGGGCTATCATGGCCCCTGAAAAGTTCCCGGAAGGCGTCCATGAAAGCTGCTGTCCTGACCGAATTCGGCGAACCGCTCGTCATCCAGATCCTTCCCGACCCGGTGCTCGGCACGGGCGAGGTCATCGTCGACGTGGCGGCGACGGGCGTCACCGGCTACGCCGGGCGCGTCTTCTCCGGGTCCCGCAACTACCTGCTGGAGCCGCCGGTCGCCCCGGGGCCGGGCGGGATCGCCCGGGTGCGCGCGACGGGGCCGGACGCGACCCGGCTCTCGGTAGGCGAATGGGTCTATTGCGACCCGACGGTGCGTTCGCGTGACGACGCACTCAATCCCGACACCATCCTGCAGGGCTGGACCTACAGGAGCGAGGCGGCCCTGCCGCTGCATCGCTTCTACCACCATGGCTCGTTCGCCGAGCAGATGCTCGTCCCGACCGAGAACGTCACGCCGATCGGCGACATCGCCACGGAGGACGCGGGCCGCTGGACCGCCCTAGGTCGGTTGCTGGTCCCCTATGGAGGCCTCCTGGCCGGCGGTCTGAAAGCCGGCGAGATCCTGGTGGTGAACGGGGCCACCGGCGGCTTCGGCGGCGCTGGCGTCGCCGTGGCGCTCGCGATGGGCGCCGGCAGGTCGTCGCCGTGGGCCGCAATGCACGCGTGCTGGAGGATCTCGCCCGCCGCTTCGGCCCCCGCGTGCGGCCTGTCCAGATGACCGGAGCTGAGGCCGACGACCGGCGCCGCATCGGCGAAGCCGCCGGCGGACCGATCGACGTGGTGCTCGATTTCCTGCCGCGGGAGGCGTCCGCTTCGCAGGTGCTCGCGGCCGTCCTTGCGGTGCGTCATGGCGGGCGGGTGGTGCTGATGGGGGGACTGCGCGGCGCCGAGGGAAACCTCGCACTCAACTACAACTGGCTGATGCACAACGACGTCACCGTACGCGGCAAGTGGATGTACCCGCGCGAGGGGATCCCCCGGATGGTGCGGATGATCCGCGCCGGCCTCGTCGACCTGGCGCAGTTCGAGATGACCGAGTTTTGTCTCGACGAGGCCAACGAGGCCGTGGCCCATGCCGCCGCAAACGCCGGCCCGCGTCAGCTCACCGTGCTCCGTCCCGACCGGAAAGGCGCGGGCGGCTAGCCCAGAACAACCACCGACGGTCAGGACTGGCGGCGTCCGCAGTCTCAGACCTTCTTCGTCAACTCGGCGATCTGCTCCTGCATGGCCGCCATCTGCTTGCGCAGCTCGGCCAAGGCGTCGTCATCCGGCGCAGGCGCCGGCGCGGACGGTTTCTGGGGCGCGGCGGCTGGGGGAGCTTCGTCGGCGCGATAGACGAAGGGCGTGAACATCTTCATCGCCCGATCGAACAACGCCATGTTCTGGCGGATCTGTTCATCGAACACCCCCATGCCAGGAGGCGCCACCGCGGAAATCTGCGACCTCAGCCGCTCCTGTTGCCGTATGAAGCTGTCGAGCGACAACTCTAGGAAGCTCGGAAGGAAGGCTTGCATTCGGTCCCCATAGAAACCGATCAGCTGACGCAGGAATTGGATCGGAAGAAGATTCTGTCCGCGAGCCTCTTCTTCGAAGATAATCTGCGTCAAAACTTTCCTGGTTATGTCTTCTCCGCTCTTGGCGTCCCTGACTTCAAAGTCCATTCCGTCCTTGACCATCCGGGCAAGGTCTTCCAGCGTGATATAGCTGCTGGTGGCCTTATTGTAGAGGCGTCTGTTCGCATATTTCTGTATGACGATCTTTTCTCCGCCACCGCTTGCGGCGCCGGTTTCGTTCTCTTTCGGCATCAGGAACCCTCGACGTTTGGCGTCACCTCCGCCTGACGCTGTTATTGCGCAATGCGGTAATGTGCGCCAGCGCTTGAGGTCCGACAACAACCACCGTTCATTCCGTGATATAGCCTCCGCCTTTCGTGATCAGGAGGCCCGAGCCATGAACGACGTCGTTATCGTTTCCGCGGTCCGTACGCCGGTTGGCTCGTTCAACGGAGCCTTCGCCGCGCTTCCAGCCCACGAACTCGGCCGCCAGGCGATCAGGGCGGCGATAGAGCGGTCGGGGATCGACGCCGAGCAGGTGAACGAGGTCATCCTGGGACAGGTTCTGCAGGCGGGCGCTGGGCAGGGCCCTGCGCGCCAGGCCGCGGTCAACGCCGGGATTCCCGTCGAGAGCCCCGCCTGGAGCGTCAACCAACTCTGTGGGTCAGGCCTGCGAGCCGTGGCCCTTGGCGCCCAGCAGATTGCGGCGGGCGACGCGGCCATCGTGATTGCGGGCGGCCAGGAGAGCATGAGCCAGGCGCCTCACGCGGCGAGCCTGCGCGCCGGACAGAAGATGGGCGATCTTGGTCTGGTGGACACCATGATCAAAGATGGCCTGTGGGACGCCTTCCACGGCTATCACATGGGACAGACGGCGGAGAACATCGCGGCCCGCTGGCAGATCACCCGCGAGGACCAGGACCGGTTCGCCGTCGCTTCCCAGAACCGGGCCGAGGCGGCGCAGAAGGCGGGCCGCTTCACCAACGAGATCGCGCCGGTGACCGTGAAGGGCCGGAAGGGCGATACGGTCGTCGATCAGGACGAGTACGTCCGTCACGGTGTCACCTATGAGAGCGTTTCGGGCCTGCGCCCCGCTTTCACGAAGGACGGGACGGTCACGGCGGCCAACGCCTCGGGCTTGAACGACGGCGCGGCGGCCCTGGTGCTGATGACCGCCGAGGAAGCGGCGCGGCGTGGCCTGAAGCCGCTCGCGCGGATCGCTTCATGGGCCCATGCAGGCGTCGAGCCCGAGATCATGGGCACGGGGCCGATCCCCGCCACGCGCAAGGCCCTCGAGAAGGCCGGATGGAAGGTGGGCGATCTGGACCTGATCGAGTCCAACGAGGCCTTCGCGGCGCAGTCCCTCGCGGTGGTGCGCGAACTTGGCTTCGATCCGGAGAAGGTCAACGTCAACGGCGGTGCGATCGCCATCGGTCACCCGATCGGGGCCTCCGGCGCGCGCATCCTCACGACCCTGCTTCACGAGATGAAGCGCCGGGGCGCCGGCAAGGGGCTCGCCACCCTGTGCGTGGGCGGCGGAATGGGCGTCGCCATGTGCGTGGAGGCCGCCTGACGCCTCGGCGCCGGGCGGATTCCCTGCTCTCTTCGAATGAGCGGGGTTGGCTCTAAAGCCTGATCGGCTACACCTTTCGTTAAGCGGCTCCGGTCCGCGGCGCCGCTGCGACAAGAGGGAAGAAGCTGATGCCCAGGACGGCTTTCGTGACGGGCGGCACCCGCGGGATAGGGCGCGCTATCAGCGCCCGGCTCAAGGACGCCGGCTACCAGGTAGCGGCCGGCTATGCAGGCAACGAGGACGCGGCGAAGGCCGCAGCTTCCGAACTCGGCGTGACCATCGTAAAGGGGAACGTTTCTCACTTCGCCGACTGCCAGGCAGCCGTGGCCAAGATCGAACAGGAGCTCGGGCCGATCGACATCCTGGTCAACAACGCCGGCATCACCCGCGATGCGGTTCTCCACCGCATGACCGAGGGGCAGTGGAACGAAGTGATCCACGTCAACCTCGCCTCGATCTTCAACATGACGCGCAATGTCATCACCGGGATGCGTGACCGCAACTTCGGCCGGATCATCAACATCAGCTCGATCAATGGCCAGAAGGGTCAGATCGGCCAGACCAACTATTCAGCGGCCAAGGCCGGCATGATCGGCTTCACCAAGGCCTTGGCGCAGGAAAACGCGAAGAAGGGGATCACCGTCAACGTCATCGCGCCCGGCTATATCGACACCGAAATGGTGGCCTCCGTGCCGAAGGAAGTGCTGGACCAGATCGTCTCCGGCATTCCGGTCGGGCGCCTGGGCGTGGCCGACGAGATCGCCCGGTGCGTCGCCTTCCTCGCCGCCGACGAGGCCGGGTTCATCACCGGCTCCACGCTCACGGTAAACGGGGGCCAATACATAACCGGCTGAGCGCCGGATACCGCCGCGGGGGGGTCCAAAATCAGCCGCTATCCCTTGGCACTCCCAATGACATGGCGTCGGCATCCAGGCTCCACAGGCGAGGACTTGGCCTGGCCGCGGCGCTTAGCTTGGTCGGCCTCCTGGGCCCGGCCCTGTCGACCAACGCCGCCACGCCGGACTGGCTTCGAAAGGCGTTCGCCGCCCATCTGGTCGGCCATGGCAAGGCTCCGCGCGTCGCGCGCTACGAGATGGATTCGGGCGGCGGCTTCGTGCTCGACCGCTCGACCGACCATCCCCTGGTCAGGTTCGACGACGATCCGGAAGTCTGGTCGCTCACGGCCTCCCGGGGACCTCGCGGAGATATGATCTACTGGAACGACCTGAGGCAGCCCCTGCTTCGGATCACCAAGTTCGGCGGCGTGACCCTCTATACGGCGCGCCGGCCTGAAGGGTCCGCGGCCTCGATGTCGGGTTCCGCCCAGCCGATCCGCCTTCGGTCGGTAGGTGTTGTCGGCCTGGCGCGCGCCCTCTTCGAAGCTTCGTCGCGATCAACCCACGCCGCCCAGCATCTGATCGCCTACGAGGCGCCCAACGCCAATCCGGGGAACGATGGCCTCATCGCCGACGCCGCCCTGGTCGCCAGCGAGGCGATGGTCGGCCTCGCAGGCCGGCCCGGAGGTCGTCCGCTGATGAGCCGAATCTCGCGGGTCTTCCTTCATTCGGGCCGCGAGCCTGGGGTCTGGGTGCGCGACAACGTCCTGATGATCAGCATCACGCCGGCCGAAGGTCTCGCCGGCCGGCCCTCGTCGTTGCGGATCCAGCAGGCGCTCGGCGCCCACACCGCCACCGTCTACGTCGGTCTCAGCCCCTAAACGAGTCCTTGGCCGCGCGGATGCGGGCGAAGGCCTCGGCGGGCGTGCCGGCGTCGGGCGCGAGGAGCGGGGCGCGAAGGAAGGGATTGGTGGCGCGCTCGAGGCCGATGGTCGTCGGCACCGTCGGCTCGCCCCGGGCGCGCGCGGCGAAGACCGCCTCGGCCCGCCGCGCGAGGGCGGGTTCGGAGTCCACGCTAAGCGCGAAGCGGGCGTTGGAGGCGGTGTACTCGTGGGCGCAGTAGACGCTCGTCTCCTCGGGCAGCGCGGCCAGTCGCTGGAGACTCGCCCACATCTGCGCCGGCTGGCCTTCGAAGAGGCGCCCGCAGCCCAGGGCGAACAGGGTGTCCCCCACGAAGGCGATATGATCGGCGGCGTCGAAATAGGCGATGTGGCCCAGCGTGTGGCCGCCGCAGGCGATCACCGCCAGGCGCGTCTCGCCGAGATCGACGACGTCGCCATCTTCGACCACGCGGTCGAGCGGGGCTATGCGACGCACCTCGGCCGGGCCGATGATCGTGGCGCCCGTGGCCTGCTGCAGCTCGGCGTTCCCGCCCGCATGGTCGGCGTGCCAGTGGGTGTTGAGGATGACATCCAGTTTCCAGCCGTCCACTTTGAGCTGCGCCTTGATCGCGGCGGCGTCGGGCGTGTCGATGCAGGCGGTGCGGCCGGTCGCATCGTCGCGCACCAGGTATCCGTAGTTGTCGGCGAGGCAGGGGAACTGACGAACGGTCAGGCTCATGGACGTCTCTCCAGGGCTTGCGGGGCAGGTATCATCCGGCGCGCGCCTCGGGTAGGCTTGGCGAGCTGGCCCACCGCCGCGAGGACCGAACCTCATGCGCCAGAGCGTGCTCGATCTACGCGAATTCTACGCTTCCCCTCTTGGTCAGGTCGCGCGCCGAATGGTCTCGCGCAAGGTCCTCGAGGCCTGGCAGGACGCCGCGGGGCTGGACCTGCTCGGGTTGGGATATGCGACGCCCTTCGTCGACGGCCTCGACCGCTTCGCCCGCAGGACCGTGGCGGCGATGCCGGGCGCACAGGGCGTGGAAGCCTGGCCTACGCTCGAACCGAACTGCGCCTGCCTTGCCGATGAGACGGCGTTGCCATTTCCCAACGCCTTCTTCGATCGCATCCTGATCGCCCATGCGCTGGAGGAAAGCGACAATCCGCTGAGCCTGCTGGTGGAAGCCTCCCGCGTCCTCTCGCCGTCGGGGCGGATGATCCTGGCGGTGACCTCCAGGCGAGGCCTATGGGCCAACGCCGAGCACAGCCCATTCGGCCACGGCCGGCCGTTCAGCCGCCGCCAGCTCGAGAGACTCGTCCGCGAAGCCGAGCTCGAACCCCTGGGGTGGACCCGCGCGCTCTATGCCCCGCCGCTGACCTGGGCGGCTCGATGGGCCGACGGGTTCGAGCAGGCGGGTCCGATCCTTTGGTCCAGCTTCGCAGGCGTGATCCTCATGGAGGCCGCCAAGCGGACCTATGCGCTGCGGCCGCGCGGCCGGCTGGTCAGGTCGGCGGTTCGGGTGCCCGGCTTCGCGCCGACCCCGGCGCCTGTCGGTCGTTCCCCGGCCGGGGCGCGCCGCCTATTCACGCGTAAGCAGGAACAGCGCTGATTCCGCCCTGAGATTCTCGATCGCGCGCGACGGATCGATCGCCCTGGCGGGCCGGCCATTGGCGAAGGCGAAGCACGCCTCGACACGCACGCCCATTTCGCGCGTCAGCTCGACGAAATCACGCATCGTGCAGAGATGGATGTTGGGGGTCGACCACCACGGCTCGGGAAGAGAACCGGTGACCGGCATCCGCCCGTGAAGCAGCAGGTCCAGGCGGACGCGCCAGTGGCCGAAGTTCGGCAGCGAGACGATGGCGCGATCGCCGATCCGCAGCAGTTCGCCCAGGACCCGACGCGGATTGATCACCGCCTGCAGGGTCTGGGAAAGGACGACGTAGTCGAACGCGGCGGTTGGGAAATCTGCGAGGTCGCGGTCGGCGTCCCCCTGCATCACCGAGAGGCCCCGCGCGAGGCAGGCGGAAACGCCCTCGGGGCTGATCTCCAGGCCGCGCCCGTTGGCCCGGCTCTCCCGCGCCAGGAGCTCGAGCAGATCTCCCTCGCCGCAGCCGACATCGAGGATACGCGCGTGCGGCCGCACCAGCTGCTGGATGGCGCGGAAGTCCTGCCGGACGGCCTGCGCCCTCACGAGGCCCCGCGCTCCAGCGCCGCCGACTGCAGGAAGCCGTCGATCGCATCGCGCAGCACCGGTTCGTCCAGCAGGAAGGCGTCGTGGCCCTTGTCGCTTTCGATCTCGAGGAAGCTGGTGCGGGCGCCCGCCGCGTTGAGGGCGCGCACGATCGCGCGACTCTCCGGGGTCGGGTAGAGCCAGTCGGAGGTGAACGAGAAGACGCAGAACCTCACGTCCCGCGCGCCTCGGAAGGCCTCGGCCAGACCGCCGTCGCGGCCCGCCCCCAGATCGAAATAGTCCATGGCGCGGGTGATATAGAGATAGGAGTTGGCGTCGAAGCGGTCGACGAAGGTCGCGCCCTGGTGCCTCAGATAGCTCTCGACCTGGAAATCGGCGTCGAAGCCCCAGGACAGGCCGTCGCGCTGCAGCTCGCGGCCGAACTTCCGGTGCAGGGCGACCTCGGAGAGATAGGTGATGTGCGCCGCCATCCTGGCGACGGCCAATCCCTTCTCCGGTCGCACGCCCTGGGCCGCATAGTCCCCGTCCCGCCAGTTGGGGTCGGCCATGATCGCCTGGCGCCCAACCTCGTGGAAGGCGATGTTTTGCGCCGAGTGGCGCGCCGCCGAGGCGATGCACACTGCCGAGTACATTCGCTCGGGGAAGTCCGCGGCCCACTGCAGGACCTGCATGCCCCCCATCGATCCGCCGACGACGGCGAACAGCGTCTCTATGCCCAAAGCCTCCACCAGCATCGCCTGGGCGCGAACCATGTCGCCGATGGTGATGAACGGGAACGTCAGACCGAAGGGCTGGCCCGTCGCGGGATCGATCGACGAGGGGCCGGTCGAGCCCATACAGCCGCCAACGACATTGGCGCAGATGATCAAGTGCCGTGCCGGATCGATCGGCCGGCCCGGCCCCACCATCGAACTCCACCACGGACGTCGACCGTTGGGTGGGCTCGAGGCGACGTACTGGTCCAAGGTCAGGGCATGGCAGATCAGGACCGCGTTGGACCGCGCGGCGTCCAGTCGGCCGGATGTGGTGTAGGCGATCTCGAGAGACTCGATGACGCCGCCGGAGTCGAGCTGCAGCGGCTTTTCGCGCCCAAAGCGCATGACGCCCGAGCGGGGGGCGCCGTCCAGATCGAGGCTCGCACTGTCGTCCATGGTCGAGCGGGGCAGGAGCGGGATCGCGCCGCCGCTGTCAACCTCGCCCCGGCGCTCTCCGATGAGACGCCCCGAAAATGAAGCGGCCCGGCAGAGCGATGCGCTCTTGCCGGGCCATGTCTCCCGCCTTCAGTCGGGGGGGGCGAAACAGCAGGCCGGGAGACGATCCTCAAAATGGGTGTCCGGCGCTTCGGTTCCAAGTGAATTCGAAGAAAAGATCGCCCGGATGCTTCTTGAGGGCTCCGGCCGAGGAACTGGCTCCTCTGCGCTTCCGTTTGCACCACACATCGGCTTTGTGGGCGGACGGCGTCGGGGGTATGTCTCGGCGTGCGCCTTACGCGTTTGCGCGGGAAGGATCGATCATGACACCACCCCCTTCGGACGTGGCCTCGCGCCAGTCCGCCTCATCGCACGCCGACGCCAAGGCGAACCTCGACAACCTGACGATCAACACCATCCGCACCCTCGCCATCGACGCCGTCGAGAAGGCCGACTCCGGCCATCCCGGCCTGCCGATGGGCATGGCCCCGGTCGCCTACACGCTCTGGACGCGCTTTCTCCGCTATGATCCGGCGGACCCTCACTGGCCAAACCGTGACCGCTTCGTCCTCTCGGCCGGCCATGGGTCGATGCTCCTCTACGCCCTGCTGCACCTGGCTCAGGTGCAGAGGACCGACAAGGAAGGCCGTCCGCTCGGCCAGCCCGCCGTGAGCCTCGACGATATCAAGACCTTCCGGCAGCTCGGGAGCGTCTGCGCCGGCCACCCCGAATATGGCCTTACCACAGGGGTCGAGACCACCACGGGCCCCCTCGGCCAGGGCGCAGGCAACAGCGTCGGCATGGCAATTGCGGGCCTCTGGCTCGCCGCGCGGTACAATCGGCCAGGGCGGAAGCTGTTCGACTACGACGTCTACGCCCTGTGCAGTGACGGGGACATGATGGAAGGCGTCGCCAGTGAGGCGGCCTCGGTCGCCGGGCACTTGCGCCTTTCCAACCTCTGCTGGATCTACGACGACAACTCGGTCACGATCGAGGGCCATACCGAACTGGCCTTCAGCGAGGATATCGCCGAGCGCTTCCGCGGCTATGGTTGGTCGACCCTGCGCGTGGACGACGCCAACGATTGCGAAGCCATTGCCCGCGCGATCGACACCTTCAAGGCGACCGACGACCGCCCCACCCTGATCGTCGTCAAGAGCGTGATCGGCTACGGCTCGCCGAACCGGCAGGGTACGTCGAAGATCCACAGCGACCCCCTCGGCGCCGAGGAAATCAAGCTGACAAAGGCGGCGTACGGCTGGCCTGAGGACGCCCAGTTCCTGGTGCCCGATGGCGTCTCCGACCACTTCGCCGGCGCCATGCGCGAGCGGGGTGGCAAGCTGCGCGCGAGCTGGCAGGCGAGCTTCGACGCCTATGGCGGCGAGCACGCCGTAGAGGCGGACGACTTGAAGACCATGTGGGCCGGCGGACTGCCGGAAGGCTGGGATTCCGACATCCCGTCCTTCGCCGCAGACCCCAAGGGGGTCGCCACGCGCGACGCCTCCGCCAAGGTGCTCAACGCCATCGCGCCACACTATCCCTGGCTGGTGGGCGGAGCGGCGGACCTGGCGCCCTCCACCAAGACCCACCTGAACTTCGAGGATGCCGGAGACCTGGAGTTCCGCGCCTACGGCGGCCGGAACATGCACTTCGGCGTCCGCGAACATGCCATGGGCGCGATCGCCAACGGCATGGTGCTGTCGAAGCTTCGGCCCTTCACCGCGACCTTCCTGATTTTCAGCGACTACATGCGCCCGCCCATGCGGCTCGCCTCCCTGATGGAAGTCCCAACGGTGTTCGCATTTACCCATGACTCGATCGGCCTGGGTCAGGACGGGCCCACCCATCAGTCCATCGAGCAGCTTGCCGGGCTACGGGCCATTCCTGGCATGCGCCTGTTCCGCCCGGCCGACGCCAACGAGACGGCCGAGGCATGGCGCGCGATCCTCTCGGAGACGGAAAAGCCATGCATCCTGGTGCTGACGCGCCAGGCCCTGCCTACGCTCGACCGCAGCCGCTACGCACCCGCCTCAGGCGTCGCGCGGGGGGCCTATGTGCTCGCCGGCGATCCGGGGGAAACGCCACAGGTGATCCTGATGGCGACGGGCTCGGAGGTCTCCCTCATTGTCGAGGCCTTCGAGCGGCTGACCGAGGAGGGCGTGAAGGCGCGCGTCGTCTCGATGCCGTCATGGGACCTGTTCGAGGAACAGGACAAGGCGTATCGGGACGCCGTCCTTCCCCCAAGCGTCACCGCAAGGGTCTCCGTCGAGGCTGCCGCGTCGTTGGGGTGGGATCGCTATGTGGGCCGCTCAGGGGAGATCATCGCGATGCACAGCTTTGGCGCCTCTGCGCCCATCGGCCCGGTGATGAAGAAATTCGGCTTCACGGCTGACCATGTTTACGAGGCGGCCCGCCGCCAGATCGAGGGCGTAAAGCAATGACCAATCCCCTGAAGGCCCTGGGCGAGAGCGGTCAGGCTCCCTGGCTCGACTACCTGCACCGCAACATCCTTGAAAACGGCGAGCTTGAGCGCCGCATCCGCGAGGACGGCCTTCGCGGCCTCACCTCCAACCCGGCGATCTTCGAGAAGGCGATCGGCGAAGGCGACGCTTACGACGACGTGCTGGGCAAGCAGATGGCCAAGGGCGACGCCGAAGTGGTCGACCTCTACGAGCACCTGGCCATCGCCGACATCCAGCGCGCCGCCGACATCCTGCGGCCGGTGTGGGATTCGATGAAGGGCGCGGATGGCTTCGTCAGCCTGGAGGTCTCGCCCTATCTGGCGATGGACACCGAGGGCACGCTCGCCGAGGCGCGCCGGCTTTGGCGGACAGTCGACCGGCCCAACCTGATGATCAAGGTGCCGGGGACCAAGCCCGGCGTTCCGGCCATCCGCCAGCTGATCTCCGAAGGCGTGAACGTCAACATCACCCTCCTGTTCGGCATCGACGCCTATCTCAGCGTGGCCGAAGCCTACATGCAGGGCCTCGAAGCGATGAAGGCGGCCGGAGGCGACGTCTCCAAGGTCCACAGCGTCGCCAGCTTCTTCGTCAGCCGCATCGACACGGCGATCGACGCCAAGATCGACGCGCGGCTGAAGGCGGCGACCGGGGACGACGCCTCCGCGCTCCGGTCCTTGCGGGGCAAGGTCGCCATCGCCAACGCCAAGATGGCCTATCAGCGGTATCAGGAGATGGTCGGCCAGCCGCGCTGGAAGGCGCTCGCCGAGGCCGGCGCCTGGCCGCAGCGCCTGCTGTGGGCGTCCACCGGCACCAAGGACCCGACCTATTCGGATATCCTCTATGTCGACAACCTGATCGGACCCGACACCGTCAACACCATGCCGCCCGCCACCATGGACGCCTTCCGCGACCGCGGCCGGGTCGAGCCGACGCTCGCGAGCGACGTCGTCGGGGCCCGCCGCGTGCTCGCCGAAGCGCGCCGGCTCGATCTCGATCTCGACGGGGTCACCGACCACCTCGTCCAGGACGGCGTCGACAAGTTCGCGGAGGCCTTCGACAAGCTTCTCGGCGCGGTGGCCGGCAAGAGGCAGAAGATCCTCGGCTCCCGCCTCGACGCCCAATGGATCAAGGCCGCGAGCCTGGACGCAGACATGAATGCGGCCCTGGACCGGGGGGCCCGCGAAGGCTGGACGCGGCGGTTGTGGCGCAAGGACTCCAGCCTCTGGCCCGGCGGCGACGCCGACAAGTGGCTGGGCTGGCTCGACGCGGGTCAGGGACGCTTGGTCGACCTGCCGGTGCTTGAAGGACTCGGCGGCGACGTCAAGAAGCGCGGGTTCTCCCACGCCGTCCTGCTCGGCATGGGTGGTTCGAGCCTCGGGCCCGAAGTGCTGGCGGAGACCTTCGGGTCCACGCCTGGCCACCCCGAGCTTATCGTCCTCGACTCGACCGATCCGGCCCAGGTGCGCCGCGTGGCGGGGATGATCGACCCGGCCCGCGCCCTGTTCATCGTCTCCAGCAAGTCAGGCTCCACGCTCGAACCGGACGTCCTGCACAGCTTCTTCTTCGACCTCGTCGAGAAGGCGGTGGGCCAAGGGAAGGCCGGTGATCACTTCATCGCCGTCACCGATCCGGGCTCGAAGCTTGAGGCGACCGCGAGGGCGCAGGGATTCTGGCGCGTCTTCCACGGGGAGCCGACCATCGGCGGCCGCTACTCGGTCCTCTCGAACTTCGGGATGGTTCCGGCGGCCGTGATCGGCCTGGACGTGCGGCGCATCTTCGAGAGCCTCGGCCCGATGGTGCGCGCGTGCGGGCCAGGCGCGCCGCCGCGGTTCAATCCGGGGTTCCAGCTCGGCGCCCTGCTTGGCGCCGGCGCGAACAACGGCCGTGACAAGGTCAGCCTGATCGTCTCCGAGCCGATCGGCTTTCTCGGCGCGTGGCTCGAACAGCTCATCGCAGAATCCACCGGCAAGCAAGGCAAGGGCCTGATCCCGATCGACCTGGAGCCGCTTGGCTCGCCGGCGGTCTACGGGACGGACCGGGTGTTCGCCTATGTCCGCCTGGAGCACCACGACGATCCGGCGCGGGACACCACGGTGCGCGCGCTCGAGGAGGCCGGCCAGCCGGTAGCGCGCATCACCCTGGCCAGCAAAGAGATGATCTTCCAGGAGTTCTTCCGCTGGGAGGTGGCCATTGCCGTGGCCGGCGCAGTGATCGGGATTGACCCGTTCGACCAGCCGGACGTGGAGGCCAGCAAGGTCAAGACGCGGGCCCTTACCGCCGCCTACGAGCGCACGGGAGAGATGCCCGCAGATCGACCGATCCTCAGCGAAGGGCCTCTGAGCGTCTATGCCGACGCGGCCAATTCGGCGGATCTCGGCAAGGCGGATAACCTCGAGGAACTGCTGCGCGCGCACCTCGCGCGCGCCGGCGAGGGCGACTATTTCGCACTCCTGGCCTACGTTGATCGCAACCCCGCCCATGCCGAACTGCTGCAGGACGTGCGCCGCCAGGTCCGCGACCATCGCAAGGTCGCCACGGTCATGGAATTCGGTCCGCGGTTCCTCCACTCGACGGGCCAGGCCTACAAGGGAGGTCCCAACAGCGGCGTCTTCCTGCAGATCACCGGCAACGGCGCGCCGGAGACGCTGATCCCGGGCCGCAAGATGAGCTTCGGGATCGTTGAGGCGGCGGAAGCGCGCGGGGACTTCGAGGTCCTCGGCGAGCGCAAGCGACGGGTCGTGCGCATCGATCTTGGCGACGACGTCGAGAGCGGACTGCACCATCTGGCGAAGGCGGTCGAGCGCGCGCTCGCCTGAACCGACCGAGACCTGGAGCGCAACGCCTGCGAAGGCGTTGCGCTTCAGCTTCTTGTAATCGTGACCTTGGCGCGGGAGCGGATCGCATGCAGCTTGGCGTGATCGGTTTGGGTCGGATGGGGGGCAACATCTCCCGCCGGCTGATGCGCGACGGCCATCAGTGCGTCGTCTGGGATCAGGCGAAGGCGGCGGTCGACGCTCTCGCCAAGGACGGAGCGGCCGGCTCGGCCGATCCCCGCGACCTCGTGGCGAAGCTGGCCAAACCGCGGGCGGTCTGGGTCATGCTCCCCGCGGGCGCGGTCACCGAGCAGATGATCGAGCAGCTCTCGGGTGTGCTCGAGCCGGGTGACGTGATCATCGACGGCGGCAACACCTTCTACAGGGACGATGTCCGCCGCGCGAAGGCGCTGCAGGCGAAGCAGCTGCACTATGTCGACGTGGGCACGTCGGGCGGCGTGTGGGGCCTGGAGCGCGGCTATTGCATGATGATCGGCGGCGACGAGGCGGTGGTCCGCCGGCTCGACCCGATCTTCAAGACGCTCGCGCCCGGGCCCGGCGATATCCCGCGCACGCAGCGGCCCTCGAGCGCCGATGCCAGAGCCGAGAGCGGCTACATCCACGCCGGTCCGGTCGGCGCGGGCCACTTCGTCAAGATGGTCCATAACGGCATCGAGTACGGCCTGATGCAGGCCTACGCCGAGGGTTTCGACGTCCTGAGAGGCAAGGGCGGCGACGAGTTGCCGGAGTCCGACCGGTACGACCTCAACCTGACCGACATTGCCGAGGTGTGGCGGCGGGGGAGCGTGATCTCCTCCTGGCTGCTCGACCTGACGGCCCAGGCCCTCGCCAACGATGCGCGCCTGGAGAAGTTCGGCGGCCAGGTCGCCGACAGCGGCGAAGGGCGCTGGACGGTGGACGCCGCGGTGGAAGAGGCCGTGCCGGCGCACGTCCTGACCGCCGCCTTGTTCGCGCGGTTCCGCTCGCGCGAGGGCAACACTTTTGGCGAGAAGATGCTTTCGGCCATGCGCTTCGGTTTCGGAGGGCATGTCGAACAATCCGGGCAGGGTTGAGCGATGGGCCGCACCGCGCCCGCCCCGGCCTGCGTGATGGTCATCTTCGGGATCCGCGGCGACCTTGCCAAACGGCTGCTGGTTCCCGCCTTGTACAATCTCGGAGTGTCCGGGCTCCTGGCCGACGGGTTCAGGATTCTCGGCGTCGACCACGACGACGCCGATGATCAGACTGTCCGTCAGGACCTCGGCGACTTTCTTCGGGACCAGCTCGCGACCAAGGGCAGCGAGATGGGCAAGGGGGAGTTCGACGAGAACCGCTGGTCCTGGCTCGCCGATCGGATCAGCTATCACCGCGCCGACTTCGAAGACGCAGCCGCCTATTCCGTCATCGGGGGGAGGGTCCAGGCGCTGGGCGCGGGGAACGCCCTCTTCTACCTCGCCACCGCCCCGAGATTCTTCGCTGACGTGGTCGAGCGGCTCGGCAAGGCGGGCCTGTTGGGACAAGGAGAGGGATCATTCCGCCGCGTGGTGGTGGAAAAACCGTTCGGCGACGACTTGCAGAGCGCCAGGGAGCTCAACCGCCGCCTGCTCGCCTGCATGGCGGAGACCCAGATCTACCGGATCGACCATTTCCTGGGGAAGGAGACCGTCCGCAACATCATGGTCACCCGCTTCGGCAACGGCGTGTTCGAGCCGCTGTGGAGCCGCCTTCACATCGATTCTGTGCAGATCACCGCGGCCGAGACGGTGGGGGTCGAAGGCCGCGGATCTTTCTACGACAAGACCGGCGCCCTGCGGGACATGACGCCCAATCACCTGCTGGCCCTGTTGGCGATGATGGCGATGGAGCCGCCCAATTCCTTCGAACCCGAGGCCGTGCGTGCGGAGAAGGGCCGCGTGCTCGAGGCGATCCGGCGCTATTCCCCGGACGAGGCAGCGAAGAAGTCCGTGCGCGGACAGTATGGCGCCGGGAAGGTCCAGGGAACGGATGTCGTCGCCTACCGCGAGGCTCCGAACGTCGATCGCAAGAGCGAGACCGAGACCTTTGTGGCCCTCGAACTGGAGGTGGACAACTGGCGCTGGGCCGGCGTGCCCTTCTATCTGCGCACCGGCAAGTCCATGGGCGGGCGCGTGACCGAGATCGCCATCCAGTTCAAGGCGGCGCCCCGGACCCTGTTCCAGGATCTTCCGGAAGGCGCTTCCAAGCCCAACGTCCTGGTCCTGCACATTCAGCCAGACGAGGGCCTGAGCCTATGCTTCGACGCCAAGCGGCCGGGGCCGGATGTGGAGTTGGAGGAAGTCGAGATGACCTTCCGCTACGCCGACGTCTTTCCATCGAAGCCGGCTACGGGCTACGAGACCCTGGTCTATGACGTGCTGATCGGGGATCCGACGCTTTTCAACCGGGCGCAGGACGTGGAGGCCGGCTGGTCGGTCGTCATGCCCTTCCTCGAGGCGTGGAAGGCCGGCAGGAAGGTGGAGACCTATGCGGCCGGCGAGGACGGGCCAAAGGGCGCGGCCGGCCTGCTGGAGGAAAGCGGCCGGACCTGGCGGCCCATCCGCCGATGACGCCGATCCGGCTCCTGGTGAGCGACGTCGATGGAACCCTGGTCACACCCGACAAGACATTGACCCCGGCCGCCATCGAGATGGGCCAAGCCATCGCCGCGGCGGGCCTGGCCTTCTGCCTCGTCTCCAGCCGCCCCGCCCGGGGAATGGCCCAACTGGTCGAGGCGCTCGACGTGCGCGCGCCCTGCGCCGCCTTCAACGGCGGCCGGATCTTCGAACGGGACGGGCGGACGCTCGAGAGCCATCCGCTGAGCGCCGACGCTGCGGACGAAGCCCTTGATCTGATCGCGAGCGCCGGCGCGGGCGCCTGGGTGTTTGCCGGCGACGACTGGCTGCTGATCGATCCCGCTGGCGACGAGGTCTGGCGCGAACGCCTGACCGTGGGGTTCGAGCCAACTCGGGTCGACGATCTGAAAGCCGCACGCGGGCCGGTGGGTAAGATTGTCGCCGTCTCCGACGATCCGGCCGTGCTCGATCTCTGCCAGGTCCGGTCCGGACCGGCGCTCGCCGGGCGCGCCAACGTCAGTCGCTCGCAAACCTACTATCTGGATTTCACCAACCCATCTGCGGACAAGGGCCGCGCAGTCACAGCACTTGCCCAGCGCCTTGGCGTCCCGTTGGAGGCGACGGCGGTGATCGGGGACATGGACAACGACCTGCCGATGTTCGCCGTGGCCGGCTTTTCGGTGGCCATGGGCCAGTCGACCGATCGGGTGCAGGGAGCTGCGGACGCGGTCACCGCGTCCAACCGCGAGGATGGCTTCGCCCTGGCGGTTCGTGACCTCATACTTCCTCGCGCGGCGAGACCCTGATGGCGCCCCCGATCCTCGTGGTCATGGGGGTCTCAGGCTCGGGCAAGACCACCGTCGCCAGGCCCCTCGCCCGGACGCTGGGGTGGGCGTTCGAGGAAGGCGACGACCTGCACCCGGCGGCAAACGTCGCCAAGATGCACGCCGGCCACCCTCTGGACGACGAGGACCGCAAGCCGTGGCTGGCGGCGATCGGCCGCTGGATCGACGGCCAGGCGTCGAAGCACGAGCCGGGCGTGATCACCTGCTCGGCGCTCAAGCGCGCCTATCGCGACGAGATCCGCGGGGGCCGGCCGCAGGTGACGCTGGTGTTCCTCGAGGGCTCAAAGGCCCTGATCGGCGAGCGGCTCTCCCATCGCCACGGCCACTTCATGCCGGCCGCCCTCCTCGACAGCCAGTTCGAAGCCCTCGAAGCGCCCGGACCGGACGAGCCGGTGATCAAGGTCGAGATCGACCAGAGCGTCGAAGCGCAGGTCCGAGACATCGAGCGGGCGATCGGCCGGAGTCGCTCCTTCCCTTAAAATCCGTCATGGCCGGCCGTCAGTGCCGGCCACCCATCGATCGGCTGTGCGAGCGATCGCCGTGGCTGCGCGCAAGCGCTGCCATGACACGTAGAACGACTTGGCGGTTCGATCCCATCTCCCCACGTTGCGCACCCATTTGTGTGTGGAGGGCGAGATGACCGGGTTGCCCGGGCGTGACCGCGCCGCCCGGCGCGGTCAATGCGAGCGGGGCGCCGAGCCGTCCGATGGATGGCCGGGACTGACGCCCGGCCAAGACGGAGTCAGAGGGAAGGCGCGCGGAAATTCCGCAGGCTCTCCCGCCCCCCTCAGATCCCAGCGTACCAGGCGTAGCCGCGGTCTTCCCAGAAGCCGCCCTTGCCGCCGGCGATCCCGTCGATCCGGTCGACCAGCTGGATCCGCATGACGTATTTGGCCTGCTTGTACCCAAGCTGGCGTTCGACCCTCAGCCGAAGCGGCGCGCCGTGGGCCACGGAGAGGGGCTGGCCGTTCATGTCGTAGGCCAGGATCGTCTGAGGATGGTAGGCGTCGAAGAAGTCGATGCTCTCGTAGTAGAGGCCGCGATCATCGCCCGTGCCGCCGAGGTCGTCGGCGCAACGGAAGACGACATAGCGGGCCTGGGGCAGCGGCGAAGCCAGGGCGAGCACACGCGCGAGCTGAACACCTGTCCACTGGCCGATGGCGCTCCAGCCTTCCACGCAATCGTGCCGCGTGATCTGGGTGCGCGCGGGCATGGACTTCAGCTGCTCCAACGACAGCAGCACGGGCCGGCGCACGAGGCCCTCCACGGCCAGGCGCCAGTCTGCGAAACCTTTGGACATCGAGTCCTGGTAGGCTGTGCTGGCCGGCATCACGCTGCCGTTGGGCTTGAAGACCGGCGACAGCTGCGCTGCAGAGAACTCCTTGGCCAGGGGCTGTCCGCTCAGCAGCAGGCGCTGCGAGGCCTCCGTCAGGTCCGCAGCCTTGCCGATCGAGTCCTGGAAGCGCGGCGCCCGGGAGAGACGATCGCAGCCCTCGAGCATCAGGCCAGCCAGGCCGACCGTCCCTGCGCCCACCAGACGCCGCCGGGAAAGCAGAAGACGGCTCACTGATGGCGCTCCCTGGGAAGGGCGTAGCGCCCGGTGATCATCGAGCCGACCTCGTTGAAGACCCCGGCGAGGAACACCTCGACCACGTGCACGATCACGAAGAGGACGATCAGGTTGGCGCAGATGAAGTGGATCGAGCGCGCAGACGGGCGTCCACCGAGCACAGTTGTCAGCCAAGGGGCAAAGGCGTCTATGCCCGGCGACATGGCGAGGCCCGTCACGATTATGCCGGGCAAAAGCACGAACACGACCCCGACATAGGCCAGCTTCTGCAACACGTTGTAGCGCTTCGCCGCCTCTCCGGTGGGATGACGCAGGCGGATATGGTCGACAACGCTGGTGAAAAGGTTGCGGGGGGATAGGTCCTGGCGTGTCGGCGCGAGGTCCCGCCGGAGATGGCCGTTAAGGGCGCCGACCGCGAGATAGACCAGGCCGTTGAGGACAAGGATCCAGGCTAGGAAGAAATGCCAGCGCCGCCCGGTGGCCAGATCCTGCCAGCTGGGCAGGGTCGCCCAGGTCGGAAATCCTCGCACCATGGTCTCCCCCGAAGGCCCCTTGGAGACGCCGATGAACCCTGTGGTGTCGAGCTTGAGGTCTCCGATCTTTAGGCCTCCCCTGAGGCCTGCGGGAGTGTCGTGGGCGATCGCTTTCAGCCACGCATGGTCGAAGTCGGCGCCGTAGGAGCCCCAGTAGAGCATCGGGTGGGCGTTGAAAATTTGCAGGCCACTCATAAGTAGGAGACTGACCGCAAGAACATTGACCCAATGGGTGAGCCTGACGACCGCGGAGTGTCGGCGGATAACCTCACGCTTCGGGAGCGGAGGCCGCGTTTCTGTCGCAACAGGACTCTCGATTGCTTCGGTTGTCACAGCTCAAGCGGCTCCGTTGCTGACGCGTCCGACGTCACGGCGAGGCTTGCCACCGACGCGGCGGACGCATCTCACGAGCGACATCGATCAATTCGGGGCCCGTCACACGAAGGTTACGGGGTCCTGGCAACCTATCGAGCGTAAGAAAGCTTATCGACCTGCTGACGGGGGGCGGGTCGGAGGACCGAGCCGATGATCAGCACGATCTACGTCGAACCTCTGGCCGATGGATGGGCCGTCCGGCAGGCCGAGGTCGACAATCCACAGGTCTTCAACAGCGGCGCCAAGGCGGAGGACGCGGCCCTGCGGCTCGCCAAGCGGCTTGCCCGCGCGGGCAAGCCGTCCGAAGTCGTTGTCTATTTGCGGGACGGCGCCGTGGGCGGCCGCTTCGCGTGCCCGGCCGAGGGGCCGAACGCCTAGAGCGCCGTCCGACCAAGTGGGAACTGGTTGGGCGATAAGACGGCGCTCAAGCTTTTGAATCTAGAGCACGTTTATCCCGTTCAGGCGATTCCGCCTGAACGGGACGTGCTCTAGGCTGAAATCAGGAGAAGCGCGCGCCCAGCTGGGCGAGGCCCTGATCGATCAGCGGGTCGCTGGTCGCAGTGGCGAGGCGCGCGGCAAGCACGGCCTCGGCGGCCTGCGCGGCCATCTCGGCGGCGGCCGCCTTCACTTCATTGGCTGCCTGCGCTTCGGCGAGGGCGATCTTGCGCTCGGCCAGCACGCCGCGGCGACGGATGTCCTCTTCCAGGCGAACCGCCGACTCCTTGCGAAGCCGCTCGGCGTCGGCCTGTGCGGCCGCCATCAGCTCCGCCGCCGCCCGCTCGGTTTCCGCGCGCTGCGTCTGGATCTGGGCCAGCAGGTCCTGCGCCTCCTGGCGCAGGCGAGAGGCCTCGGCGAGCTGGGCCTTGACCCTGTCGCCCGAGGTGTCGAGCGCCTTGCCGAGCAAGGTATGCGCCTTGGCGCGCCAGAGGACGGCCAGCAGCACCAGAAGCGCGATGAAGGCCCAGAAGTGGGCGTCCTGGGGATTGGTCAGAACCGAAGGCATGTTCGCGATTCCTCCCTAGGCCTGCGCCGCGTCGAGGGCCCGCTCGACCTCGTCGCGCCCGGCCTGAGCGCCGGTGAGCTTGGCGACCATGGCCTGGGCCGCGTCCACGGCGATTCCCCGCACATGCCCCATGGCCTGCGCGCGGGCTTCGGCGATCCTCGTCTCGGCGGCCGACAGGACCTGGGCGAGGCGAACCTCTTCCTCGGCCTGACGGGCTGCGGCGAGGGCCTTCGCCTCCGCGGCGGCCTCCGCAGCGACCTTGTGGGCCTGGGCGCGGGCCTGGGCCATCTCGGCGGCGGCGGCGTCCATGTCAGCCTTGGCGGCGTCCCGCAGCCTGCGGGCGTCGCCGATGTCGCCAGCGATCTTGTCCTCGCGATCGCCGATGGTGTCGGCGATCCGGGGCACGAAGACGCGCGCGAACAGGAAGTACAGAACCGCAAAGATCACCAGCGCCCAGACGATCTGTCCGGGCCACATGGAGATATCGAACTGGGGAAGGCCACCGGCCCCCTCAGCACCGGGAGCGGCTGCCTGCGCGTGCGCGGGATCGACCATGGGCTGACGAGGGGTCCCTTAGACCTTCACGAAGAGAATGACGAAGCCCATCACGAGCCCGAAGATGCCCATGGACTCGGCGAGCGCCATACCCAGGAACAGCCACACGCGCTCACTGGCGGCGGCGGCGGGGTTGCGCATCGCGGCTTGCAGATAGCCGCCGAACAGGATGCCGAGGCCAGCGCCGGCGCCGATCAGGCCGGTCATCGCCAGGCCCGCGCCGATGTACTTCGCAGCAGTCTGATCCATTGTCTTATGGGTCCTTGTTGAAAGGGTCTGAGGGTCGAGGGCTAGTGCCCGTGACCGAGGTTGACGACCTCGTTGAGGTACACGCAGGCGAGCGCCGCGAAGACGAAAGCCTGCAGGAACGCAACGACGAACTCGAGCGTGGTCAGGGCCACGATCATCAGGAAGGAGACGGCGGAGCCGGCCAGTCCCAGATGGGCGATCCCTGCGCCGTGCAGGCCGAACAGGCCCAGGCCGATGACGAAGCTGGCGAACATGTAGGTCACCACGTGACCGCCCAGCATGTTGCCGAAGAGACGCATCGCCAGAGTGAGGGGCCGCACCATGAAGGAAATGATCTCGATGGGCATGATCAGCAGCGCCATCGGAAGGGGCATGCCCGAGGGCATGAACAACTTGAAGAACCCGAGGCCATTGCGGATGAGGCCGACGATGATGACGATCAGGAAGGTCATCAGGGCCAGGGCCGTCGTCACCGCCAGCTGCGAGGTGACTGCAAAGCCGCCCGGGGCCAGGCCCAGGACGTTCAGGGTGGCGATGAACAGGAAAAGGGTGAGGATGAACGGCAAGAACGGCCGGCCGCGGTCTCCGATGATTCCGCCGGTCAGGACCCCGTCCACCATGCCATAGGTCATTTCCGCGAGGGCCTGCATCCGGCCCGGAACGATCTGGCGCTTCGCCGCG
>DASXGQ010000011.1:0-5368 GCA_036488995.1 Caulobacteraceae bacterium
CTTGATCGTGTTCGCCGGTTTGAATAGGTTCCGCGCCTCTCGCGGACCCGTCCTCACGAGAAGACGACCCAGGAAGCGACCTTGGGGCTATAGCTCAGTTGGTAGAGCGCTTGAATGGCATTCAAGAGGTCAGCGGTTCGACTCCGCTTAGCTCCACCATTTGATGAGGGCTCGGACCACCGGTCCGGGCCCTCTACTTCTTTCAGCCAAGACCTTGCGTGGCCGCGCTTGTGCAGAGGGCGCCGGCGGCGAGTCTCGCTGACTCATGAAAATGACTGAGCCGATCTTGCGCTCTTCGGGTGTCACCCGCGGTCTATGAACGGCAAGGCGTAGTGGCGGGCCGCACCGGGGAGGGTCAGTCCTGGGAAGCCGCTCTTCTCTATCTGAGCGTCTCGACCGGCGGCTTCCGGAAGTTCTCAGCCGCCTAAGGCCAACCTCACAAAAATGTAATGCAACGAGGCAGGTTGAAGGTAGGGTTTCTCTTCATGGACTCGACACCCGAGATGGCGTGACATCTTGCCCGTCACCGTCGCGAGGCCTTGCACACAACCGGGCGCCGCACCACCTTTCTTGCACGCCGCGAGCCGCCGCCTGATTGGGACGGAGCGCGGCGGGGTCGCTTGCAAGAGGGCTCGCCATGAACCGAACGCCGTTCTTCGACAGTCCGCTCCTGCTGGGGTTCGAACACACCCGGGCTCTGATGGAGCGCGCTGCACGAGGGGCGTCCGAGGCCTATCCGCCGTACAACATCGAGGACTGCGGCGAAGGCCGGATCCGCATCACCCTTGCGGTGGCGGGATTCACTGTGGACCAGCTCTCGGTCAGCGTCGGCGAGAATCAGCTGACGGTGGCGGGCAAGCGGGATCCCGATCCAAGCGAGGTCGAGCGCGACTTCATCCACCGCGGCATAGCGGCCCGGGGTTTCACGCGCGCCTTCGTCCTGGCCGACGGTCTGGAGGTCAGGTCCGCCCGCCTCGAGGACGGTCTTCTGCATATCGACGCCGAGCGTCCTCAGCCCGAGCGCCAGACCCGCCAAGTGCCGATTCAGACGGCAGAATGAACCCTGCGTCTCCCGATCGGCATTACCTACTCAAGGAGATGGTCATGATGACATCCACACTTTCCCCCGAAGCCTTCGCCGCCCTGGGCGCGCCCAGCCTCGTCTACGTGCGCCCGATCAAGGCGGCCGAGATCCTGGCTGACACGCCCGTCGATCAGATCCAGGGCTTCGATCTCAAGCCCGAGCAAGTGCTCTACGCGCTCCACCGGGCTGATGGCGCGCGCCTGGCGGTGCTCGGAGACAGGGACTCGGCCGTCGCGGCCGCCCTGGCCCACGAACTGGCGCCGGTCTCTGTCCACTGACCGGGGCCTGGCCGAGGATCGGTCAGGCCATACACGCTGATTGATGCAGGCGGGCGCGGTTATCGCGCCCGTCTTTTTTGTCTCGCAAGCAGCGGATCAGGCGGCCGAAGACCTCGGCTCCTGGGCGAACAGCGCCCGGATGGCGTCGGCCCCCTGAGCCTGCCGAAGCTGGAGCCGCAGTTCAGGCGATCTGAGGCTGCGGGCGACGCGGGCGAGAGTCCGCAGATGGTCGGAGCCGGCGTCCATGGGCGCCAGAATGGCGAAGATCAGGTCCACGGGCTCTTCGTCCACCGCCTCGAACTGCACAGGCGGGCGCAGGCGCAGAAAGACCCCGCTCATAGACCGCAGGCCCGGAACGTGGGCGTGGGGGATCGCTACGCCGTGGCCGACGCCAGTCGTGGATAGCGCCTCGCGCTCGAGCAGGGCGTCGAGCACGCGAGACGACTTAAGGTCGTAGGCTCGCGCCGCCAGCTCGGAGACGACGGCGAGAGCCTGGCGCTTGGTGGAGGCGGTGACGCTCGGCGCAATGGCGCCGCGTGATAGAAGATCGCCGATCATCGCTGGCGCGAAGTCAGTACTCAAGGACATGCCTTTCGACACACCCGGACCCATCCGTCCGAGCGTAGCTGGTAAGCTGGGGTATACGCTACAGGTGAGGTGGGCCGCCTACCCTTCCCGAGAGGCGGCGCCGGTGCGCTGGGGATCTATCCAACCAATGTTTCCGTCCGGCCGCCTGTATACCACGGAGAGCCCTCCGTGAGCGGCGTTCCGAAACACAATTGTTTGAGCCCCGCTGAGGTCGAGCTCCATCACCGCCATCGAAACCGTGATCGTCTTCAGAGGCGCCTCGGTCTCGGCGATAATGACGGCCGCTGGAGGCGCTTCCGCATCGGCGTTGTCCCAGTCGTCGTCGAGATCCTCGCTGGGAGCGCGAAGAACGAGGAGGGCGGCTGTCTCTGCCGCCTTTGCGTTGGTGGCCGTGGTGTGGCTCTTGAGGCGCCGCTTGTAGCGACGAATCCGGGTCTCGACCTTGGCCAGGGCCTGGCCGAAGGCGGAGTGCGCGTCTGCGGCGAGCCCATGGCTCTGCAGCTGCTGTCCCGAGGCGAGGGTCACCCCGCAATCGACGCGGAAATTGAAGCCGTCGCGACTGACCACGACTTCGGCGTCTCCGCCCCGTTCGAAGTATTTTCCGATTGCTGCGGTGACCTCTTCCTCGACCTTGTCCCTGAGGGCCTCGCCCACATCGACATGCTTGCCGGAAACTTGAACCCGCATGAGAGAACAACGCGCCCACGGCGTGATGGTGTCAAGGCCGCGCCTGACAGGCGGACTGGTCCGCCAGCGGAGGGTCAGCCGAACCTGTCGCCGAGGTAGACTCGCCGCACCTCGGGATCGGCGAGGATCTCCTCGGGCGACCCTTCGAACAGGACCTCGCCCGCGTGGATGATCGAGGCGCGGTCGATAATGTCGAGCGTCTCTCGCACGTTGTGGTCGGTGATCAGGATACCGATGCCACGGCCGCGCAGATAGCCGATGACCTCGCGGATGTCGGCGATCGCCAGCGGGTCGATGCCTGCGAAGGGCTCGTCGAGGAGCATGAACGCCGGCTCGCTGGCGAGGGCGCGGGCGATCTCCACGCGTCGCCGCTCACCTCCCGACAGCGCTACCGCCGCCGACTTGCGCAGGTGGGCGATATGCAGTTCCTCGAGCAATTCGTTGGTGATGGACCGCACGCGATCGCGCCGCGACTCGCGCATCTCCACCACGGCCATCACGTTCTGTTCGACGGTCATGCCGCGGAAGATCGACGTCTCCTGCGGGAGGTAGCCCAGGCCCAGCCGGGCGCGCTGGTACATCGGCTGGTTGGTGATGTCCTCGCCGTCCAGCCAGATCGCGCCATAGTCCGCGGCGATCAGACCGGTCACCATGTAGAAGCAGGTCGTCTTGCCCGCGCCGTTCGGGCCGAGCAGGCCGGCCACCTCCCCGCGCTCCAGGCGCAGGCTGACCCCCTTCACGACCTGCCGGCCGCGGAAGGACTTACCGATCCTGTCGACCACCAGACCGTTCTGCGCGGCAGGCCTTTCGGCTGCGGCCGTCTGGCGCCCCGTCGAATGGCGCGACCGCACGAGCTCGCTCATGTTGGCGCCGTCCTCAGGGCTTGGCGGGAGCGCCGCCCGCGGGCGCGGTCTTTTCGGGGAAGTAGACGCCGCGGACCCGGCCCTGCTTTCCCATGCCGGTGACGTCGGACACCATCCTCGCCTGGTGGCTGGCGACGTCGATGATCAGCTTGTCGCCGCGTGCAACGTTTTGACCCTGCACCACGATGACGTCGCCCGTCATCACGATCTGGTCGTCGGCCTGGGTATAGACGGCGTGATCGCCGCGCGCCTCCCGCTCGGGGGTGACGTAATAGACGTGGCCGTCCGCAACGATCTTATCGGCGGCGCCGCAGTCGCCCTGGCCCGCGTCGGCGCCTTGTGGGCTCGCCGGCTTGGGGGCGGAGGGCGCCTTGTGCCGGCTATAGACGGTGATCGTGTCTGCCCGCAGGCGCGACTGTTCCTGAAGCGCCTCGGCCGCGCCGCGCCACACGGCCTCGCACTTCGACTGGACGACCTCGGCCTGATCGGCCGTGATGTCGATCGGCGCGTTCGATCGCGTTTCGAGCTGGGCATGGGCAAGGCCGACCCAGAACCCCTGCAGGGCGATTGCCGCGGCCGACGCGGCCAGCATCCTAGAGGCTCTCATGAACTGACAGATCCCGCACCGGCCGGATCGGGAGAAGGGATCCTTGGCCACCAATGCTTCTTAATGCGCATTGAGGCGCGCGTGAACGCCGCCCTTGAACACCATTCGGTCCCCCTTGTCATAGACATCGAAGCTGCGGGACTGCAGGGCGCCTGTGTTGGACTGGCTCTGCAGCGCCTGCGGCCCGACGACAGACCCGGTTCGGGTGTTCACGACCGCCTCGTCCGACGCGAAATGGCCGGAGCTTGCGTCGGTCGCCCTCACATGTCCCCGGAGCAGAAGGATCCGCGTGTCCTCGTGGTAGACGCCCGTATCGGCGACGAGGGTCGACGCACGCCCCTGGGGATTGTCGATCGTCACGGTGGGGCCGGACAGCAGCACGGTCTGGAAGGAACGGGTGTCCCGCGCGGCCTCGCGGGCGGTGAGGGTGTAGGGGCGGCCCTGAGTGTCGCGGCCATAGAAGTGCGGATTGAGCATCCGGATCGGCGCGGAGACCCCGCTGTGCGCCGCCTGGTGCTGACGGATGGCGTGCGCGGCCACGAAGCCCGCCAGCATCCCGGCGACGGCGATCATCGTCATGGGCAGAACAATGCGGAGGATCCGCACCAGCCGGCTGTGAGCGCGCGCCTTGCCTCTGGGCGGGGGGCCTGCGAGCGGCGCGGATTGGGCGAGGTCACTCATGGGCGAAGATGTCGACATCCTCCCATCCGGCGACGTCCAGGGCCGCGCGCGTGGGAAGGAACTCGAAGCAGGCCTTGGCCAGCTCCATCCGTCCCTCGCGCGCCAGCATGACGTCGAGTCGCGCCTTTATATCGTGCAGTCGCTCGACATCCGAGGCCGCATAGGCGAGCTGCTCGGGAGTCAGCCGCGGCGCGCCCCAGTCCGAACTCTGCTGGGCCTTGGAGATGTCGACGCCCAAAACCTCTTTGACCAGGTCCTTCAGGCCGTGGCGGTCGGTGTAGGTGCGAGCCAGCTTCGAGGCGATCTTGGTGCAGTAGACCGGCGCAGTGACCACGCCCAGGTGCAGCTGGAACATGGCGATGTCGAAGCGGCCGAAGTGGAAGATCTTCAGCACCGCCGGGTCGGTCAGCAGGCGTTTCAGATTCGGCGCATGATAGGTCGAACGGTCGAGCTGGACCACCTGGGCGTCCCCCTCAGGGCCGCGCAGCTGGACCACGCAAAGGGGATCACGGCCAAGCCGCAACCCCATGGTCTCGGAATCCACCGCTACGGAAGCCACTCCGGCGAAGAGCCCGTCCGG
>DASXGQ010000028.1:0-34753 GCA_036488995.1 Caulobacteraceae bacterium
GGATGACGCGGGTGCATCGACCTCCGCGAGAGGCCAGACCTTTCGCGACGTCGCGCGCGAAAGGCCCGAACGGCGCGGAAACCCATAGGAAATGGCGGCTGCCGGACCCCACGGCTGTCTGGGGAAATTCAGGGAATGCGACGAGAGTCGGCGTCGCCCCGCACGAATCGGCGACGCTCCCGTCAGAGCTGATCATCCTCATACGCAACCCCCGAGACCATCGCTCGCACGCGCGATTGCTGCCCGCCTGCAGCAATCTGTTTTCGCTCTGAAAGCTCTGGATGTGCGCGGACAGCCCGGCCGCGCCGACTCGTTCCCACTAGCCAAACACTAGAGGTAATTCAATTCAAACCAGCGAAGCTTGATTGTACGGTTTCATTCATTTGAAGAACCGGCCCGAGGCGATATGACTGTAAATTGCCATCCATCGCTGATCAGTAAAGGCGCGGACGGCCTCCTCAGCGACCATAGGTCGCGAAACAAAAAATTGCCCCGACATTTGCCGGGGCAAGTCATTTCAGCAACATTTCATCTCTATTCGAGATCACCGGCTGTACTCAAGCGCGCAAACGTTGCGCTTTGTCACATCCGCGTCCTCCCCCGGACGACGGTCGCAGAACACCCCCGATTTCGCCGCATCGCGAATTTGAGGTACAGCCGCTCGCAGGAAGGCGCCGCCTTCGCCGGACCTCGATGACCGCCCCCTCACCCCTCCCTGCAACCACCGCCGGCGCTCGCGCCATCGCCCTGCGCGTGGCGCGGGTCTACCTTCTGCCGCGGTGGAAGGGCGTGGCCGGGGCGATCGTCTGCGCCGCCGTCTTCGCGGGCCTCTCCTACGTCCTGCTGAACATCCTGCAGCCGGCGGTGAACGCCGTGACCCGTGGCGGCGACATGGGCGCGCTCACGCGCCTGCCGCTGACCATCGCCGCCCTGGCTCTCGCGCGCGGGGCGGCGGGCGCGGCGCAGGCGATGATCGTCAACCGGATCGGCAACGGCATCGTCGGCGACGTCCAGCTCGAACTGTTCGGCAAGCTCGTGCGGGCCGACCTCGCCCGCCTTCGCGCCAGCCATTCGGGCGGCTTCGTCGCTTCGGTGCTCTACGATTCCGGCCTGATCCGCGAGGCTGCCACCACCGGCGTGGTCAACATCGTACAGAACATCCTCACCCTGATCGCGGCCGTGGCCGTGATGGGGATGAAGGACTGGCGCCTGCTGCTGGTTGTCCTGCTCGCCGCCCCCCTGATGGCCACGCTCCTGCGCCGCTTCATGCGCCGGGCGATCAAGGCGGCCAGCGGCGCCATGCAGGCCACGGGCGCCCTTTCCACCGCCATCATGGAAGGGCTCGACGGCGTGCGGGTCGTGAAGATGGAGAACCGCGAGGCCTATGAGGAGGGACGAGTCGCCGCCGTGATTGCCGAGCGTCAGCGCTACATCGTCAGCGGCGATGACGCCCGCGCGGTCGCGACGCCCGCCTCCGACGCCCTCTCCATGGTCATCGTCGCCGCGGTGCTCGGCTACGAGGGCTGGCGCGCCAGCGCCGGCCACGCCGACATCGGCGCCTTCATCGCCTTCTTCGCCGCCCTGCTGCTGGCCGGCCAGTCACTCCGCCAGGTCTCCAACCTCGTCACCCTCACCGGCCAGGGCGTCACCGCCGCGCGGCGCCTGTTCGCGGCCCTGGACGTGGAGCCGGAGGTTCGCGACGCGCCTGATGCGCCTGAGCTGACCGTGAACGAGGGGGTGATCCGCCTCGCCAACGTCTCCTTCACCTACGGCGAGGTCCCGGTGCTCGAGGCCGTGGACCTGGAGGCCCGCCGGGGCGAAGTCGTGGCCCTTGTCGGCCCCTCCGGCGCAGGCAAGTCCTCCCTGCTCAATCTCATTCCGCGCTTCTACGACATCACCGGCGGTTCCCTCACCATCGACGGCCAGGACGTAAGCGCCGTCTCCCACGCCTCCCTCCGCCAGGCGATCGCCCTGGTGACCCAGGAGCCCTTCCTCTTCGACGACACCATCGCCGCCAACATCGCCTATGCGAAGGATGGGGCCTCGCAGGCCGAGATCGAGGCCGCCGCGCGCGCCGCCGCCGCCCACGACTTCATCCTGGCGCTTCCACGCGGCTACGACACCCTTGTGGGCGAGGCGGGCGCCCGCCTCTCAGGCGGCCAGCGCCAGCGGATCGCCATCGCCCGCGCCTTCCTCAAGGACGCGCCCATCCTCCTGCTCGACGAGCCCACCAGCGCCCTCGACACCGAGAGCGAGGCCCAGGTCCAGGCCGCCCTCTCGCGACTGATGGCCGGCCGCACGACCCTGATCATCGCCCACCGCCTTTCCACCGTGCGTGGAGCCGACCGGATCTACGTGCTCGACGAAGGACGGGTGGCCGAGGTCGGTCGCCACGAGACCCTGATGGGCCGCGGCGGCCTCTACGCCAGACTGGCGCGCGCCCAGGACCTCACGGCCCCGGACGCCGCAGCGTGAAATCCTTCATCCGCTCGCCGGCGGTCCAGGGCGCGCTCGCGCGACTGGTGAGCACCTATCTTCGACTCATCACCGTCACCCTGCGCTGGCGGTTGGAGAACTTCGCCGCGGCCCAGGAAGCCCTGGCCCGGCCCGAGGGCGCCGTCTGCATGTTCTGGCATGGCCGTATCGCCCATGCGACCGCGTGCCTGCCCTTCCTCGGCGGACGCCCCCGCCGGGTGATGATCTCCCTCTCGCCCGATGGTGAGTTCATCGCCCTGGCCGCTGAGCGCGTCGGAGTCCCCTCCATCCGCGGGTCAACCGGCCGCAAGGGCAAGGCCCTGGCCAAGGGCGGCGCCGTCGCCTTCCGGGCGGCGGTCAAGGCGATCGCCGACGGCGCTGTGATGCTGGTCACCCCCGACGGGCCGCGCGGCCCGGTCCACGTCATGCCCGAGGGCCCCATCCAGCTCGCGCGGGCCGCCCGCTGCAGAGCCTTCGCCCTTGGACTGGCCGCCCGCCCCGCCATCCGACTGGGCAGCTGGGACCATGGCCAACTACCCCTCCCGTTCGCCCGCGCCGCCCTGGTCATCGCCGGCCCCTTCGACGCCCCTGTCCGCGTCGAGGAAGGCGGCGTCGACGCCCTGCGCGCCCAGTGGCAGGGCGCCATGCGCGCCGCCCAGGATCGCGCGGAAGAGCTGGTTGCCGAACCCGGCCCCGCTTTCGTCCCCGCCCGGCCGCTGTTGACGACCCAATGATCCGGGCGGCGGCATTCCCCATCCGTCTGACCGCCTCTGGCGGTCATCCACCTTCCCCAGGAGGGGAAGGAGAGCGCGTCTCTCCGCCCCACCCACGTCGCTCTCCTCCCCCTTCATGGGGGAGGTGGACGCGGCGAAGCCGCGGACGGAGGGGGAAAGCCGCTTCCCCTCACCGGGGGCCTCGATGACCCCCGGCCTCGCCGCCTACCGGGCGATCACCGCCATCGGTCACCCCCTGGCCGCGCCGTGGCTTCGCGGCCGCCTCGCCGCGGGGAAGGAAGACCCCGAGCGTTGGCGCGAGAAACTCGGCGTCCCGGGCCAGCCGCGTCCGCCAGGCGCCCTCGCCTGGCTGCATGGCGCCAGCGTAGGCGAGGCGCTCTCCCTCGTTCCCCTGGCCAAGGCCCTCGGCGGGCGGGCCGACCCGCCAACGGTGCTCGTCACAAGCGGGACGCTCGCCTCCGCCGAACTCCTCACGGCGCGGCTTCCGTCCGGCGCGGTCCACCAGTTCGCTCCGCTCGACACCGCCCAGGCGACAGCCCGCTTCCTCGATCACTGGCGCCCCGACCTGGGTGTGTTCGCCGAGAGCGAGCTCTGGCCCAACCTCATCCTTGGCGCGAAGCGGCGGGGCGCGCGCCTCGCTCTGGTCTCGGCCAAACTCTCCGAGGCCAGCCTCGCCGGATGGCGCCGCGCACCCGCCGCGGCCCGCACGGTGCTGAGCGCCTTCGATCTCGTCCTCGCCCGCGATGCGGCGGCGGCGAGGGGCCTGTGCAGCCTGGGCGCGCGAGTCGACGGTAACGCGGACCTCAAGTTTGGCGCCCCGCCCCTTCCCGTGAGTGAAGCGGCCTTCGCCGCCGCCAGATCGGCTCTAGGCGATCGCCCGATCATCCTCGCCGCCAGCACTCACGAAGGAGAGGACGGCCCGATCCTCCAGGCCTTCGCCTCATCCCGAGCCCATGCGCGCCTCGTCATAGCCCCGCGCCACGTCGAGCGCGGCACGGCCATCGCCGCCCTCGCGCGCCGGGCCGGCCTCACCGCAGCCCAGCGCTCCAGTAACCCCGCCGCCGCGCCCGAGGTGGTGGTCGCCGACACCCTGGGCGAACTTGGCCTGTGGTATCGGCTCGCCGCCCTCGCCATCATCGGTGGCGGCTTTGTCGAGGGGCCCGGCGGTCACAATCCGCTCGAGCCGGCTCGCCTCGGCTGCCCCTTCGTCTCCGGCGTCCGGATCGCAAACTGGCCGGTCTTCCAGGACCTCGCGACGGTCGGCGGGGCCCGCCTGATCGAAGTCGCCGAGCTGCCCGCCCTGATCACCGAGGCTGCGGCCGGCGGCGGCGCGCTGCGATCCATGGCCGGAGCCGCCCGCACGTTCGTCGAAGCAGGCGACGCCGCCGCCCGTGCGGCCACCCCGCGAATTCTCGCACTCCTCTGATGCCGATCCGCACCCCCCGCCACTGGTACCGAATCCAAGGGTCGGGCTTTCGAACCACCAAGGCGGTCCTCCTCCCCCTGTCGTGGATCTGGGCTGCGGTCACCGCCCGGCGGATACGCCGAACGACACCCGCGGATCCTGGAGTTCCTGTGATCTGCGTGGGCAATGTCACCCTGGGGGGCGTGGGCAAGACGCCGGTCGTGCGCGCCCTGGCTTCGCGCCTCGCCGCCCAGGGCCGCGCCGTCCACATTCTCACCCGCGGCCATGGCGGGCGCCTCGCCGGGCCGCTTCTGGTCGACCCCGCCGGTCACAGCGCCGCCGATGTCGGCGACGAGGCCCTGATGCTCAGCCGCGACGGCCTGCCTGTGTGGATCGCGCGCGACCGCCTCGCCGGCGCGCGCGCCGCCGCGGCCGCGGGCGCGGCGGCGGTGGTAATGGACGACGGACATCAGAACCCTCGCCTGGCGAAGGCCCTGTCGCTGGTCGTCGTCGACGGCGAGACGCGCGAGGACGAGTGGCCGTTCGGCGACGGAAGCGTCTTTCCCGCCGGGCCGATGCGCGAGCCCCTGGCCGTCGGCCTCGCCCGCGCCGACGCGGTGGTCGTGCTGCTTCCGGCCGATCTTCCCGACCCCGACCCGCGCCTCCTGGCCCTGCTTCAGTCGAAGCCGGTGATGACGGCCCGCCTCGAACCTCTCGGCCCGCCGCCCGCAGGGTCACAGCTTGCCTTTGCCGGCATCGGCAAGCCCTGGAAGTTCGAGCGCGCCCTGGTCGCGGCCGGCTGCAGTCTCGTGGACTTCGCGCCCCTGCCGGACCACGCAGCCATCCCGGAGGCCACGCTGCGCTTCCTGGCGGACCGCGCCAAGGCGCTTGGCGCGGGTCTGCTCACCACCGAAAAGGACTGGGTCCGCCTGCCCCCCGCCTGGCGCGAGCGCATCGCCGCCTGGCCGGTCGCCGCAAGGTTCGAGGACGACGCACAGCTCGACGTGATTTTGGACCGCGGGCATCCTGCCCGCTCTTCTCTTAAGCGCGACTGACGAAGGGCCGGCAGGATGCCAGCGGTCCGAGGCACAGCCTCGCCAGCGGACACGCCGGCGAGGCCCTAGCCCTATCTACGCGTTCACCGTGCGGCGGCGGGTCCGCATCGCCCCGCCCAGGCCCGCGACGCCGATCAGCATCAGCGCCCACGAGGCTGGCTCCGGCACGCCGTTGAACGCCACGCCGCCGTAGCGCACGCCATACTGCGGCCCGTCGAGCACCGTGAAGGACTCACCGTTCGGCAGGGTCGTGTCGCCAAGGGTGTCAGTGATCGCGACGATCTCGTTGGGGTCCGCCCCCGTATCGGCATAGCCGCCGGAGGTGGCGGTGACCGCGAACAGGGTGACCGTGCCGTCGGCGTTGACGCGGCCGGTGAGGTCGCGAAGGCCGGTGGTCTCCACGCCGTCCACGAAGCCGGCCTGTCCCGAATTCACGCCACTGACATCGTAGGTCTGGCCGATCAGGGCGCCTTGCAGCGTGTAGTCGAGCTTCCACACACCGCCTACCAGGCTCCACTTCTCGAGGCCCGCGTGATTGGCGGCGTCGGTGGCGTTGCCCGTGCCCTCGTCCGCAACATAGAGCGTGTCGGCGTTGGCGAAGAACAGGCCGAACGGGGTGAACGCGCCACCGTCGCCGCCTTTCTTCGGGCTGGCGGCGAGGTCGGTCGGGAAGCCGGGCACGATCGAGATCTGGGCCGAGCCGGCCGTGCCGGCCGTCGGAAGGGCGCCGCCGGGGTTGCTGACCTCGTAGACGGTGTCGATGCCGTTGCTGCCGCTGCCCTTGGTGAAATAGAGCGTGCCGTTATAGAGCGTCAGGCCGCGGAAGTTGCTGTCCTTTCCCGCCTTGTCGCCCGACACCGACGTGAACCCCGCATTGACCATGGTCGAATTTGGCGTCGACCCGGGAGTGACGACCTCCAGGCCCGTCGACGTGGTCAGCTGCGAGGGTGTGCCGCTGCCGTTGTTGGAATTGCCGACGGTGTAGTACTGGCCGTTAGGCGCCAGGATCGCGGAGCGGCCGTTGTTGCCGCCGTAGGCCAGGGTCTGGGTGGTGGAGACGGCGCCCGAGGCGCTGACGGCGACGACGTCGCGGTTGAAGGCGTAGGTCTGCCCCGCGTTCGGCGCGAAGAAGCTGGTGACCGGGTTGGTGGTGTCCTTGAAGGCCGTCGTGTCGGAGTTCGACACGTCGACATTGCCAACGCCGCCGCCGTTGTAGCCCATGAACGTGACCACCGAGCCGCCGGAAGTCTGGGCGATGTTGAGTGACAGCTCCGACTTCGAAGAGAAACTGGTGGAGACGACGCTCGGGTCGACGTTGAGCGTGCCATTCACCTTGGGGGTCGCGCCCGACACGTTGAGGTCCTGCAGGGTGATCGCCGAGGTCACGCCGAAGGAGGGATCGACATTGGAGTTGTTGAACACCGTCGACAGGCCGCCGTTGGAGGTCGCAGTGACGCTCTGGCCGGCGTTGGCGCCGGGCAACTGGGACACACCGGCGACGAGATTCGCGACCGCCCCGACGTTCGAATAGGTCGTCTCGCTGATCACCAGCGAGTAGTTGTCCAGGAAGGACGACGCTGACGCGGCGCCCGCAGCGGACGTGGCGAGGGCGGCGCCCAAGACGATCGCCGATACGCGAGCCATGCTCGGCCTGGGATATTGCAATATCGACATATGCCCTCCAATCGGTTTCAGCGCCCGATCGCGTCGATCGCCGCAGTGGCCGTTTTCCGGCCGCCGCCTCCGTTCCACCTCTTTTCCGCCATGACAAGCCAGCCGAGTTCGTCGGACGCGAGGGAAAATGTGCAATGATTTTCGAGTGCGCGACGTGTACGGTTTAGTTCGTTTCTGGTCCCGGTCGCCATTTTCACAATAAAAATTAAATTGTTAGTTTCGACTCTCGGGGTGGCTGCGTGGCTGATTTCCGGGCGCACGAGAGCTATCGGATTTCGGATTGCAACTTTGCGGATTATGTGAATTTTATTTGACAGCGAGCGTGCTGTTAAGCCTTAGCTTGTTGGAACATCTTGTGAACATCGACTGCCGCGTTTATGGTTCGTTCCGGTTCGAGAGCGTGTGAGTCAATTCGTCCGGCAAGAGCCGCGCGCCCGCCGGAATCATGGGATAGGAAGGGTCGGACAGATGTCGGGAAACATGGCCTTGAGGCTCGTTGGCAAGGAAGAGGGCGACAAACAGCGCGCCCTGGAAGCAGCGCTCACCCAGATCGATCGCGCCTTCGGCAAAGGCTCGGTCATGAAGCTGGGCGAGAAGGGCAAGGTGGTGGAGATCGAGTCGATCCCTACCGGCTCGCTCGGCCTGGACATCGCGCTCGGCATCGGCGGCCTTCCCAAGGGCCGCGTGGTCGAAATCTTCGGGCCTGAAAGTTCGGGCAAGACGACGCTCGCCCTGCATGTGGTCGCCGAAGTGCAGAAGCGCGGCGGCACGGCCGCTTTCGTCGACGCCGAGCACGCGCTCGACCCCTCCTACGCTCACAAGCTGGGGGTGAACCTCGACGACCTGCTGGTGGCCCAGCCCGATACCGGCGAGCAGGCCCTGGAGATCACCGACACCCTGGTGCGCTCGGGCGCCGTGGACATCGTCGTCATCGACTCCGTTGCGGCCCTGACGCCGCGCGCCGAGATCGAGGGTGAGATGGGCGATTCCCTGCCCGGTCTGCAGGCCCGCCTGATGAGTCAGGCCCTGCGCAAGCTCACCGCCTCCATCTCCAAGACCCAGACGCTGGTCATCTTCATCAACCAGATCCGCATGAAGATCGGGGTGATGTACGGCAGCCCCGAGACCACTACCGGCGGCAACGCCCTGAAGTTCTACGCCTCGGTCCGCCTCGACATCCGCCGCACCGGCTCGGTGAAGGTGCGCGACGAGATCATCGGCAACAACGTCCGCGTCAAGGTGGTGAAGAACAAGGTCGCCCCGCCCTTCCGGGAGGTCGAGTTCGACATCATGTATGGCGCAGGCATCTCCAAGCTCGGCGAGATCATCGACCTGGGCGTCAAGGCCGGGGTGATCGAGAAATCGGGCGCCTGGTTCTCCTGGAACAGCACGCGCATCGGCCAGGGCCGCGACAACGCCCGCGAATTCCTCAAGGCCAATCCGGACATCGCCGGCCAGATCGAGGATCAGGTCCGCGGCAATTCCAACCGCATCGAAGAAGAACTCCTGATCGGCGGCCCCGAAGGCGACGACTGATCGCCGCCAAGTTCGCGACCCCTGGTGCGCCGGCGAGACGCCGGCGCACCAGGGAGTCGATCCCCCGCCCTTTTTCCCTCACCGCCGCGATGTTATCTCGCGGCGATGCCTTCCCTGAACGAAATACGGAAAGAGTTCCTCGGCTACTTCGGCGAACGCGGGCACGCCGTGGTGCAGTCTGCGCCGCTCGTGCCGCGCGACGATCCTACCCTGCTGTTCGTCAATGCCGGCATGGTGCCATTCAAGAACATCTTCACCGGCGCAGAGACTCCGCCTGGGCCACGCGCGACCACGTCCCAGAAGTGCGTCCGCGCCGGGGGCAAGCACAACGATCTCGATAATGTCGGCTACACCGCCCGGCATCACACCTTCTTCGAGATGCTCGGCAACTTCTCCTTCGGCGACTACTTCAAGGCCGATGCGATCGAGCTCGCCTGGAACCTGATCACCCGCGACTTCGCCATCGATCCGGCGCGCCTGACCGTCACCCACCACGCCACCGACGAGGAGGCGGCGGGGCTGTGGAAGAAGATCGCCGGCCTGCCCGACGACCGCATCATCAGCATCGATTCCTCCGACAACTTCTGGTCGATGGGCGACACCGGCCCCTGCGGACCCTGCTCGGAGATCTTCTTCGACCACGGCGACCATGTCGCCGGCGGCCCGCCCGGCTCGCCCGACCAGGACGGCGACCGGTTCGTGGAGATCTGGAACCTCGTCTTCATGCAGTTCGAGCGCTTCGCCGACGGCCGCATGACTCCCCTGCCCAAGCCCTCGATCGACACGGGCATGGGCATCGAGCGCCTGACCGCCGTCCTGCAGGGGGTGCACGACAACTACGACATCGATCTCTTCCAGACGCTCATGCGCGCCAGCCGCGAGCTGGTGGGGGGCGTGGGCGGCGCCACGAACGGCCCCTCCCACCGCGTCATCGCCGACCACCTGCGCGCCTCCAGCTTCCTGATCGCCGACGGCGTCACCCCTTCGAACGAGGGCCGCGGCTACGTCCTTCGCCGGATCATGCGCCGCGCCATGCGCCACGCCCACCTGCTGGGCGCGACCGAGCCGCTGATGTGTCGGCTCGTGCCGACGCTGGTCGCCGAAATGGGCGAGGCCTATCCGGAGCTTCGCCGAGGCGAGCCGGCGATCGCCGAGACCCTGCGCCAGGAGGAGGAGCGCTTCCAGCGTACGCTCGGCCGCGGCATGGCCCTTCTGGAAGAAGCGACGACGGGCATGGGCGATGGCGACGTCCTCTCCGGCGAGACGGCGTTCAAGCTCTACGACACCTATGGCTTTCCGCTCGATCTGACCCAGGACGCGGTCCGGCCCCGCGGCATCCATGTCGACCTCGATGGCTTCAACCAGGCCATGGACGCCCAGCGCGCCCTGGCGCGCGAGAACTGGGCGGGCTCGGGCGAGCAGGCCCAGAGCGCGGTCTGGCTTTCCCTGCGCGAGCGCCTCGGACCTACTGTCTTCCGCGGCTACGAGCATGGCGAGACCACCGGCGAAGCCCTCGCCCTCGTCCGCAGCGGCGAGGAGATCGCCTCCGCCGGCGCCGGCGAGGACGTCCAGGCCCTCTTCGACCAGACCCCCTTCTACGGCGAGGGCGGCGGCCAGGCCGGCGACCGCGGCGAGGTCGAGTGGGAGGGCGGCTTCGCCCAGATCCTCGACACTCAGAAGCAGGCCGGCGACCTCTACGTCCATCACCTGCGTATCGTGCGCGGCGCCCTCGAGCCTGGCGTCCGCGCACGCCTGGCCGTCGACGCCGACCGCCGCGCCCGCACCCGCCTCAACCACTCCGCCGCACACCTCTTCCACGCGGCGGTCCGCCATGTCCTCGGCCCCCACGTGGCCCAGAAGGGCCAGCTGGTGGACGCCGAGCGCATGCGCTTCGACTTCAGCCACGGCGCGCCGCTCACTCCCGCCGAACTCGACGCGGTCGAGGCCGAGGTGAACGCGGTGATCCGCCAGAACGTGCCGGCCGAAACCCGCGAGATGGCGCCCCAGGCCGCCATGGAGGCGGGCGCCATCGCCCTGTTTGGCGAGAAGTACGGCGATAGCGTCCGCGTTCTCACCCTTGGCAAGGCGCTGGAGGGCGAAGGCGCCTATTCGGTCGAACTCTGCGGCGGCACCCATGTCGCGCGGACCGGCGACATCGCCCTCTTCAAGATCGTCGCCGAGCAGGGGATCGCTGCGGGCGTGCGCCGGGTCGAGGCGCTCACCGGCGAGGCTGCGCGACGCTGGCTGCTCGACCGCGCCGCCGTCGCGGGTTCGCTGGCCGACCAGTTCAAGGTCCCCGTCTCGGACGTCACCGCCCGGGTCGAGGCGCTGGAGGCCCAGCGCCGCAAGCTCGAGAAGGAATTGGCGGAGGCTCGCCGCCAGATCGCAGTTGGCGGCGGGGGCGGCGGCGAGACCGCGCCCCAGGACGTCGGCGGCGTGAAGTTCATCGGTCGCGTCCTCGAGGGCGTGGGCGGCAAGGACCTGCGGCCGATCGCCGAGGGCTTCAAGAAGCAGCTCCCCGATGGCGTCATCGCCCTGATGGGCGTGGCCGACGGCAAGGTCGCCGCCACCGTCGCCGTGACGGGCCAGGCGCAGGGCCGGTTCAATGCGGTCGAACTGGCCCGAAGCGCTGTCGCAGCTCTCGGCGGCCAGGGCGCCGGCGGCAAACCCGACTTCGCCCAGGGCGGCGGACCGGACCCGGCCCGCGCCCAGTCCGGACTCGACGCCGTTCGCGCCGCGCTCGAAGGGGTGTGAACCCTAGGGCGTGAAGTCGCGGATCCGCGCGACTTCCGCGGCGTCGAGCTTCTTGATCATGTCGACGACGAGATTAACCGTCTCGTCGAAGTCCTTGCGGTCCATGATCCCGTTGTGGACGTGCATGTAGCGGACCGGAACGCCGATGTTCACGGTGGGCGCGCCACCGTCGGACTTCTGGATTTCGGCCGAGTCGTCGCCGTAGCCCGTGACGAGGTCCGGCTGGATTGGGATGCTCGCCTGGGCGGCGGTCTGCCTGAGGAAGCCCACCAGCTTGCGATTGGGCAGGGCGCTGGCGTCGTAGATGAAGATGTCGGGGCCGCCGCCCAGCCTGGCGTTGGTCTCGTCAGGGTGCGTGTCGGGCTGATCGCCGGTCATCCCACCCTCGATCGCGATACCTATGTCCGGCCGGATGAGATCAGCCGCGGTGTGCGCCCCGCGCAGGCCGATCTCCTCCTGGGTCGTTGCGGCCACGAACAGCTGATTGGGATGGCCTTCGGCCGCCAGGCGCTTGAGCGCCTCGATCAGCACCGCGCAGCCGACGCGGTCGTCCCACGCCTTGCCGAGGTAGCGGCCGTTGGCGAGCTCCTCGAAGGTGGAATCGGGCGCGACCGGATCTCCCGGCTCTATGCCCATCGCCGCGGCGTCGGCGGCGCTGTGGGCGCCGATGTCGAGGTAGAGGTTGTCGCGGTTGAAGGGCTTGGACCGTTCGTCGGCGGGGACGACGTGGATGTCGCGGATGCCGCTCACGGCGTGGACTGGCCCCCTCGCCGTGAGGATCACCCAGCGCTGGCCTGGCAGGGCCATATCGAGCCAGCCGCCCAGCATCTGCATGGTGACGAACCCGTCCGGCGTCACGCGGCGGACCATGCCGCCGAGCTCGTCCATGTGGGCGTCGAGCATGATCCGCGGGCCGCTCGTCCCGTTCTTCACGATGACCGAACCCATGCCGTCATAGGTGATCGTCCCGTACGGCTTTAGCTCCCGGACCATGATCGCCCGAACCGGCTCCTCGAAGCCGGACGGGCCCGGGGCGTTGGAGAGCTCGCGAAGGAGGGCCTCCGTCCGGTCCTCAGCCGCCGCTGCGCCGGCTGCGAGCACGCCGAACAGCCCCACTATCGCCGCCGCAGCGGTCCTCCACGTCTCCATCCAGCACCCCTCCCGTACGATCCCACCAATGCGAAGAACGCCTTTTGCCGCCAAGGCTTAGCGGGCCGCAATCCCCCTCGCGGCTCCGGCTTCAGAAGGTGGCGCGCACGCCCACGGAAAGAACGAGACCCGCGCCGGTGATCTCGCCCAATAACGAGACGGGCGTCGCCAGCGGCGTGCCGGCGAAGTCCACGGTCGTGTTGTCGATGCGCGACCGCTGGAACTGGTAGTAGCCGGCGCCAAAATCCAAGGTCATGGCGCGGCTGGCCCGGTAGCTGGCGCCCAGGGCGTAAAGCCACCGGTTCCCGTCCGGCACGCGCGGATCGCGCCCGATATCGGGAGTGGGCGTGGGGTCGTGCTCGATCCCGGCGCGCATCGTCAGGCGCGAGGTGAGGTTGTAGTCGACGCCGATCGCTTCGTCGGTGGTGTCGCGATAGTTCTCCGGCGTCACCGCCGACTGGCCGTCAAAGGCGACCGAGATGGCGGAGAACTCGCTCCAGCCGAAGCGCTGCACCTGGCCGTCGAGGGTCAGGCGGGGATTCACCCGCCAGCGCGCGCCGGCGGTGAAGATCCAGGGCGTGGCGAATCTCGCCTGCGCGCCCGCGTGGATATTGGCCGCAGAGGCGGGCCCGAGCAGGCCGGCGACATCAATCGTGCCGCCGAGGTGGTGGGCGATGGAGGAACGATAGCTCACGCCGAAAGTGAAGTTCGACACCGGGGCGATCTGGGCCCCCAGGACGTAGCCGTAGTCCCATCCGTGTCCCTGCAGCGTCTGCGAGCCGTCCGGGAAGATTGGCGCGAGGTCGGGCAGGGCGGAGGTCAGGTAGGCGTTGACGTATTGCACGTCGAGGCCCGCGGCGAGGCCGAGCCACGGAAGCGGTTTCCAGGCGACGGTGGGCTGGAGGTCGATATTCGTCAGGCGCGAGGTCATCGCTTCATAGCGGGTCCAGTCCTGGCCCGTGTACTTGCTCACGAAGTTGAACGGCGCGCTTACCGCCAGGCCCACGCTCCACTGGTCGTTGATGCGCATGGCCGCGTCGAAGTTCGGCACGAAGCCGTTGGGGACCGGGTCGTGAACACGCGGATTCCCGCTGATCGGCAGGGGCGGGAGGCCCGGATACTGGATGGTCGAGCCGCCATTGGTGACGTTGCCGTGCACCTGGATCGTCTGCAGGCCCGAATAGAACTCGTTGTGGGCGAGGCCGGCGATCGAGGCGGGGTTCCACCACAGGGCGTCGACGTCCGTGCTCGCCGCCTCGCCCGAATAGGCGCGGCCGAGCGCCTGAACCGACTGCTCCTGGATGTAGAACCCCGCCGCATGGGCCGAGGTCGCGAGGACTCCAGCGACGACACCGGCGAGCCTCACCATGGACAGGCGCGCACGCATTGGCTCATCCCCGCGATCACCGTCCGCTTCGCGGAACGTTTAAAACGTACAAGACCATCGTACGCCCCAGGGTTCCCGTGGCGGCCCGACAGCCGTATGAGCGGGCCATGATCCCCCGCTACACCCGCCCCGAAGCCGCGGCGGTCTGGTCCCCCCAGACTCGCTTCCGCATCATGTTCGAGATCGAGGCGCACGCCGCCGACGCCATGGCTGACCTGGGCGTGATTCCCGCCGAAGCGGCCAAGGCCATCTGGCAGCGGGCGGGCGATGCGGTCTTCGACGTCGAGCGGATCGACGAGATCGAGCGGGAGACCCGCCACGACGTCATCGCCTTCCTCACCCACGTGACCGAACTGGTCGGGCCCGAGGCGCGCTTCCTCCACCAGGGGATGACCTCCTCGGACGTCAACGACACCGCCCTGGCGGTGCAGCTCTCCCGCGCGACCGATCTTCTGCTGGAGGACGTTGAGCTGGTGCTCGCGGCGCTCAAGCGCCGCGCTTTCGAGTACCGCGACACGCCCTGCGTTGGCCGCAGCCACGGCATCCATGCGGAGCCGACGACCTTTGGCCTCAAGCTCGCCGGCCACTACGCCGAATTCGTGCGCGCCCGCGAGCGCCTCGCCATGGCTCGTTTCGAGATCGCCACCTGCGCCATTTCAGGTCCGGTGGGGACCTTCGCCAGCGTCGATCCGGCGGTGGAAGCCCACGTGGCCGAGAAGCTGGGCCTGCGCGTCGAGCCGATATCGACCCAGGTGATCCCGCGCGATCGCCATGCGGCCTATTTCGCGGCCCTGGCTGTGGTGGCCAGCTCCATCGAGCGCCTCGCCGTGGAGATCCGGCACCTGCAGCGGACGGAGGTGCTGGAGGCGGAAGAGCCGTTCGACGCCGGCCAGAAGGGCTCCTCGGCCATGCCGCACAAGCGCAACCCGATCCTGACGGAGAACCTCACCGGCCTTGCCCGCCTCGTGCGTTCCGCCGTGATCCCCGCACTGGAGAACGTCGCCCTCTGGCACGAGCGGGACATCAGCCACTCCTCGGTCGAGCGCGGCATCGCCCCGGACGCCACTGTGCACCTCGACTTCGCCCTGCGCCGGCTGGCGAACCTGATGGAGCGCCTGGTGGTCTATCCGGAGAACATGCGGCGCAACCTCGATCGCCTGGGCGGCCTGGTGCACTCGCAGCAGGTGCTGCTCGCGCTGACGCAGAAGGGCGTCGCGCGGGAGGCGGCCTATTCCATCGTCCAGTCGAACGCGATGAAGATCTGGCGCGAAGGCGGCCGCTTCATCGAGGCCCTGCGAGCAGAACCTCAGGTCAGCGCGGTCCTGAGCGATGCCGAACTGGAAGCCCTCTTCGACGAGACCCCCTACTTCCGTCACGTGGACACCATCTTCGCCCGCGTGTTCGGCGAGCCGGCGGACGCGGCTGTCGGCGCACGGGCGACGGCGGCCGCCTAGAGCTGCCTAGCGGCCCGCGACCTTCACAGGCGTAGGCGTCGCCGCCGGCAGCCCCCCTCCGGCGGCGAGGAACAGGTTGACGGTGAGGGCGTACCGGCGAACCCGCGCCTGGGTGAGATTGAGCGCCGCCAGTTGCTGAAGTCGCTGGGCGTCGACCACCTGAACGATGCCGGCGTTGCCCACGCCATAGCCAAGGCGGGTGAGGTTGAGGGCGGCGGTCGCCGAGTTCAGCGCCTGCTGTTCGTCGCGCACGCTGTCGGCGGCGTTGGCGAGGCCCTGAAGGTTGTCGGCGACCTGCTGAAAGGCCGACAGCACGGTCTGCTGATAGTCGGCGAAGGCGGCGCGCTCGGCGTCCTCAGCCCCCCGGCGCCGGGCGGTCAGCGTCCCGCCGTGGAAGATCGGGGCGCTGAGACCGCCGATCAGGCTCCAGGCGGCGCCGGCCGGACCGCTCATCAGCCCCTGGCCGGCGATCGCGGCGCTGAGGTTGACCTGCGGATAGAGGTCGGCCGTCGCGATGCCGACCTCGGCGTTGGCCGCGTGCAGCTGGGCCTCGGCGGCGCGGATGTCCGGCCGTGCCCGGACGAGCTCTGAAGGCAAGGCCAGCGGGATGTTCTCGGGCAGCGTCATGCCAGCGAGGTCGAAGTTCGGGGCCGACCAGGACGCGGGGGACTTTCCGACCAGCGCGGCAAGGGCGTCGCGCGAAACGGCGAGGCTCTGGCGCAGGGGCGGCAGCAGGGCCTGATCGCGGTCGAGCTGGCTCTGGGCGGTGGTGACGTCCATCTCGCTCGCCACCCCCGTCCGGCGCGCGGCGCGCACCAGTTCGAGCGTCTTCTCGTCCGAGGCGACGACCTGCTCGGCCGTGTCGATCTGGGCTCGGGCGGAGGCGATCTGGAGCGCGGTCATGACGGTCGCGCCGGAGACAGCGAGCCGGGCGGCGTTGAGGGACTCTCCCGCGACCTGCGCATCAGCCGCGGCCAGCTCGATCCGCCGCCGCGTCCGCCCGAACAGGTCGAGATCGTAGCTGACGCCGACGCCGCCGGTGTAGGAGGCGAAGGTGGGGTAGCCGAAGGCCTGCGGCCCCAGGAAATAGGCGCCGTAGCTGAGCCGCTCCACGCCGGCGGCGGCGTCGATCTGAGGGAAGAGGCCGCCGCGCGCGGCCGCCACCATCTGGTTGGCCTTGGCCAGGTTTGCCCTGGCAGCCTCGAGATTCCAGTTGGCGGCGAGCGCCTCGCGCACGGTCTCGTCGAGGTCGCGCGAGCCGAGGCGCGTCCACCAGTCGGCCTGCAGGGACTGGCCGATCTGGGGTTGCTGGGCCGACTCTCCGGGAGCGGCGGCGGCGATCGGCGGGGCGCCCTTGGGGAGATAGCCCGTGTCGCTCGGCGGCGCGGGAGGCTGGAAGTTCGGGCCCACCGCCGCGCAGCCGGCGAGAGCCGCGCTCGCCAGGAGGGCTGTGATCAGCACCCCGCGGCGACGCCTCGAGGCGATCACCAGTACACGTGACATTTTAGTGAGCCTCCCCACCACCTGAACTCGGAGCCGCCTTCTTCAGCAACAGGACCAGCACCAGAGCGATGCCGAGGAGGGCGCTCTGAAGGATGATCGTGTCGCTGTAGGCCATCGTGTAAGCCTGGGCTCGAACGGCGCGGCCGACGGCGACCGCCGCCTCGTGCCGGGCAAAACCAGGATCGCTGACGCCGTGCCCCAGGAAGCGTTGCGTCAGGCCCTGGAGTCGCTCGCGCGTGGCGGGATCCAGCAAGGTGACCTGGCTAGTGAGGACGTCCGAGTGGAACTGCTCGCGCTGGGTGAGCACGGTCTGCAGCACGGCGATCCCGATCGCCCCGCCGAGATTGCGGATCATGTTGTAGAGCGCCGAGGCGGAGCCGGCGTGCTCGCGCTCGATTCCCGAGACGGCGAGCGCCGAGAGCGGCGTCATGACCAGCGCCTGGGCAAGCGCCCGGACCAGGCTCGAGGCGATGAATTGCGGGCCCGAGAAGTCGCTGGAGAGATTGGCGGCCAGCATGCTGCCGATGATGAACAGCGCGAACCCCACGGCCACGAGACGGCGCGGGTCGAACATCCGCATCAGCTTGGGCGCCAGCGGGATGATGAGCAGCTGAGGCACGCCGATCCAGATCAGCACCTCGCCGATCTGCTCGGCGTTGTAGCCGTGGATCCGAGACAGATAGAGCGGCACGACGTAGAGCCAGCCGTACATCGACAGGCCGAAGAAGAAGTTCGCGACGCTGGCCAGACCGAAGTTGCGCCGGGCGAGAAGGCGCAGGTGCAGCAGAGGCGCCTTGCGCCTGAGCTGGACGACGAGGAAGGCGACGAGGGCCACGGCCGCGACGATGCTCAGGCGGACGATGAACTGAGATCCGAACCAGTCGTCCTTCTCGCCCTCCTCCAGCACGGTCTCGAGCGAGCCCAGAGCCACGGCGATGGTGGCGATGCCCAGCCAGTCGCCGCGGGCGAGCAGGTTCAGGCGCAGGGGCTCAGGCTCCAGCGACACCCACAGCATGAAGAACATCACCGCGCCTGGCAGCAGGTTGATGAAGAACAGCGACTGCCAGCCAAAGGTCTCGTTGCACCATCCCCCGATCACCGGGCCGATCGAAGGCGCGAAGATTGCGGAGACCGAATAGATCGACAGTCCGATCGCGTGCTTCGATGGCGGCAGCCGGGTCATGATGATGAGGAACGCCATCGGGATCAGCACCCCGCCGGCGAACCCTTGCAGGGCGCGGGCGACGATCATCTGGCCGAGGTTCGTGGTGAACGCGCAGGCGACGGTCAGGACGAGGAAGGCGAAGGTGTTGACCAGCAGATAGAGGCGCGTCGTGAAGACCTGCGCCAGCCATCCGCTGATCGGGATGACGATGATCTCGGCCACGAGATAGGCGGTGGTGACCCAGCCTCCCTCGTCGGCCCCGGCCCCGATCGCGCCCTGGATGTCGGGAAGCGACGAGCTGACGATCTGGATGTTCAGGATCGCCAGGAAGGCCCCCAGCGCGGCGCCCACCACGGCGATCCAGGTCTTGAGGGGAACGGCGTCCGGATCCGCCGCAGCGGCGATCCCGCGCCCAGGCGCAGTCAGGGTGACGCTTGCCATGGTCTTGCGCCCCGCTCAGCGCCGGGGGGCGGGCGCGGCGCCGCGCGTGTCGATCTCGGCCGTCACAGACATGCCGGGCCGAAGCCGGCCGGCCAGCGGATCGCTGGCGTCGAAGACGATCTTCACCGGGATGCGCTGGACGATCTTGGTGAAGTTGCCGGTCGCGTTGTCCGGCGGCAGCAGGCTGAACTCCAGGCCGCTCGCCGGAGCGAGGCTGTCGACCTTGGCCGAGATCGTGCGGCCCGGGAATGTGTCGACCCTGATCTGCGCCGGCTGACCCGCCCTGACGTGGGTCAGCTGCGTCTCCTTGTAGTTCGCGACCACATAGACCCGCTGCAGGGGCACGACCGCCATCAGCTGGGTTCCCGCCTGGACGTACTGTCCCTGGCGGGCGGTCCTGGCGCCCACCGAACCGTCGATGGGCGAGACGATGGTCGCGTAGCCGAGGTTCAGCTGGGCCTGGCCGCGGGCGGCCTCGGCCTGGGCGAGCTGGGCCTGTGCGAGGCTGCGCTGGGCCTGAAGCACAGTCACCTGCTGGCGGGCGGCGTCGGCGGCCGCCTTGAGGCGCTGCAGGGAGGCGCTCTTCTCCTGGCTGTCGGCGGACGCGGTGTCGGCCTGCTCGTCGGAGCCATATCCGACGCGGGCCATCTCGCGCCGGCGGGCGTCGTTGCGCTGGGCCAGGCCAAAGGCCGCCGTCGCGGAGACAACGTTCGCGTCGGCCTCGCGGATCTGCGAGGCCTGGGCGGCGATCTGGGCGTCGAGGTTCGACACCGCGGCCTGGGCCGCTGCGGCGTTGGCCGTGGCCTGGTCGAGCGCCTGCCGGTAGTCGCGGTCGTCTATGCGGGCCAGCACCTGGCCAGCCCTTACGTGCTCGTTGTCGCGAACGTCGACTTCAGCGATGTAGCCAGCGACCTTGGGCGCGACGATCGTGGCGTCCGCCTGGACATAGGCGTCGTTCGTGCTGACGAAGAACCGGCCGACGGTCCAGTAACGGGCAAGCGCCCATCCGCCGAAGGCCACGATCGGAATGGCGACGCCTGCGGCGATGAGCTTGCGCGAAAGCCTGAAACGAGGCCGGGGGGGCAGGTTGGACTGCCGCGTCGGGTCTTCCGCCCGATCGCGCGCATAGTCGACGACGGTCATGCCTCTTGTCCTCGGTCGGAGGCGCCCCCCTTTGGAGCGCGGCTTAGCAGGGACCGCATATGGGCGACTGTCGTCGGCCTTTTATGTTCTGCAGGTGGATCGTATCTTCCGTTAAACGGAAGCATCCCACGTGGCAGACGAGATCAGCGACCTGAGACTTTTCGTGCGCATGGTCGCCGCGGGCAGTCTTGCCGAAACGGCGCGTCGGTTGAACAGTTCGCTACCGGCAATGAGCCGGCGGTTGGCGGCGATGGAGAACCGCCTGGGCGCGCGCCTCGTGCACCGCAGCCCGCGGCGGTTCGTGCTGACCGAAGAAGGCGACCTTCTCCACGAGCGCGCCCTGGTCATCCTGGAGGAGGTCGACAGGGCGGAAGCGGAGGTTGGCGACCGCAGCGAATCTCCCCGCGGCCACATTCGCGTCGGGGCCCCGTTCGAGATCGGGCGGCGGCGCATTGCGCCGCTCATCGGCGCCTTTTGCCAGCGCTATCCGCAGGTGACGGTCGAACTGGTGCTCGACGATGCGCGCACGGACGTGATGCGCGCGAACCTGCACGTCGCGCTGCACGTGGATCAACCGGACGACGGCGACGTCGTCAGCCGCCTCCTGCTCAGGAGCCGGCGCGTCGTGTGCGCGGCGCCTTCCTACCTGGAGCGGCGCGGCCATCCGCAGACTCCCGCAGATCTGTTGCAGCACAACTGCCTGGTGATGGTGCGAGGCCATCAGTTCTACGATCGCTGGACTTTCGCCGATGACGGCAAGCCCTTGATCGTGCAGGTGCGGGGTTCGCTTTCGAGCAGCAACGCCGAGGTGGTCCACGACTGGGCGATCGCAGGGCTGGGGATCGGCCTCAAGGCGCTCTGGGACATCGAGGACGATCTCGCCGAAGGCCGGCTGGTCGAGCTGCTCGCGCCTTACGCGAGCAATATGATCAACCTCTACGCGATCTACCCGACGCGCACGCACCTTCCGAACCGCGTGCGGTTGTTCATCGACCACGTGGTCGAGTCTCTGCGAGGGTCCCGAGCGTCCGTCGCGTGAGGGAGTTGCGAAACAATTGTCATCGCCCGCTATCCCGGGTCGCGACCCTCCGACCTTTTCGATCTGAAAATGTCCAGCGGATGGCTGGGTGACACTTTAGACCGGATAGGTGGGTTACACTCGCCTCCATCACCCAGGGCCGGGATCGACCGTCGTCCTGATCGTCACGCCTCGTCAGGGCGCGAGGCTGCGCAGCACCAGGTCGGCCACGCGCTCGGCGAGCGGGCGCAGCTCATCGGGCTCGGCCTGCTCGAGCAGGATCGGGTGCATGAAGGGCCCGAGCGTCGCAAAGATCGCGGCGGCGACGTCGTCGACCGGCGTCTTGCGCTCGAACTCGCCCGCTTCGCGCCCCTCGACCACCAGGGCGCGGATCAGGGCACGGACGACCTGCTGATAGCGTCGCACCGCCGGCCAGTGCTCGGTGACCGCGGCCACGACGATCTCGTGTAGCTTCCGTTCGTTGAAAAAGAACGACAATCCGCTTTCCGTCAGGGCGGAATACAGCCGCCGGAGGCGCTCCGACGCCGATCGCGGCGCCGTCATCAGGGCTTCGAGACGACCGATCATGACCCCGAGCTGGTCGGCGACGACGGCGTCTCCGATCGCCTGCTTGGAGTCGAAGAAGCGATAGACGTAGGCCGGCGAGACGCCGATCGCGCGGGCCAGATCGGCGACTGAGGTCTTGCCGTAGCCGTAAAGGCGGAAGTGGCGGTGCGCCTCCTCCAGCAGCTGGACCCGCGTCGGGTGATCGGCCGGACCGCGTTCGCCGACCCGCCCGGCCTCTGGGTTACGGTTGCCGGCCATCGTCACCTCCACCCTTGACGTTGGGTTACGAATAACATATTTCGTTACTCGTCACAACAGAGCGCCCGACGTCGGAGCCGCGGCTCGCCGCATACCGACGAACGGCCCACAGGAGAAGAGCCATGACCAAGCCGCGGATCGCCGTCACAGGCGCCACAGGAAAGACGGGCGTAGTCGTCGTCTCGGAATTGCTGCGGGCCGGCCATCCGGTCCGGGCCATGGTGCGGCGCGAGGATCACCGCAGCGCCCGCCTGAAGGCTCTGGGCGCCGAAATCGCCGTCGCCGACATGTGCGATGTCGAGCGCGTCATCGAGGCCCTGGACGACGTCCAGGGCGCCTACTTTTGCCCGCCCTTCGACCCGCACACGATCCAGGGCGCCGCCGCCTTCGCGGTGGCCGCCCGCGAGGCCAGGCTGGAGCACATCGTCAGCGTGACCCAGTGGCTGGCCAGCCCGTCGCATCCGGCTCTGATGACCCGCCAGCTCTGGCTCGCCGACCGGATGTTCGCGATGATCCCCGGGGTAGCCCATACCTCGGTCAACCCCGGCTTCTTCGCCGACGCCTATCTGATCCCGATCGGGCTGGCGGTCCACATGGGTGTCTTCCCCTGGTTCCTGGGCGATAGCCGTAACGCCCCACCCTCCAATGAGGACATCGGCCGGGTCGCGGCCGCGGCGCTGCAGGATCCTGGCCGCCACGCTGGCAAGACCTACCGTCCCACGGGCCCGGCGCTGCTGGGCGCGGCTGAGATGGCCCAGGCCGTCGGCCGCGCTGTCGGCCACAAGGTCCGGGTGCTGCCGACGCCCCCCTGGCTGTTCATGAAGGCCGCGCGCCTGGCCGGTGTCTCCGACGACACTCTAGCGGGCATGCGCTACTATTTCGAGGACCACCGCAAGGGCGCCTTCGAGCTCGGCGCGCCCACCGACGACGTCCTCAACGTCACGGGACGCGCGCCGGAGGACTTCGAGACCATTGCGCGCCGCTACGCGGTCGCCCCCGCCAACCAGCCGACCCTCGGCAATAGGCTGCGCACCTTCGAGCAGTTCATGGTCGCGCCCCTGAGCCCCGGCATGGACTTCAAGCGCTACGACCGCGAACTGCGCATCCCCATGCCGTCGCAGCCGCAGCTGGCGCCGGAGTCGGCGGTCTGGCGGCGGGAGCATGGGCTGTCCGGGGCGAACCGCGCCGCCGCGCCGGTCGCGGCGACCCTCGCCGCAGTCCGCCGTGCGACGGCCTGACCGGCCCCCGCCCCGATCCGATGGAGCCGCGACATGTCCGACACCCTCGATCAGGTCCGCGCCCACTACGGCGCCGACGATCTCACCGACCGCATCCGCGCTGCGCTCGCCGCCCTCGGGCCCGAGATCCCGGGCCGAATTGCCAGGGTGGAAGGCGTTGACGACGACGTCGACCGACCCGACGACCGCACTCAGCGCGTCGAGGTCGAAGACGTCGAGATCGCGCCAGCCCGCACCTTTCGCGGCAGCGCCGCTGCGCGTGAACCCTGCGACCTCGTGCCCATGGGCGATCGCCCCGGCGTGTATCCGCGAGCCGCTGTTCCCGCTCGCTCCTATGATGCCAACTTTCATGTGGCCCTGCCTTCTTCGAAGACGCGGGTGATGAATCCGAGGCCGCTTCACTCCTGTAGACCGGCACACTGGGCCACACTCATCCGTCCCGAACGAGATTATGTTGTTTAGGCTGTGATGAGCGAAATTGCTCCGCCGCGCTCAGCCGCTTGGCGCGGTGTCGACGAAGCTCGGACGCCGCGAGTGCAGCTCGAAATACCGGCGAACCGCAGGCGCTTCGGTCGCGATCTTGGCCGCTTCCGGGCGGCGGAGCGCTGGATTGAGCGTGGCGACCAGCAACGCGTCGGCCAAGGTGAACCGGTTCGCGGCCAGATAGTCGCGGCCGCTGAGCCGCGTCTCCAGCATCGTGAACACGTTGCGCAGGTCCGGCAGCACGGCTTCGATCGCTGCGGGGTCGGGCGAGCCGTCGGCTCCTTTCGGAAAGGCATAAGGCACCACATAACGCCGGATCAGAACCTGATCGACGGTGGTCGAGACGATCGAAATCCACTGCGCGATCTCGGCGGCCTCGGCAGGCGGGCCTGAGGGCCCCATCGGTCGCTCAGGCCAGAGGCCATCGAGATAGGTGATGACGGCCTGGGACTCGCCCAGCACGACTTCGCCGTGCCTGAGACCAGGCACCAGTCCGAGCGGGTGTACTGCCTCGGCTTCCGAGGAATGCGGCCGGACAGGAAGATAGTCGTAGGCGAGCCCCTTCTCCGCGATGGCCGTGCGCACCGCGCGCACGAAGTTGCTGAACGGGGTGCCGAAGATTTCGAGAGGGGCCTGTGCGGGCATAGCGGTTGTTCTCCCTGGGGTAGAGCCCATGGCGGATTGGCGCTCGGGGACGATCCCGTCGACCTGATGGGCGCCTTCGGTGATCTTCGGCATGTCGTTTCTCCTTGGGGCGACGGGCGCGTCAGGCCTCCAGGACCGTAGGCAGCTGGAACGCCGGAAGGAGCTTTTGCGCGAGCGGCTGCATGAAAGCCGTGAACGTCGCGATCCCGCCCTTATCCAACGACAGGAGTTGTATGGAGTGGGCGTTCCAGCGCCCTTCCGCGCCGAGAGTGTAAAGGGCGAAACCCGGCTGCAGGTTTGCGCCGACGGGCACGAGCCGAAAGCCTCGATAGGCGGGCCAGACGGCTCCGAAGAACGCCGCGATCGAACCGCGGCCTTGATACCATTCTCGCCAAGGCGGCATTGAATAGATGGCGTCTTCCTTCAGAAGCGCGACGAACCGTTCCAGGTCGGCGCTTTCCCAGGCCCGCACGTAGCGGTCCAAGAGGCTCCGCTGATGCTCGTCGGCCATCGGCGCCGGCCGAGCATCCCGGTCGAGCGTGGCCAGCTTGGCGCGTGCCCTTTGCAGGGCGCTGTTCACCGACGCCACAGAGGTGTCGAGCACGGCGGCGACTTCGATCGCAGACCAGCCCAGGACGTCGGCCAGCAGCAGCGCGGCGCGCTGGCGAGGCGGTAATTGCTGGATCGCTGTGATGAACGCGAGACGGACGGATTCGCGCAGTTCGTACCGAGCGTCGGGTCCCGCGCCGGGATCCGGCAGGCTCTCCAGCTCGGCGTCGGGATAGGGCTCCACCCACAGCGCTTCTGCGTCCGGCCGCCCCTGCGGCCTCTCGGTCGATGGGCCGCCCAGCTGGGCCGGCATCATTCGGCCGCGCTTCGAACGGCTCGCCACCATGTTGAGGCTGACATTTGTCGCGATCCGGTAGAGCCAGTTCTTGATCGAGGCGCGCGCCTCGAAGCCGTCGAAACCCCGCCAGGCCCGCAGCATGGTCTCCTGGACTGCATCCTCGGCCTCGTGGAGCGAACCGAGCATGCGGTAGCAGTGCAGCTTGAGAGCTCGGCGATGGGGCTCCGCGATCCGGGCGAAGTCGAACCGGCTGAGCGGCGTCGCGCTTGCAGAGCTGACGAGCGTCTTGTCACTCATGGCGAACCCTTCAGATCGCAGACTTCCCGATATTCTTTCAGTCAACCGCGGCGAGCCCGTCCGCCGAAACAGTGAAGATCGAGCCCGCCTCCGTCAGCGGCCTGACCGCGAGATCGAGGACCGCCTCGGCGACCTCTGCAGGCGACTGGCGCGCGCCCATGTTCTCGAGGAACTTCTCCGGCGGGGCGCCGAGGTAGCGGGCGTAGCCGTTCACCGCGGCCTGGCCGAGGTCCGTCTCCGGCATGACGCGGGAGGGAACGAGCGCCACGAAGCGGATGCCGAGTTCGCGGCGGTCGGATTCGGCCTGGCAGTACTTGGCGAGAAACATCTGCATGCGCTTGGCGCCGGCGTAGCCGCCGGAAATGGGCGAGCCGCCCAGGCCGGCCCCGCTGGAGATGATCACCACCACTGAGCCTGGCGCCAGCGGCGCCGTCAGCGCCTCACGGCAGAACTGAAAGGCCATTTTTGCGTCGACCTCCCAGTTCACGCTGAACTCGGCCCAGGTGAGCTCGGGTATCGGGCGGACCGGAGGGGTGGCGCCGCCGCAGATCACCAGAAGGTCCGGTCTCGCCTTGCGGAAGACTTTCCGCGGCGCGTCTTCCGACGCCGCGTCCAACGCCAGCGTGTCGACGCCCGACGCGGTCTTCGCTACCTCGGCCAAGCCGCGCGCCTGCCGCGCGACGGCCAGGACCTTCGCGCCCTGAGCCGACGCGCGCTGCACGATCTCGCGGCCGACACCACGGCTTGCGCCCAGCACGACCACGCGCTTGCCCTGCAGCAACCCGTTCTCCGGCGACATGTTCAGATCTCCTTTGATTTCGATGTTGTCGTGGAGACCGCCCATGGCAGGAAACTCATCGGTGCGGTGTAGACTTATTTTGGGTTTGGGCCGCTGCGCCGAAGCAAGCGGCAGCCCGCGCCTCAGTGCAGATAGACCTCGACGTGGATCTTGTTGGCGGCCAGGTTCGCGTACCCCGAACCCCAGGCCGGCTTTGCATTGACCCACGAATAGGCGGTCGCGGCCGTCAGGAGATCGATCTTCACGGCCAGGTCGACGATCGGCTCGCCCTCGCGGGGGGACCCCACACCCTCGGCCGTAAACGCGATCCGATTCCCGTCATCGGTTTCGATCGTCCCTCGGAGCTCGAGTTCCCGGCGGCCGTCCGGGCGCACCCGCAGATAGTCGACGCCGCGCATGGCGCCAGCAACGCGGCCCTTGACCGATCCCGCGAGCGTGACATCGAACTGGGCGCCCTGCAGGGGCACGTTGTCCTGCCCCATGAGCAGGGCTTCCATGTCGGCGCCGTAGTCCGTCACGCCGGTGATATCGAGGTCGTATTCGAAGATCTTTTCGTAGCTCATGGCTTCTCTCCTGACTGCCTGCGCAACCATTGCCGCCCTGGATGTTGTGGAGACCGGGGACTGCGAGGAATTCATCGGTCCATGGTGATTTCTCAGCTTGGTACGCCGAGCGCCTGACACCCGAAGTCCCTCGCACGGTCCGCGTGTCAGTCGACAATCAGCCCTCCGGTCAGGTTGGCCACGGTCCCGGTGAAACCGCTGCCGCCGGCGAAGCCGCATTCAAGAAGACCGAAGACGAGCGCATCACCTCAGCCTGGAGATCTGGAATGGCCGAAGCGTTGGACGGGTCGGCCGGAGGCGGCGTCCGTGCGGCCTGCCCAGACGCGTCAACGGGCTGGGCCTCGCGGCGACGCCGGCTTTCGTCCTGATGGCGTGGCTGACCGCGGATCTGGCTGGGGCGCCCAGGCCATGGTCTGCGGGAGCCTGTTAGCCCCTTCGTGGCTTGGCGGGATGACCCCGATGTACCTGCTGATGGGCGTCGTCCATGCACGACCATGGCTCAGCCTGATCGGCGAGAAGGAAGGGCATGGCGGGGCGCTCTCTGTGCAGGTTCCGTGTCGGACGCTCGCCTAAGTCTTTGATTTTGCGTATCTGGGTAGGACCAGTGCGTGGCCCTAACGTGACGGAAAGTCTTGCAAAATCAAATAGGTAAGCTTACCAAGGGAGAAGGGCATGAGTAGATCGCAAAGTTGATATCGTCCCCCCGAAGCAGCCGGCTAGCGTTTCCGGCGCGCCGAGCCCAGGAAGTCGCCGGCGTCGAACTGCGCGGGCGCCGGGACCTCGACGATGGGATCCTCCCGGTCGTCGAACTCAAGCCGAAGAGCCCGGCTCATCACCGCATGCATGTCGTAGAGGCAGGTGATGTAGGTGAACTCGAGGATCTCCTCGTCCGACCAGAACGACTTGAGCGTCTCGATGACCGCGGTCGGCGTGCGGCCGCCAGCCTGACTGAGGCAGTCGGCATAGGCGAGGACGGCGCGCTCGCGCGCGTCGAAGACGTCCGACACCTGCCAGTGGGGGATGGCGGCGATCTTCTCCTCGGCGACACCAAGGCCCCGCAGCGATTTGCAGTGCTGGGAGAAGACGAACTGGCTCGACTTCACCCAGCCCGCCCGGGTCTGGCCGAGCTCGCGAAGGACCGGATCGAGCTTGCGCGCGGGATTGCGGTAGACCGCGAAGCCGTCCGTGGCGTGCTTGAAGATGTCGGGGCAGAGGGCGAACACGGTCCACCAGTCGCCCGGCGTGCCTGTCGCGGTGCCCGGCTGAGCGACCGGGTCGCGGCCCGCCCCGAAGAGGAGATCGTAGTAGCGCAGGACGACGTCGGAGCTGACGTCCGGCCGGCTGACCTGTCGAAGGACCGGCATCTCCCCTTCCCTCGCCGCTCAGGTGGCCGGCGCGAGCGTCTTCGCGTCGGCCGGAGCCTTCAGCACGACGTTCGTCGCCCTCTCGCCATCGGCCTTCATCGCCTCGTGCGCGACGTCGGACTCGTCGAACGCCTTCGTCCAGCAGGCGAACTCGAGGCAGACCCCGTCGGGATCCTGGAAATAGACCGAACGGACGAAGACGCCGGGGTGCATCGTCCTGCTCACCTGGTTTGGCGAGTCGTCGTGGTTCATCACGGGACTGACCGCGATTCCCTTGGCCTTCAGACGCTCGACATAGGCGTCGAACTTGTCGGCCGGGACGTTGAACGCAACGTGGTTCATCGAGCCGTGGCAGGTCATCATGCTTCCCTGGCCAGGAAGCGCGACGGGCGACGCGACACCGGGCGCGGCCGCCGGGGCGTTGGGAAACCAGAAGAAGGCGAGGGAATCGCCGTTGCCGATGTCGAAGAAGAAGTGCTGGCCGTGGCCTTGCGGCAGGTCGAGCGTCTTGATCAACGGCATGCCCAGGACATCTCGGTAGAACTCGACCGTCCGGGCCATGTCCTTGCAGACCAGCGCCAGATGATTGATCCCGCCCAGCTCGAATTCAGTATTTGTCTTCGTCGCCATTGGAGCCCGCTTCCACCCGCCGCTATGGACGAGGGACGCTAGGCCCCACCCCTTAACCTGTCAATTTGACGCAGGGGCGCCTTGGACCCACGGGCCGCCCGTCGCCATTGAGCTGAAGCTGGCCCCGGCGACTCAGCTCAGAACGCGTCGCGCAGGTAGAGGTAGAGGGCGTGGGAATCGACGCCCCACGCGTAGTCCACGCTCATGTTGACGGGGATTGTTTTCACCGGCTGGAAACGCAATCCGACCCCGCCGGCCGGCAGCGGCTTCGTGGCAAAGAGGCCGCCCACAGTTGGCGCGACGCCGCCGAAGCCGCCGAACGCCACCGCACCGATACGCCAGAACAGGTGGCGGCGGATCTCGACCTGGGCTGCCTCCATGGCGTGATCGCGGTAACGGCCGCCCTCGTAGCCGCGCAGGTCGTGCTGCGTGCCATAGAGGCAGAGGTCGTAAAACGGCGCACCGTCGCTCGAGCGGCAGAAGATCGCGCGCAATGCCAGCACGGTGTTCTTGTCGAGTGGAATAAACCCGTTCGCCGCGAGCTGGAGCTTGTTGTAGTCGAAGGTGCTGCCTAAAGCGTGCCCGCCGACTAGCCAGTGCCCTTCTATGTACACGCCCTTCGTTGGCATGAATTCGGAATTGCGGGTGTCGTATTCGAAGGCAGGTCCAAGCAGCGAGTCGGTCGTCTTAAGCACTGGCGACTTGGACGGAAGGTTGACAGGCGGAATCGGCGGCAAGCCTGGGAATGGCTGGATTGTTTGCAAGATGTCCGGAGAGAGCTGCGTCGCCACGCTGGTGTTGATCCGGACCCCCTGGTACCGAAGCCCGGTATAAAGGTGGCCTTTGCCGATGAAGTCGTAGAGCACGCTGGCCAGCACCCCTTCGCCGTTCTGGTTCAGCTTGATCGATCGGCCGGTCGCCCCCGCCGCGACGCCTGTTCCGAAGAAGTCCAGATAGAACTGGCCGTAGCCAGCGAGCCCGAGCACCCGCAGGCGCCCGTCCATCAGATCCGCCTGCTGGGCGACGCCGAGGGCCCAGTCCTTTTTCGAGGTGTAAAGACCGGCGACGCCCGTGACCCACGGCCGCCCACCTTTGACGGGCGAGTAGAAGTAGGAGCCGACGGGAATCAGTCCATCGCCGATCTGCGGATCGATAATCGGAATCGGCACCGCAAGGAGGCCATGTGCGTGCTTGGCCGCCTCCGCAGTTTTATCGATCGCCGCGGGCGCTGCTTCGCCACTTGGCGCCAGATCGTCCGCGGACGTCTCCACCGACGCGTCGATGATCGAATCTGAGCTGGACGGAGCTGGATCGTTCGTCTGCGCCTGGGCGACGCCGCCCAGGACGGTTAGCGCAATTGCGACCCCCGCAAGCCGGGCGCCGACGCACGCTCGGATCTTTCGAAGTCGCATGACATGAACAACCTCCGACCCGCCGTTGACCCTAAGAGGCGAGAAAAGAAGGCCATATCCGGGGAAACCCTGGACCTGTCCGCGTGAGGGCCCCGGGGCGCCCTGAAGCTCAGATGACGCCGCGCGAGGCGAGCGCCTCGAGTTCGCCGTCCGCCAGCCCCAAGAGGCCGCCAAGGACCTGCCGGTTGTGTTCGCCGACGCTCTGGGGGGCGATCGACCTCACCGCGCCAGGCGTTGCGGAGAGCTTGGGGAAGACGCCCTGCATTCGAAGGCCCGGCCAACGCGGATGCTCGACCGCGACGATCGCCTCGCGCGCGGCGAAGTGGGGGTCGGCGAGCATGTCCGCCGGCGCATAGAGCCGGCCGGCCGGAATCGACGCGTCCAGCATCTTCGCCTCGAGTTCGTCGACGCTCAGCTGCGAGGTCCAGGCGGCGATGAGCTCGTCCAGCTCCGTCTGATTGCGACCGCGGGAGACATGGTCGCGGTATTTCGGGTCGTCCGCCAGTTCGGGCCGGCCCATGGCCGCGCACAGACGTCGGAAGATCGGGTCGGCGTTGGCGCCGATCATGTATTCGCCGTCGCGGCACGGGTAGACATTGGAAGGGGCTATACCGGGCAGGATCGCGCCGGAACGCTCGCGGGTGACGCCGCCCGCGGCGTACTCCGAGACGAGACCCTCCATCACCTGCAGCACCGACTCGTACAGCGCCGCATCCACAACCTGGCCCTCGCCCGTCCGCTCGCGGTGGTGCAGGGCGGCGAGGACGCCCAGCGCGCCGTAGGTCGCCGTCAGCGAATCGCCGATCGAGACGCCCATCCGCGAGGGCGGACGATCGGGATCGCCCACGATCCGCCGCCAGCCGCCCATCGCCTCGCCGATACCGCCAAAACCCGCCCGCTCGCGATAGGGGCCCGTCTGTCCGTAGCCTGACATCCGCGCGACGATCAGCCGGGGATTGTCGCGCCGCAGCTCATCGGGACCTAGGCCCCATCCCTCGAGCGTTCCTGGCTTGAAGTTCTCGATCAGCACGTCCGCCCGGGCGATCAGTCGGCGCGCGAGGGCCTGTCCCTCGGGTACGCGCAGGTTGATCGAGACGCTCTTCTTGTTGCGGGCGATCACCTCCCAGGCGAGCCCCTGGGCGAGCCCCCACAGCCGCATGGGATCGCCGGCGCCTGGCGGTTCGATCTTGATGACCTCGGCGCCCATGTCGCCGAGAAGCTGTCCGCAGAAGGGTCCGGCGATCAGCTGGCCCATCTCCACGACCTTGAGGTCGCTCAGAGCTCCGGTCATCCCTGCCTCGGCCGGTTGGTCAGATCGGGTCGCTGCCGATCTGGGCGCGCGCCATCGCGAGGAAATCCTCCATCCTCGTCCGCACTTCGCCGACGGAGACGGTCAGTCCCGAGTCGGCCAGGTCGCGGCTCACCTTGCGGACGATGTCCTCGTCGAGAGGCGAGTCCGCGTCGGAGCGGGCGACCGCCCGCGCATAGGCCTTCACGTCCTCGAGGCCCATAAGCCCCGCGGCCCATTCGCCGATCATCAGATTGCGGCGGGAGCGGACGCGCGCCTCCAGCGCCGCTTCGGATGCGGCGCTGGCACGCGCGTCCCGCTCGTCCTCGCCGAAAGCGCTCATAAGCCTGCTCGCCGGATCACGGGATCGACATAGACCGGCCCGCCCCACGCGGCAATCACGGGAGAGGGGGGATGGCGGCGGAGGGCTCGGGGCGATCGTCGAGGTCGTGGAATCGGCCAAGATCCACCACGCGCGTACCATTGCTCTCCATGGTGAGAATGTCGGCGAACCGGCGCCCCCAGATGATCTCGTTCGGCAAATAGGACGCACGTGCGTGGATATCGGCGACGAAGGTCTCGTCGACACCGCGTATGATCACCAGGATTTCCGCATTCCGCTGCGCAAGACTTTCGGCAGTCTCTCCGTGAAGAGGACTGTCGGGAGTGATGCGGTGCATGATCTGCCAGGTGAGAAAGAATAGTGGCGTGCGGCGCCGCTCCGGCGTGAGGGGTCGGAATCGTCGCAGGACATCGCCTTCCTTGATCGTCACGTCCTCGACGAGGGTCAGACTCACCTCCGCCTCCAGCACCAGGTTTCGGCGCCGGTTGGCGGCTCTCAGCATCAGCGTCGGCTCACCGTTCATGGGCGTGACGACCGCGAGGTTCGAGAACATGATCCGCGCCGTCGGTCGCGAGATCCTGGCGAACAACAGACTGGCCGCGATCCCCAGATTGAAGAGGCCGGTAAACACCTCGCAGGTGACGACAATATTCGTATAGAGGCTTCTGGGCGACATGATCCCATAACCAAGCGTACCCAGGGTCTGGACTGAGAAGAAGAAGTAATCGATGAAATATCCGGGCCGTGCCTGAGCGATGCCCTGGGGGTCGAGAAAATAGAGCTCGGCGAAGAAAACATTGAGGATCAGGTAACTCGTCGCCATCACGCCCATGAAGGCGACCAGCGGCATGGTCAGCATCATGTGGTAGGCGTCGCGCCAGCCATCGCGTGGCGCGCCCCGGAGCACGACATTCGCCTGATCCCGCAGTCGCGCGCGAAGGCCGCCGCTCATTTGGCCGACCGTGTGGTCCATGGCGTTTTTCCAGCACTCTCGCGGAGATTCCGCCTCGATCCGAGGTTCTGCCCAATGCTGCTTATCGATCAAGCCGCGTTTGCGCGGGGAACCGCCTTCCGCTAGTTTCGCGACGCCCATTCCCGGGCTGTCCGACGCAGCTGTCCGGTGTGAAGCCGGGCGCGCCCGCAGGGATCGGCGCGCCGCTTTCCACGGCCGGGCTGGCGGACCGGACCTTTGGAAAGTTTAAGACTACCATGACTCGCCGTAAGAAGATTTACGAAGGCAAGGCCAAGATCCTTTATGAGGGGCCTGAGCCGGGAACCCTCATTCAGTATTTCAAAGACGACGCCACCGCCTTCGACGGCACCAAGAAGGCCATTCTGGAAGGCAAGGGCGTCATCAACAATCGCATCAGCGAATACATCATGACGCGCCTGAATTCGATCGGCGTGCAGAACCATTTCATCCGCCGGATCGGCCTTCGCGAACAGCTGATCAAAGAGGTAGAAATCATCCCCCTGGAGGTGGTCTGCCGGAACATCGCCGCGGGGTCGCTGTCGCGACGCTTCGGGCTGCCGGAGGGCCAGCCCCTGCCGCGCTCGATCATCGAATTCTACCTGAAGGACGACAAACTCTCGGACCCGATGGTGGCCGAAGAGCACATCACCGCCTTCAACTGGGCCGCGACCCAGGAGATCGACGACATTATGGCGACCACGCTTCGGGTGAACGACTTCCTGACCGGCCTGTTCGGCGGCGTCGGGATCACCCTGATCGATTTCAAGATCGAGTTCGGGCGTGTGTGGGAGAACGACTTTTCGCGCGTGATCCTCGCCGACGAGATCAGCCCCGACAGCTGCAGGCTCTGGGACTCCGCGACGAACGAGAAGCTGGACAAGGATCGCTTCCGCCGCGACCTGGGCAACGTGATCGAGAGCTATACCGAGGTGGCGCGCCGCCTTGGCGTGATGAAGGAGATGCCGACGGTGATCCAAGGCGGAATTCAGTGAGGGCGTGTTGAAGGCCAGAATTCACGTTTTCCTCAAGCCCGGCGTGCTCGACGTGCAGGGCAAGGCCGTCGAGGCCGAACTCCACACCCTGGGCTGGGACGGCGTCTCGGACGTGCGCGTCGGCCGGGCGATCGAGTTTCACATCGCCGGGGACGATCCGGCTCGCGCGCGCGACGAGGTGAACCGCATGTGCGAGCGGCTGCTCGCCAACCCGGTCATCGAGGGCTACCGGGTGGAGGTGGCCTGAGACCATGAAGGCGGCGGTTTTGGTCTTCCCCGGCTCCAACTGCGACCGGGACTGCAAGGTCGCGCTGGAGCGGTCCGTCGGCGCCGAGGTCACCATGGTGTGGCACAAGGAAACCCAGCTGCCCGCGGGTCTCGACCTGATCGTCCTGCCCGGTGGCTTCGCCTACGGGGACTATCTTCGGTGCGGCGCGATCGCCGCCCTCTCCCCGGTGATGTCGGCCGTGCGCGACGCCGCCGCGAAAGGGATCGCGGTGGCGGGGATCTGCAACGGGTTCCAGGTCCTTTGCGAGGCCGGCCTGCTGCCAGGCGCCCTGCTGCGCAATGAGGGCCTCAAGTACGTCTGCAAGTTCATCGACCTGGATGTGGTCAACAGCCAGACGCGCTTCACCGCCGCCTTCGGCGAGACGCGCACGGCGCGGCTGACGATGGGCAATGGCGAGGGCAACTTCTTCGCCGACGAAGAGACCCTCGATCGTCTCGAGGGCGAGGGCCGCGTGGTCTTCCGCTATCGTGAGAACCCCAACGGCTCGGCCCGCGACATCGCGGGCATCGTCAACGAAGCCGGCAACGTGCTGGGCCTGATGCCCCACCCCGACCGCGCCTTCGAGCCGGCGCTGGGGTCGGCCGACGGCGCCCTGGTGTTCCAGAGCGTTATGGCCAGCGTCTGACAGTGAATAATCCCTCCCCTTCTGGGGAGGGTGGCTCGACGCGAAGCGGCGAGACGGGTGGGGAAGTGCGGATCATGCCCCGCGCCGGTGACTTTCACCAGGGTTCCCCACCCGTCGCGCCTATGGCGCGACACCCTCCCCAGAAGGGGAGGGACAGATTGTGGAAGCGCCCTGCCCCGGGAGGGCAGGGCGGATCCAGCAGGATCAGCGCGACGCGGTGGCTGCCGCCTTGGGGGTGGCGGCGACG
>DASXGQ010000030.1:0-13645 GCA_036488995.1 Caulobacteraceae bacterium
CCCTGCTTGGCCCACGGCCCGATCCCTGGAGGATGAAGGCGCGGGCCAAGGGTCCGATGCGTAAGGTCTCTGACCAAGGGATCCGATGCGTAAAGGTCTCCGACCAAGGATGGCGCGCGCGATGTCGCTGACACCGCGGGTCTCCTGCCTCCAAACACGATCATCAGTTTGGAACTCGGAGGACCGGGCGTCGTGAGCCCATGGCGCACGATTGTTGGTACGAGCGCGCACACCGTGAACGTGGATGGTTCGCGCTCTGATCCAGCGGATCGATCGCGCGCATAAGCGCAGAGCGCCGCCGCTCCCGTTTCAGGCGTAGCCCACGTCACCCGAACTGAAACGACGACGTAGCGGTCGCCCGCCACCCTTCGTGCCCAGACGCACCAACGGAGGCCGAACATGAAGCCGGAGAGTAATTCAGAAACACCGGAACTCGACGCCCGCGTCAAAAGCAACCAGCGCAGGCTCAAGGCTGAGCTTGCGACTTCCTACGATTTCATCGTCTGCGGATCGGGATCGTCCGGGTCGGTGGTGGCGCGACGCCTGGCTGAGGCCGGCGAGGCCTCGGTGCTGCTGCTCGAGGCCGGCGGGCTCGATGACGCGACAAGCATCAGCGACCCGGGACAATGGCACCTCAATCTCAAGACACACCGTGACTGGGGTTTCGAGGCCTTGCCCAATCCTTGGCTGAACGGCCGCCGCCTCCCGCTCTCCATGGGTAGGGTCCTCGGCGGCGGCTCGAGCATCAACGCCATGGGCTGGGCGCGTGGGCACAAGAACGACTGGGACGACTTCGCCGAAGCGTCCGGCGAGCCGAGCTGGAGCTATGCGTCCGTCCTCGGCGTCTTTCGCAGCATCGAGGACTGGCAGGGGACGCCGGATCCCGTTCGGCGCGGGACCGGCGGCCTCGTCTATGTGGAGCCGGCGCGCGATCCCAATCCGCTGGCCCCGGCCCTGCTTGCGACCGCCCGATCCTTCGGCATTCCCACCTTCGACGACCAGAACGGCCGGATGATGGAAGGCCCGGGGGGCGGCGCCCTGTTCAATCTCTGCATCCGCAACGGTCGCCGTCAGTCGGTCTTTCGCACCTATGCCTACCCCTGCATGGACCGGCCGAACCTTACCGTGCTCACCGGAGCGCTGGTGACCCGCGTGGTGCTCGAGGGCGCACGCGCGGTCGGGGTGGAATTCTTCCACGACGGCGCCCTCAGACGCGTCACGGCCGGCAAGGAGACAGTACTTTCGCTCGGCGCGATCAATACACCCAAGGTGCTGATGCAGTCGGGCATCGGCGACGCGCGCGAGTTGTCGGCGGCTGGCGTCGAGGTCGTGCAACACCTTCCAGGCGTGGGGCGCAATTTCCAGGATCACATCCTGGTTCCGTGCATCTGGGAGTACCAGACCCCGCTGCCGCCTCGGAACGGCGGGGGGGAAATGACCTTTTTCTACAAGAGCGATCCGTCGCTCACCACGCCCGACCTGCAAGTATTGCTGGCGGAGTTTCCGTTGATGACTCCAGAGGTTGCTCATTTCTCGCCGCCTCTGGGCTCATGGTCGCTGCTGCCTAGCCTCGTTCGCCCCGGCAGCCGCGGGAGGTTGCGGATCACCGGGCCAAGGCCCTCCGACCCCATTGAGATCGTGGCCGACACATTTTCCGACCCCGCCGACATGAACGCGCTGATCCAGGCGGTCGAACTTTGCCGGGAGATCGGCGCCTCTCCCGCCATGAGTCCGTTCGTCAAGCGCGAGGTCATGCCCGGCAATCTGACAGGAAGCGCGCTCGAGAACTTCGTGAGGGACGGGGCCATGACGGTCCATCATCAGAGTTGCACGGCCAGGATGGGTCGCGACGAGATGGCCGTCGTCGACGGACGGCTCAGGGTCTACGGCGTCGACCGCCTGCGTATCGCCGACGGCTCGATCATGCCCCGCGTGGCCACCGGCAACACGATGGCGCCTTGCGTGGTCATCGGAGAGCTGGCCGCCAGGTTCATCAAAGAGCAGAACGGATTGCGCGAAACACAGCGAGAATTCGGCGCGCCAATACAAGCGTAGGTCGCGACCTACGCCGCCACGCGGGTCCGGGCAGCGGACGCCAGGAGCGGACACTGCAAACCAGACACCCGCGGTGTCCGCTTTCCGGCGCCTGCGGGGTCTGGTCGTCCCTGTCGGACGGCGGATCTCCTCAAGGGGAGGGGTCTTGACGCCACCGGTCGATCTAGATAAATGAATGACTCGTTCATTCAGTATGGACGTTCGCTCATGTTCACTTCAAGGGTCATCGATGCGCCGCGATCTGGGTCGGCGCGAACTTCGGATGCCGGCGCGACGGCGATCGCGCCCACGCAAAGGCTGGTCTTCATCGACAATGTGCGGTGGGCGATGATCGTCCTTGTGCTGAGCATGCACGCCGCGGTCACCTACAGTCCGCTCGGCAGCTGGTATTACCGTGAGCGACCGCACGTCGGCGCGCTCGAGACCCTGTTCTTCGCGACGTACCAGGGGCTGCTGCAGGGCTTCTTCATGGCCCTGTTGTTCTTCGTCGCCGGCTATTTCACGCCCACATCCTACGACTCCAAGGGACCAGGCGGTTTCATGATGAGCCGGCTTGGCCGGCTCGGCCTGCCCACCCTTTTCTACGTGGCGGCGCTGGGGCCAATGACCCAGGCCCTCGCCTTTGACTGGCGCGGGCGAGGGCTGTCTGGCGAGCTCGGCAGCTATTTTGCGAGCGGACGATTCCTCTCGGGCACAGGTCCAATGTGGTTCTGCGTGGCGCTGCTGATCTTCTGCGCCGGCTACGTCGTTGTCCGCGCGGCGAGCGCACGGATGACGCTGCTCCAGGAAGCGGCCGGTCGGGTCACGGGCGCGGCCGGCGTCGCACTCACCGTCGCGGCGATCGCGCTTTCGACGTTCGTGGTCCGCCTGTGGCAGCCCTTGGGCTCGTCCGTGCTCAACATGCAGCTTTGCTACTTCCCCTCTTACGTGGTGATGTTTGGGCTCGGCGTCGCGGCCCGCCGGGGGCGTTGGCTCGAGCGGATCGGCGACCGTTTCGCCATCCTGACAGCAGGCGCCTGCGTGGGGGGCGCGCTCGCCATGTGGCTGCCACTGCTGCTGCTCGGCGGTGCGCTCGAAGGCCGCCAACCGGACTATGCCGGCGGCGCTCACTGGCAGAGCGCAGCGCTCAGCGTCTGGGAGGCGCTGGTCTGCGTCGGCATGAGCTTTGGCGTGCTCGCGCTGTTCCGCTCGCGCCTCGGGCGGCAAAGGGCGTTCTCGAAGTTCATGTCGGACAACGCCTTCGCGGTCTACGTCATCCATCCGCCGATCCTTGTCGCCCTCGCCCTCGCGTTGGCGCCCCTCGCCGCGTCGCCCATCGCCAAGTTCGTCCTTCTATGGGTCACAGGTCTCGTGGTTTGCTTTGGTCTCGCCGCACCGCTCGCGCGGCGCGTCCCGAGACTTGGAGCCATCCTGCAGTGACCAATGCCGCCGCCCCTGCGCGCGCCCGTCGCGGGACAGACCGCTCCTACGATGTCGCCAGGGCGGCGTTGGAATGCTTCTCCAATGGTGGCTACCGCCTGACACAGATCGCTCATGTCGCCGCGCGCCTTGGCGTCTCGGTGGGCTCGATCTATCGCTACGTCGACAGCAAGGAGGCGCTGTTTCACCTGGCGGTGCTGGAGACCTTGGACCGCGTTGCGGACGCGCAACCCTTGCCCCTATCGGTCAGAGGCCTGGAGGATACGATCGAGCTGCTCCGCCGCGAGATCGCTCACGAAGGGCTCTGGCCGGTTTTGACGAAGGCGGCGCGCGGGCCTGCTCCAAGTGACCTGCGGCGCGAGGCCGAGGCCATCGGCGGGGAGCTCTACGACGCCATTTCGGCGAGGACGCGGATCATCCGCCTGCTCGACCGCTGCGCGCACGAGACGCCCGAACTCGCGGAGGTTTTCGATAGGGGGGTCCGCTACCCGTTGATGGCCGACCTCGTCGCCTGGGTCGTGCGCCGCGGCTATGCGCCGGAACGCAGTCGCACCGAAGCGGAGGCCCTTGCGCGAGGCGCGATGGAGGCGGTCGCCTGGCTCGCCAAGAACCGCCCGTCGGATCCGACCGCGACCGCCATCACCGACGAACAGGCGCGTCGCGCCGCGGTGCGCATTTTCTCCAGCGCATTCCATACTTGACCTGAGGTCGCGACGCTTGAACCGGGCATATGGTGCGATATCGCCCAGGTGACCGCAGCCCTACGGCATCGACATGCTCGCTGAACATCCCATCCGCGCCGCTGCGCTGCCGGAGCAGCGCGAAAGCCATGCCGTCTCGGTGCGACGGGCGGACGGCAAGGCGCGGCGAGGAAGTTGCCCGCGCGGGTCGTTCGCCGCCTGGCGCCCGGCCTCCCAGCGCGCCGATCCCGTCGATCTTCTGATCGCCGACAGTCAGGGCCGGATGGAGACCCTGGTTCCGATCCGCTACGGGCGAATGATTTCCAGTCCGTTCGCCTTCTACCGCGGCGCAGCGGCGATCATGGCTTACGACCAGGCGCGCCGCGAGGACTCAGGCATCCCGGTGGTCATTAGCGGCGATGCGCATCTGAAGAACTTCGGCGGGTTCCGCACGCCGGAGCGGCGGCTAATCTTTGACATCAACGACTTCGACGAGGCCTCCGTCGCGCCTTGGGAATGGGACGTCCAGCGGCTCGCAACCAGCTTCCACATCGCCGCAACGGCCAACGGTTTGGACAAGGCCAGCCGCGACGAGGCGGCCTGGTCGGCGGCGCGCGCCTATCGGAAGAACATGGCCCGCTACGCTGAGATGCCGGTGCTGGAGGCCCATTACGAGTACATCGACCTCACGAAGCTGGTTGTTGACACTGAGGACGGCGAGGTGCGCCGCGCCACCATCGACCAGATCGCCAAGGCGACCCAGAGCGACGCCGCCGACCGTGAATTCGCCAAGATGACCCATGTGATCCGTGACCACCCTCGGATCCGCAACGAGCCGCCGCTGATCTTCCACATGCGGGAGATCTACGAGGGCGTGGACTTCCACGAATGGGCCCAGAATTTGATGGCGAACTATCGGCAGAACCTCTCTCCGGAGCGGCGGGTGCTGTTCGATCGCTTCGTGCTGGCCGACGTGGCGATGAAGGTGGTGGGCGTCGGCAGCGTCGGGACCCGCTGCGCGGTCGCCCTCTACATGTCCGGCGACAACGATCCGCTGTTCCTGCAAATCAAGGAGGCGCGCCCCTCGGTGCTCGAGCCCTATGCGGGGGAGGCGCCGTTCCAACACGCCGGTGAGCGGGTGGTGTTCTGCCAGCGGCTGATGCAGGCGGCGAGCGATGTCTTCCTGGGCCCGGCTCAAGGGCCCAGGCGACCATTTTACGTACGCCAACTCCGCGACGCGAAGGTCTCGCCCGACGTGACGATGATGAACGCGGAGAACCTGGTCAATTACGCCAAGGCCTGCGGCTGGGCGTTGGCGCGCGCGCACAAGCGGTCCGGTGATGCGGCGATGCTGAGTGGCTACATGGGGCGCAGCGACGCCTTCGAGGACGCCATCACCGGATTCGCGCAGGCCTATGCTCGTCAGAACGAGGCCGACCACGACGCCTTGATCGCCGCGGTGCGAAGCGACCGCGTCAAGGCGCGGAAGGATCTGGTCTAGCTTGCTACGCTCGACGATTCCGGAAGGGCAGGGGGCGCTTCCAGAGTTCACTCAGCCTCCGAGCAGCCAGCGGACGACGAGCGCCAGACGTTCTGCGCGCACGCTGGGCCTGATCCGCCCCGTGCGTTCGAGCTCGGCGAGGCCATGAAGGGACGCCCAGAACGTTTCGGTCGCGATCTCTACATCGGTGCGGAATGGCGTAACGACAGCTGCGAGCGCGCGAAAGGCAGCTCTCAGTTCCGGTCTGGTTTTTTCAGGGTCGGCGAAGCGCAAACCCGTCGGTAGGGTGAACATGACCTGGTAAAGAGCGGTATGTTTCAGCGCGAAGGAGAGATAGGCCGCGGCGACATTCTCGAGCGCATTGCGAGGATCGGTCGATACTCGCGCGGCCTCCTGAACCTCTGACGTGAATTCGCGAAAACCCTCGACTGCGACTGCCTCCACAATCGCGTCTCTGTTTTGGAAATGCGAGTAGATCACCGGCTGACTGTATTCGATCTCCTCCGCCAGGCGGCGGATCGTGACGGCGTTCCATCCCTCACGCTCTGCGATTAGGCGCGCCGCCACGGTGATGCGTTGCTCGCGTTCGGCCCGCTGCCTGTCCTTTCGCTCGGCAATACCCACCCTTGGATCTCCCTGAATCGGTTTGCCGACGCGGCCCGGATTATAGCGCGGCTTGACAATCTATCAATGCTAGATGACATATCGTGCCCCAAGATGGAGGCGCGCATGCACTGGCTGGCGCTTGGATCGGCAGGGCTCGTAGCTCTCGCGATCATCGCGATCGGGACCCTCTATTTGGCGAACCCCAGGGCCGCGACGCGCAGCTTTGGCCTGCCGCTTCCAGAAGAGGGCGCGAATGTCGCCTGGTGGCTTCGCCTCAAGGGGGTGCGCGACGTCGCCGCCGGATTGGGCGTCCTGGCGTTCATGGCGTGGGGCGGGGCGCGCGGTGTCGGCCTCATCCTCCTTATGGATGCGACCATCCCTGTCGGCGATATGCTGAACGTCCTCGCCGCGAAAGGCTCGACCAGGCTCGCCCTCGGCATGCATGGCCTCACCGCGGTGGTGATGATCCTGGCGTCGATTCCCCTGTTGATGGGAGTACGTTGAGATGTTTCATGCTTTGTCGATCTGGATTCTCGTCGCCGGATTCTTCGGCGCAGGCGTGGCGAATGCGATCAGCGCGCCGGCGACCAGGAGCAGCTTTGTTCGCTGGGGTTATCCCCAATGGTGGGGCCGCTTGACTGGCGCGCTGGAGATGGCGACCGCGGTTCTGATCTCATTTCCCGTCAGTCGCGAAGCCGGCCTGATCCTCGGCGCCGTGATCATTGCGGCAGCGGTTCTGACGGTCTTGCGCCACCGAGACTTTTCGCACCTCGCGCCCCTTGGCGTCTTTGTCGCCTTGCTTGCGCTCGCCGAAATCTCGTCTTGAGAGGCCGGCGCCGGGAGCGCCAGATTTAAGGTGACAGGGGCTCCTGCCCCAGTATTGCGGCCGTTGAGCTGTTCACTTGCGCAAAGACTCGACCAGCTGCGCGCCCCGCTCGAACTCGAGCGAGTTGCGACCCTGGGTGAAGCGATCGAGGACGCTGACCAGACGACGGGCTGCGTCTTCAGCGCCTGTAGAGCGCAGGGCGAGACGACCGCGGCTGATGGCCGTCCGCAGCTCCCACGACAGAGCGCCCTGGTCCTGGGCAAGGACTTCGGATCGCCGGAAATAATCGTCGGCTTCGACCGCCGAGCCGGCGGCGAGTCTCTGCTCGCCAAGCCCGCGCAAGAGCTCCGGCGTGAACGATGAGACCGTCCCATCGTCGATTTCCGCCATCGCCAACGCGGGGGCTATCGCCGCCAGCAGCTCGGCATGGGTTCTGGAGGGCGCACGCCAGGGTCGGGCGACCACCGGCCCATCGTCCGTAGCCTGTCCGAGCCGCGGAAGAAGCTCGCGAAAGCGTTCCGCCCAATCACGGTAGAGTTCGGGGGCAGTCCCGTCGTCGGTCTCGCAGAGGAGATTGACGAAGCGGGTCGCCCTGTCGCGGTCGCCAGCAAGCATTGCGACGGTGCAGGGGCCGATCCATAGAGTATACCAGATCTCCGTTGGATTTCCCGTCGCCACGGCGTCGGCGACACAGGCCTCGGCTTCGGCGATGGCGTCGTCGACTTCGCCGACGGTCCACAAGGCACGGCTAAGCAGACTGCGAGCTAGCAGGGTGTGTCCAACCTCGTAGTGACCCCGATAGGGACCGAAGTCGCCAAGGATCGGCGAGGCGAGCGCCTCTTTGGCCTGGTCACGCGCCACGACCGGCCGTCCCATCTGAAACGCGAGGTAGGCTTGCAGCCGGTGGTGAACGAGGCCCGCAAGGGGATCGCCACAGCGCTCCGCCACTTCCCCAAAGGCGCGGACACACGACGCCATCCGGGCGGCGTCGCTGACCAGGGTCGCCCTCGCGTACGCCCGGTAGTGCGAACGGAGCTGATATTCGACCAATTCCAGCGTCTCGGCCTGCTTGGCGAACCGGGTCATCAGCGCGTCCATCCGGGCGGCATATTCGCGGAGGGGGACCATGCTCCAGGTGATCGTATCGAGCAGGACCGTCTCGCGCCGGTCTCCGAGTTCGCCCAGGCCGCCCAGGCGTTCCAAGGCGAGCTCGGAGGTATCGCGCGCTTCCTTAACAAGACGCAGGACCATCCACATGGGCTGAGCCGCCACGGCCAGGTCGATTCCGCGCCGAGGATCGCCATCGGGTCCGAACGCCCAGTCGAGCGTCGCGCGGACGTCCGGCAACTTGCGGGCATAGTGCTCCCGCCACGCCGGCGTGAGGCGCCCGTCCCAGGTCAGCGGCGGAGCGCCGAGCTGCTCGCAAAGCCGCCCGCACTGTCGCTCGAAAGCCGTCGAAGTCTCGCCAGCAGCCGCAAGCCGGTCCAGGGCGTAGGCCCGGGTCGTTTCCAGCATGCGATAGCGCGTCACCTCCGCGCTGATGTCCGCCTCGAGCAAGGAGTTCGAAGCGAGTTCGGCCACCGCTTCCAGGACCTCGAGGCGGCTGTGCAATTCGCCTGCCACGATGACGGCGTCGTCGAGATCGAAACCGGCGGCGAAGCTGCCCAGGCGACGAAAGACGGTGTGCTCGATCGGCGACAGGCGCTCCACGCTCCAGTCGAGGGTGGCGCGCAGGGTCCGGTGGCGCGTGGCGGCCGTGCGGCGGCCGGTGGTCAGCAGACTGAAGCGGTCGCTCAGGCTGCCCGCGATAATGTCGAGCCCCATATGATCGGTGCGGACCGCGGCCAGCTCGATCGCCAGCGGCAGACCGTCCAGCGACCGGCAGATCCCGCCAACCAGCGGCGCCGACTGATCCATCAGGATGAAGTCGTCGCTGACGGCCTTGGCGCGCTCGACGAAGAGCTCGACGGCGGAGTAGCCGAGCGCTTCTGCAGCCGAGATCGCGCCTTCGGGCGGGACCGAAAGCGGGCGAAGCCGGTGCAGGCGCTCACCCTCGAGCCTTAGCGGCGCGCGGCCGGTCGCGAGCACCGAAGCCTCGGGCGCCCGGCTCAGGATGGTTTCGACGCACTCAGAGATCGACTCGAGTAACCCCTCGCAGTTGTCCAGCAACAGAAGCGCGCGACGAGCCTGGACGCAGGCCGCCACCGCCGCCGTGACGTCCGCATCGATGGGCCCGATGCCCAACGCCGTCGCGATCGCCGTGGCGACAAGGGACGGGTCGGTCAAAGGGGAGAGATCGACCAGACAGACATTTTTCCCTTTCTCGGCCAAGGTGCGTGCCGCCGCGAGCGCGACCGTCGTCTTGCCGACCCCGCCCGGCCCGACGATGGTCACGAGGCGCCGATCCGCCAGCGCGCCAACGATCGCGGCCGTGACGTCCTCACGACCGATGACCCGGCCAAGGAACCTGGGAAGTGACGCCTCCGCGACGGGCAGCGAGACTTCCCGCTCGCGGTCCTCGACCGGCGCCCCGAAACGATATCCCCGACCGGGCACGGTGCCGATGACGGCGCCGTCGCCTCCGCTCAGCGCCCGTCGCAACTGCTGCATCTGAACCCGGATATTCACCTCTTCGACGAACAGACCCGGCCACGCTGCGGCCATCAGGTCGTCTTTTGAGACCAGTTGACCGGGGCGTTCGACGAGGCGGGTCAGAATCGCCAGCGCGCGACTGCCAAGGCGTACAGGCTGACCGTTCTGCAACAGCAGGCGACGTTGTGGGAGCAGTTCGAAGGGACCGAAGGCGAGGGTGCGTTCGCTCACAATGATCCTGTATTGGCCGTAGAAGCCCTTACCGCCCCTTATTTTGCACGTTTCGCGACCTGCTGCGACTTTGACCTTCCGTGATCGAACAACAGTGTCTCCTTCCTAGGAGCCGTCCTGTGTCCACTCTCCACCATCGCTGCACTTGTGAGTGTCGGCTCCCGGACTGTTGATCGGCCTTCAGCCCCGCCGAGATCGCGCCATCGCGACTTGTACGTCCGTGCGGACAGGTGCGGTATAGGCTGAGCAACAACAACGGGAGCGGTGGCTTGGGCGAATTTGCGACGCTTTCCCATCGCCGACGGCTGCGGTTCTGGGGTTGGGGATACCAGGACGAGGACCTGTCGCCGGACGAGGCCGACCGGATCCGCGCCGGCGCGGCGCGGGCCATCGGGCATGCGCCGCAAGAGATCCCCCCGCCCACCGAAGCGGACTTCGACCTGCCCTCGCCCAGGGCCGCGGCGCCGGCAAGCCTGGCGGCCATGGTCTCGGCGACGCCGTACGACCGGCTCACCCATGCCCTGGGCAAGTCGTTCGGCGACGCCGTGCGCATGCGGCTAAGACGGATCGACCACCCGCCCGACCTGGTCGCCTTCCCGAAGACGACGCAGGACGTCGCCGACCTGCTGGACTGGGCGTCGCGCGCCAATCTCGCGGTCACGCCTTTCGGCGGCGGCTCGAGCGTGGCCGGCGGTGTGGAGTCGGATGTCGGGGATTCCTACGCCGGCGCCCTCGTCATCGACACCCAGCACATGAACAGGGTGGTCGAGATCGACCGCCTCAGCCGCGCCGCGCGGATCCAGGCCGGCGCGCTGGGGCCGGAGATCGAAGAGCAGCTCCGTCCGCATGGGCTGACGCTTCGCCACTTCCCGCAAAGCTTCCAGATTTCCACCCTGGGCGGCTGGATCGCGACCCGCAGCGGCGGACACTTCGCCTCGCTCTACACGCACATCGACGACTTCGTGGAATCCACGACCACGGTGACGCCGGCGGGCGTGATGGAAACCCGTCGCCTGCCTGGCTCTGGCGCGGGGCCGTCGCCCGACCGGATGATGATCGGGTCCGAGGGGGTGCTCGGCGTCATCATCGAAGCGTGGATGCGGCTGCAGGACCGCCCGACACGCCAGGCCTCCGCCAGCGTGACCTTCCGCTCGATGGCGGAGGCGTCGGCGGCGGTGCGCGCGCTCACCCAAGCCGGGCTCTATCCCTCCAACTGCCGCTTGCTCGACCCGGCCGAGGCGCAGGGGAATGGCGTCGGCGACGGGACCTCGCCAATCCTGGTGCTGGGTTTCGAGAGCGCCGACCACCCGCTGGACGCCTGGATGCAGCGGGCGCTGGAACTGGTGAGTGACCATGGCGGGAGCTACGACAAGGGCGCTGTCGCGGTCCAGCTTCTGCCTGCGGCGAGCGCCGGCGTCCGCCGGGAGGGCGCGGCCGGCCAGTGGCGCAACGCCTTCATTCGCATGCCGTATGGCCGCAACCTGTCGGTGGGCCTGGGCATGATCGGCGACACCTTCGAGACGTCGATCACCTGGGACCGGTTCGACGCCTTCTATGAAGGCGTGCGCGAGCGCGCGGCGCGGGCGATCAGCGAGATCTGCGGCCACACGGCGAGCGTCTCCTGCCGCTTCACTCACGTCTACCCGGACGGGCCTGCGCCCTACTTCTCTTTTTCGGCGGTCGGCACGCGGGAGGGGAAGCTGGAGGACTCGCTCGCCCGCTGGTGCGAAATCAAGGCGGCCACCAACGAGATCACCGTCGCGCTGGGCGGCACTGTCACCCACCACCACGCCGTCGGTCGCGACCATCGCCCCGGTTACGAGAAGCAGATCCCGCCTCTCTTCCGCGCCGCCTTGACCGCGGCGAAGACGGCCCTCGACCCCGCCGGCGTCATGAACCCCGGCGTCCTCATCGACCCCGCCGGCCGCAAGGTGGGCCAGCGCGGTGTGCTGGGGGGCCCGTGAGGCGATGGAGCTTTGCTTAACCACGGACCTCACGGACCCCACGGACATTCGGTGAAGTTCTACCCCGCCGGGGTCTAATGAATCGCGCCGAAGGCGCTGTCTTAATTCTTCATTTGTCCGTGTAGTCCGTGAGGTCCGTGGTAAATTTTCTTTCAAACAAACGTAACGGATTGTCGCACTATTCCAGCGCGGCGCCGCTCAGCGAAACGCCCAGCCACGGTGCGAGCGGGAGGTTTGCCGAGGGACACATCAATCCCCCTTGATGCATCAAGGCCAATTGATGTATTTCACGTCCCATGGCCCTCCAGCCATCTTCCTCCGACGTCGCCGCGCCCGCCTTTCTGCAGCTGGCCGGGCACCCGTTGCGGTGGCGGCTGTTGCGCGAGCTCGCGCGCTCCGACCGCATCGTGCACGAGCTGACCGGGCTCGTCGGCGAGCCTCAGAACCTGGTCTCGTACCATCTGGGCAAGTTGCGGGATGGCTCTTTGGTGTCCGCGCGGCGCAGCTCCGCCGATCGGCGCGACACCTATTACGGGCTGGAGCTGACGCGTATCGGCGGCTTGCTCTCGGCTGCCGGCGGGGCTCTCCACCCCGGCCTTCGCCTCATCCCGCCCCCGCGAAACGGCGGCGCGCTCAGACCGACGAGGATATTGTTCCTGTGCACCGGCAACAGCGCCCGCTCGCCGATGGCCGAGGCGTTGGCCAGGGTGAAGTCGGGCGGGGCCATCGAGGCCGTCAGCGCCGGCAGCCACCCCCGCCCGATCCACCCCAATGCGGTGCGCGTGATGCGGGATGAATACGGCATCGACCTGGCCAGTCACGTCTGCAGGAGCCTGGATGACTTCGTGGGGCGCCGCTTCGACTGGGTGATCAGCCTGTGCGACCGGGTGCGGGAGGTCTGTCCCGAGTTTCCCGACCATCCGCAAACGGTCCACTGGAGCATCGCCAACCCCGCGACTGGCGATCTCGACGACGTCACCTATCCGCTGTTCCAGAGAACGGCCGAGGACCTCGCCACGCGCGTCGAGTTCCTGCTCACGCAGCTCGCCGATCGAACCTGTCTACCCGAAAGCCAGGGAGGAACCGATGACTGACCCCCGTGACATGGTGAGCGTCCGCTACATGGTCGACGACGTCGCAAAGGCGGTTGAATTCTACAGGACGCTGCTCGGCTTCGAGGTCCTGCACAGCTATCCCGCCTTCGCCGACGTCGCCCGCGGCAACCTGCGCCTGCTGCTCGCCGGACCGGCAAGTTCGGCGGGGCGGCCGATGCCGGACGGCGAGAAGCCCGGCCCCGGCGGCTGGAACCGCATCCACTTCATCGTCGGCGACATCGAGGCCGAGGTCGCCCGGCTGAAGAGCGCCGGGGCCCGCTTCCGCAACGACATCGTCGACGGCGTCGGCGGCAAGCAAATCCTGCTGCAGGACCCGTCCGGCAACGTCATCGAGCTCTTCCAGTTCGCCGCCGCGCTCGCCCCTGGGTGAGACGACCTCCTGCGGCTTGCCGTGGAGGAACAACCCGGATCCGCGCTACGCGCCGCAGTCGTCGGCAGGTCCTAGGAGCCGGAAGTCTGTTGGCGCCTTATTGAACTACGAACCTCACGAACCGCACGAACGTCTCGTGAAATTCAAGTGGAGCGAACCCCTCTGGTGAGACAGTTTAATTAGCCACAGTGGTTGTTATGGGCGCCGCACGCAGGGACCGCGGGCGGCGGGCTGTGGACGACTGTGGATAAGCGGCGTGTCTGGCTTCGAACTCCTCTGGTGAGAG
>DASXGQ010000033.1:0-18006 GCA_036488995.1 Caulobacteraceae bacterium
CGCTGCGGGTAGGTGTCCGCCCGCCAGTAGCGGCTGGAGTCGGGGGTGTGGATCTCGTCGGCGAGGCGGAGGGTCACCTGCGCATCGACGCCGAACTCGTACTTGGTGTCGGCCAGGATCAGGCCGCGCTCGGCGGCCAGCGCCTGCCCCCGGGCGAACAGGGCGAGGGCGGTTTCGCTCACCTGCCGCCACTGGGCCTGGCTGAGCAGTCCGCGCGCGAGGATCTCGTCTTCCGTCAGCGGCTCGTCGTGAGCGCCGTCGGCGGCCTTGCTGGTGGGGGTGATGATCGGCGTCTCGAGCGCCTGGTTGTCGGCGAGGCCGTCGGGCAGCCGCTGCCCGTACATTTCGCGGCGACCGGCCCGGTACATGGTCAGGATCGAGGTGCTCGTCGCGCCCGCCAGGTAGCCGCGCACGACGATCTCCACCGGCAGGATCTCGAGGCGCCGGCCGACGACGATGTTCTGGTCGGGGTAGTCCAGCACATGGTTGGGGCAGAGGTCGGCGGTCTGCTCGAAGGCCCAGCGGGCGACGCCATTGAGCACCTGGCCCTTGAACGGGATGCAGCACAGCACCCGGTCGAAGGCCGACAGGCGGTCGGATGTGACCAGGATGCGCCGCCCGTCCGGCAGGTCGTAGTTGTCGCGCACCTTGCCGCGGTAGAGGCCGGGCAGGCGCGGGTCGATCGCCTCCCGCAGCACCTGGTGGGCGCTGGCCGCCAGCCTGGCTTCGTCTATCGCGGACATGGTCGTCTCCCTAACGAGGTCAATGAGGTCTTCCAGGGAGAGCCGCCTGTCACGCGCGACTTTCGTGCGAGCTGCCTGAACCGACTTACGCGCTCGCTGCAGGTCGTTGATTCGAGCGGTGAGCACATCCTCCTGCAGGGCGAGGAGAGCTGGCAGGTCCGCCACTCGCCCGGCAAGAAGCTGGGTGATGCGGGCCAATGACAGCCCGAGTGACTTCAGCGTCAGCACCTGGTGCAGGCGCTCTATCTCGTCTGGGCCGTATACGCGCCAACCTGCATGCGTCCGCGCAGGGCGCACCAGACCTCTCGGCTCGTACAGGCGCAATGCCCGGACGCCGACGCCGAGGCGCCGCGCGGTCTCGCTGGGACTGAGGAAGCGTTCGCTCATCCTATTTGGCGTCTCTCCATGGACGCGCCCATCTATGAGGCCGGACCCAGGTTCCGGCTCAAGCCCTATTTTCCAGCGTATCGCATCGGCGCCACGAAGCCGGAAGCGGACATTGCGAAGGGCGCCGAGGGTGGAGAACGGTCGGCGAGTCCTGAGCGCGATCCGGGCGTCTCTATTGTCGAAGGGAAGCCAACGACATCATCGGCAGTCGTTTGGCTCCCTCCTCGATCAGCTGGCGCGGCTAACTCGGGTCATACTTGAAGCTGACGCGAAGCTTGCTGCGGAAGGTGTCGATTTCACCTTTCGCGCCCAACGTGATGTCCAGCTCCACGACCTCAGCCACTCTCAGTTCCCGGAGCGAGCCGGCAGCTGCGCTGAGCGCCTCGCGTGCTGCGTCTTCCCAACTGTTCTTGCTGGTGCCGATGATTTCCGTGACGCGATAGACGCTCATGGCGCTCTCCCTCGTGCTTCCCAGACGACGAGCTCCCGTCAGGACCCAGCAGAGCGGGCCAGCGGCGCAGGAACGCCGCCAGCGAGTTGTGCGGAGCGTCCCTGAAGTCGCTCTCTGTGCGAATTAGCGCCCTCGCGCCGCCCGCGGTCAATCGAAACGCCACGCTCGCAATGTCCGATGAGGGTCGATTGCGGTCTTGATCGCGGTAACGGAAAGCCGACGTTACCGGCCGCCCGCGCCAGGAGCCCGGAAGCAGACGTTTCAAAGGGCCGCGAAGAGGTGGGAAGCGGACGTTCGAGGGATATCGCCTGCCGGCTCAACGAGGTCGGACGAGTACGAGCGCCACAGCAGGCTGAGGCCGGCTTTGGCATGAAATGAGGGTTCTCTGTCCTATTGCGGTGACTGTCGCAGGCGCAAGATCGCACGAGGTCAATCCAGGAGGAGAACTTTCAATGTCTAAGTACGTCTCTTCATCTGGCGCAGTCGCGATCGCCGCACTGTTCATTATTACTTTCTCGACCGGCGTTCATGCGCAAGACGACAACGACACCCCTTCGGTCAGGGTTTCCTATGCCGACCTCGACTTATCCAAGGACAGTGGGCGGGCCACACTACAGGCGAGAATTGGCCATGCGGTCGATGTGGTCTGCGGAAGGCGGCCGGCGTTCGACCTGGATCAGTGGGCGTACTGGAACTTCTGCCGCAAGACCGCCCGCACGGGCGCCGACCGGCAGCTCGCGGAACTCTATCGCGGGCAGCGCCTCGCCGTTCAGTCGGTTGACGCGAAGCCGCCGCGCTAGAGCACGTCCCGTTCAGGCGGAATCGCCTGAACGGGATCAACGTGCTCTTGATTCAAACCAGTTCCCACTTGGCTGTGCCATTGCGGCGACTGCCGTGCGCAGACCTCGCGGAGCCGATGTAGTATCATCGCCGGGCGAGCGAACACTCGGCGGCGCCAACCCAGACGAGCGCTGGATGGACCTGAAACCTAAACGCATCGCATTCTTGCTGTTCGACGAATGCGACCTGCTCGACACGGCGGGCCCCGCCGCGGTGTTCGACTCCGCCGGCAGGGCCATCGTACGGCGCGGCGCGACGCGTGAGCGCCCGATCGAGCTGCTCTACTTCTCTTCGGAAGGCGGTCTGGTTACGACGCGCCAAGGGCTGCCCGTTCTAACCTCGCCCCTGCCCACGCCGGCGCGGGGGGCGATCGACACGGTCATCGTCGTCGGCGGCACAAACGTTGACGAGAGCTCCGACCCTCGCCTCGTCGCGTGGCTGCGCCAGCATCACCACGCCTTCCGCCGCATCGCGTCGGTCTGCACCGGGTCTTTCATACTCGCCCTGGCCGGGCTGCTCGACGGACGCCGGGCGGTCACCCACTGGGCCGATTGCGCCGAACTGCAGCGGAGCTTCCCGTCCGTGAAGGTCAACCCGGATTGCATCTTCACCGAAGACGGGGGCGTCTGGACGTCTGCCGGTGTCAGCACAGGCATCGACCTCGCCCTGGCCATGCTCGAGCAGGACTACGGCCATGAACTGGCGCTGACTGTCGCCCGAAGCCTGGTTCTCTATCTCAAACGCCCCGGCGGGCAGACCCAGTTCAGCACCGCCCTGCGGGGGCAGGCCGTCACCGGCCCGCTGGCGCCGTTGCTCAAATGGATCGCCGACAATCCCAGCGCCGATCTTCGCGCCGAGACCCTGGCCGAGCGCGCGCATATGAGCCTGCGCAACTTCTACCGGGCTTTCGTCGACGCGACCGGCGCGCCGCCGGCCGAGTGGGTCGAAGCCGTGCGGCTCGAGGTCGCCAAGCGGCTCCTGGAACAGACCTCTCGGAACGCCGATCAGGTCGCTTTTCAGTCCGGCTTCGGCTCGTATGAGCGAATGCGCCGAACGTTCACCCGCCGCCTCGGCGTGTCGCCGGCGGCGTACCGGACCGATTTCTCGAAGGTGTTGGACGCGCCGGGCGGCGCCTTCTACTTCGGAGCGCTCGATCCCGCTGCGAGCGCGACCGAGGAAGCCCTCCTTAACTAGCACAACGTGGTCACACCCGACCCGGCGAGGACGTCCGGTAAGGGCCTACGCGCCGACTCCTACCCAGGTCTCGGCGACCGCCAACATCCTCCGACCTTCATCAAGGCGGCCAAGAACAATCAAGAAGAGGCCAGTGGAGACCCGTTCAAGAAAGCCCCACTGCCAGATGGCGCCAGGCGCCTCATCCGTCAGGTCGGCGAGCTGCGTGCATCGCTCGAGCCCCAGGCGCACGGGATCACCGGCCAGCAGCTCATTGGTCCAGCTCCGCATGGAAATGGCTACGTCGTAGGCGCGTTCGCCGAACAGTGGATCGGGATCGACGAATTTGAAGCCGACGCCATCGAGTGTCTGCAGGGCGTTGTGGTCATGAGCGTCGCCATGGAGAAGGACGGACCGGGCAGGATCAAAAGCGCTCTCGCGGTCGGTGGCGAAGGCCATCGCCTGGGCGACCACCCGGCGGGAGCACGGTTCGCCGAGCTCTTGATGCCACCTGGCGATCAAAGATGCGAGGTGGCGGGCCTTCTGCGCGCCTGACTGGAAACCTGTGGGATGATCTGGCGAAGGCCGCCAAGCCTGGCGCAACGTTTCGCAAATTATCTCGATCCGGCGTGGAAGGGGGAGCCCAAGGTCGTGCAATATTGGGCCAAGTAATTCCAACAGGATCGCGCGACGAGGCTCGTCGTGGTTGAGGAGGTTGGCGTAGCCGCGGCCCGCCGCGATACGCAAGGCGGCGACCTCGTTGGAGAAGTTGTCGTGGGCCGGTGAACCGAGCTTGAGCACGACCGACTCGCCTGCGGCGTTGATGGCGCGCGCGACCAGCCCCGCTGACCCGCCGTGGAGCGCATCGCCTACAGTGACGCCCCAATCGCGTTCCAGACCCATCACAAGGTCCGGCAATTCGACCAGCCAGCGACAGCCCACCTCGCCCGCCGCCACGGCTCGTTGTCGCACCTCCACGGGGATAACGACTTGTCGGGTCATCGATCTCAATCACGGTTCCGGAAACGCGACATTGCCAGACCGCTATTCGAGATGCGGCCTCAGCACACCTTCGATCCATTTCATGAATGCGCGGACTCGGCGCGACAGATTGCTCCGATGGGCGACGACAAGGGACACGGCAAGCGCCCGGCGACGAAGATCGGGCAGAATTTCCACCAGCGCTCCGCTCTCCAGGTATGGGCCAATCCCCATGAGCGGCGCCTGAATCAGGCCAAGGCCGGCGAGGGCCGCAGCTTCGTAGGTCTGCGCGCTGTTGACGTGTAGCGCACCTGGCAACTGAAGCGTCGCGTAGCTGTCGCCGTCTGGATATTCCCATCCTTGGGGTCTTGCGCCCAGCATCGTCGAAAAATGAATTGTCCGATGTTCCTGGCGCTGAAGATCTTCCAGCGATCGAGGGACGCCATAGCGCGCCAGATAGGCGGGGCTGGCAGCGTTGGCCATGCGCAACAGGCCCAGTGGACGGGCAATCAGCGTCTCGTCCCCTATGGGTCCAAGCCGCAATACACAGTCGAACCCCTCTTGAACCAGATCGACCTGCCGATCCGTACTCGACAGCTCCAGCTCCAACTCGGGGTGGGTCGCCATGAAATCCGGCAAGGCCGGCACGATCGTTGCGCGCGCCACCTCAGTCGGAAGATCGACGCGCAGACGCCCGCGAAGCGCAACGCGATCGCTGGCGAACATCGAGTGGAGATCGTCAACGTCCGCAAGCAGATCGCGGGCGCGTGCATGAAACACCCGTCCGTCTTCCGTCAGCTGCACGCTGCGCGTCGTCCGGTGCAGAAGCCTGGCGCCGACATCTTCTTCCAGCTTCCGGACCGCCGTTGAGGCCCTGCCCTTCTGGATGCCCAGGCTATCGGCTGCGCGGGTGAAGCTCCCCATTTCCGCGACCGTTATGAAAATGAGGAGGGGTTCGAGATTCTGCATTTTCGCGCCTCGGGATTGTTCTCCGCAGCGAGAACAATGCGTTCAATTCCAAGGTGTTTATCATACCTGAGAGGCACAGTAATTTCCGAATATGGGTTCCCCAAATCGGAGAATGACAAGTGTCCGAAACAATCCTGGATCAGGCGACCGAAACTATAACCGTGCATCGCGCCGAGTGGGGCGGCCGGATAATGAGCGCGTTTGTCGTTATCGCTCTGGCGGCGGACGGCGCTATTCAGCTTTTCGCACCGGCGCAGATCTCAAGCATGTTGCAGGAAACCGGGTTCGCGATGGACCTGACCCGCGTCGTGGCTCCGATCATACTCGCCTGCGCCATCCTCTACGCCATCCCTGCCACCGCCGTCCTCGGCGCGATCCTGGTGACGGGCTTTTTGGGAGGCGCCATCTGCGCCCATGTCCGCATGGGTGAGTTGGGCTCGCCGCCGGAAATCATTTCGCTGCTTCTGGGCGCGATGACGTGGGGCGGCCTCTACGCGCGCGATCCCCGAGTCCGGGCCCTTCTGCCGCTCATCCATTGAACCAACAGGGTCAGTCCTCTGCCCCTCAACATCAGGAGAAATACGCATGTTTTTAGTCATGGGAATCACGGGGAAAGTTGGCGGCGCAACGGCAGAACATCTGTTGGCGCACGGCAAGGACGTCCGCGCGCTGGTCCGCAATCGCGAGAAGGCGGCTAACTGGGCGAACCAGGGCGTGGAACTGGTAGATGGCGATTGGAACGACTCGGCGGCCATCCAGCGGGCGCTCAAAGGCGTCGACGGCGCGTTTGTCATGTTACCGGCCGTCTGGGCCCCCTCGCCCGACTACAAAGAAGCAAAGAGCGTGATTGCGAACTATGTCGAGGCGCTCACCAAGGCAGCGCCGCCGCGGGTGGTTGCGCTTTCGTCGATGGGCGCCAACAGAACCAGCGGGCTTGGGATGATCACGGCCTTGTCGCTTCTGGAGCAAGGTTTTCGCGACCTGACTTCCCCAATCGCATTTGTGCGCGCGGGCGGATTCTTCGAGAATTTTCTTTACGGGTTGCAGGTCGCCCAGAGCGGAACGCTACCGGTCTACTATAATCCGACAAACCGGAAATCGACGATGGTCGCCACGAACGACATCGGCGCGGAGGTCGCAACCCTTTTGAGCGGGCCAGCGTGGTCAGGGCGGCGCGTCGTCGAACTCGGTTCGATGGTCACCGCGGATGAAGTCGCCGAGCAATTGGGCGAGGTCCTGAATCTCGACGTGAGAGCCTTTGCCGTCCCGCGTGCAGGGTGGGCGGAAGCGTTCGAGCAGTTCGGCATCCCCAAGGGCCACACTGGACCCGCCGAAGACATGTTCGAGGCCGTGAACGCGGGATGGATGGACCTCGGAGCCGAGGGTACGGAGCACGTAGCGGGGACGACGTCCGCACGCGATGTATTCGAGGCCGCACGGAACGGGGCCGCGAAGCAAATACTTCCTTAAAGCATCTGCCCGCCGTCTACGGCCAGGGTCTGGCCGTAGACGTAGGATGCCAGGGGCGAGGCGAGGAACAGGGCGGCGCCGGCCATGTCCTGCGGCGTGCCGAGCCGACCGGCGGGGATGCTGCGCAGGGCGCCGGCGAGGCGGTCGGGGCGGCCGGTGGTCACCTTGGTCAGTTTGGTGTCCACCAGGCCCGGCGCGATGCCGTTGACGCGGATCCCCTCCCCCGCCCACGCCTGGGCCAAGGCGCGGGTGAGGCCGAGGATGCCGGCCTTGGAGGCGTTGTAGGCAGGATTGCCGAAGGTCGTGCGGAAGGCGGCCGTCGAGCTGACGAGGATCAGCGAGCCTTTCGAAGCCACGAGGGCGTCGTGGAAGGCCAGGGCGCAGGCCATCAGGCTGTTGAGGTTGACGTCGACGACCTTGCGAAAGCCGCCCATCTCGAACTCGCCGCGGCGATAGATCACCGTGCCCTGGCAGGCCACCAGGACGTCCAGGTCGCCGACCTGCGCCGCGGCCGCCTGGACGACGGCGTCGTCGGAGGCGTCCACGCAGGCGTAGTCGAGACCGGCGAGGTCAGAGCCCTCCTCCGACTGGTAGTCCGCCGCCGCGGCGCGCGTTCCCCAGACGAAGACCTTGGCCCCCCGCTCGCGGAAGGCGTGGGCGATCCCGTTGCCGATGCCGCTGGACCCGCCGACGACCAGGACGCGCCGGCCCCTGAAATCGAGATCGCTCATGGTCTTCCTTCCGTTGTTCGAGACCGATGGTGAGCGAGGCCGCGTCAAAAGGGCAAGGCGGATCGGGGGCGCCGGGCATGGTTCTTGGCGGACGGCTCAGCTAGTCTCGCGACCACGTCGGGGGACGCCATGAAAAGGACGAGCGGTTTCAGGAGCCTAAGGTGAGCGACCTTGCGGCCGCGCACGAACGGCTGTTGCGCGACCGGTCGCTCCAGTGGACCTTCTCCGAGGCGCCTGCGCCGCCGCATCTGCCGGCCTGGCTGATCTCGCTAGGCCGCCTGATCGCGGAGGTGGTGAAGGCCGCCCTGCCGGTGCTGCGGGTTCTGTTCTGGGTCGGCCTGGGGCTCGCCCTGGCCCTGGTTCTCTACCTGATCGTTTCGGAGGTGGCGGGCGTGAGGCTATTTCGCCGGCGACGGGCGCAGCGCCCGGCGATGATCGACTGGCGGCCGGATCGGACGCTCGCCCTGGCGCTGCTGGAGGACGCCGACCGCCTCGCCTCGGCCGGGCGTTTCGACGAGGCCGTGCGGCTGCTGCTGCATCGCGGCGTGCAGGACATCGAGACCAAGCGACCGAGGCTGGTGCGGCCGGCCCTGACTGCGCGCGATATCAGCGCTCTTCCCGGCTTGCCGGCAGCGGCGAAGACGGCGTTCGCCGAGATGGCGCGGATCGTCGAGGCGAGCGCCTTTGCCGGGCGCGCAGCCGGAGCCGAAGGTTTCGCCCGCTGCCGTGAGGCCTACCAGGCCTTTGCCTTCCCGGAGGCCTGGGCGTGAGCGAAGCGCCGGTGATGTCGCGGACCACGGCGCTCATCGTGGTTCTCGTGGGGGTGTTCGCCTTCGCGGGCATGGCGGTGCTCCTGCCCTACGAGCCCGACCTTCGCAGCGGCGATGACGGCGGGGCGCACGCCCTCTCCCGCTCGGCGGTGGGCTATGCGGGGCTGGTCAAGGGCCTGCGCCTTGCCGGCGATCCGGCGATCGTCAACCGCGCCCCACTAGGCCGTCGCCACGCCAACGGCCTGCTCATCATCACGCCAGGCGTTTCCGCCGACCGCAACCAGGTGCTGCCCCTCGCCAATGAGTTCGCCGGTCCCACGCTGGTGATACTGCCCAAGTGGTCCACGACGGCCGATCCACGCCATTCTGGCTGGGTGCGCCGGTCTGGCCCGGTCGTAGATCCCGTGCCGACCCTCCGAAGTTTCCTCGCCGCCAACGTCCGCCGCCACAACCCGGGATCGGCGCCGACGGTCCTCAGCGCCGCGGGCGGGCCGTTTCCTGGGGGCGAGACCCTCGCGACCGGACCGATCAGCGGCCTGCAGACCTTCGAAGGCGGGGCGTGGCAGCCGGTGCTGCGTGACCCGGCGGGCGAGGCGGTGCTGGTGAAGGATCCGTCGCGTGCCCTGTATGTCCTCTCCGATCCAGACCTGATGAACAACCAGGGCCTGCGCGATGGGGACACCTTCGCCTCCGCCGTGGCGATCATCGAGGCCCTGCGCACCGGCGAAGGTCCGGTGATCTTCGACGTGCGGCTCAATGGCCTGGGCCGCGAGCGCAGCGTGCTTCGCCTGCTGTTCGACCCGCCGTTCCTGGCCGTCACCCTGTGCCTGGCCGCCGCGGCCGCGCTCGCCGGATGGCAGGCCTTCTGCCGCTTCGGTCCCGCTCGCCGGCCGGAGCGCGCGGTGGCCCTGGGCAAAGCCGCCCTGATCGACAATTCCGCGGCCCTGATCCGGCTGGCCGGGCGCGAGGCGCGGATGGGCGGGCCCTATGCCGAGCTCACGGCGGAGCTCGCCGCGAAGGCCGCCGGCGCGCCGGGCGAGCGTTCGGGCGAGGATCTCGCTAGCGTGCTCGACCGCCTGGGCGCTCAGCGCGGCGCGGGCGAACGCTTCTCGGACCTGCGCCTTGCGGCGCGGGAGGCGCGTTCGGTCTCCGACATGCTTACGGCGGCCGGCCGGCTGCGTCGCTGGCGGCTCAGCCTCACCGGCGAGGACGCGTGAACGCCGCGCGACACCGCAAAGGCTTGACCGGACTGGATAAACAGGGCTCGCTGTGGGCTTGAAGCGCACTGGGGGGTGATGCTTGGACGTCGAAGAAGTGCGTGCGCTTGCGGGACGCCTGCGGGCGGAGGTGGCCAAGGCGGTCACGGGTCAGGCGGAGACCATCGACCTGATGCTCACCGCCCTGGTGAGCGGGGGTCACATCCTGCTCGAAGGGCCGCCTGGAACGGCCAAGACCCTGCTGGCGCAATGCTTCGCGCGGGCCCTGGACCTGGGATTTGGCCGCATCCAGTTCACGCCGGACCTGATGCCGGGCGATATCCTCGGCGCCAACGTGTTCAACTTCCAGACCGGCGCCTTCGCCCTCACTCGCGGGCCGATCTTCTGCGAGTTCCTCCTGGCCGACGAGGTGAACCGCACTCCGCCCAAGACCCAGGCCGCCCTGCTTGAAGCGATGCAGGAGCGCGTGGTCACCCTCGACGGCAAGCCCCATGCGCTCAGCCCCCGCTTCACGGTGGTGGCCACGCAGAACCCGATCGAGCAGCAGGGCGTCTATCCCCTGCCCGAGGCCCAGCTCGATCGGTTCCTGTTCAAGCAGACCCTGCCCTATCCGTCGGAGGCGGAGGAGCGCGCGATCGTCGCCCGCCATGGACTGCGCGCCGGCTCGCCTGACCCGTCGGCGCTTGGCGTGGAGAGGGTCATCGACGCCGGCAGCCTTACCGCCGCGGCCGAAGCCGTCTCACGCGTGCGCCTGGCGGAGGACGTGGTGAACTATGTCGTGGCCCTGGTGCGGGCGACCCGCGAGAGCCCGGACATTGAGACCGGGGCGAGCCCGCGCGCGGCGGCCATGCTCGCCCTGGCCGCCCGTGGCCGCGCGGCCCTTGAGGGGCGCGACTACGCCATCCCCGACGACGTGAAGGCCCTGGTCCTGCCGGCCCTGCGGCACCGGGTGATCCTCTCGCCATCCGCCGAGATCGAAGGGCGCAACGTCGATGTCGCCCTGCGCGCCCTGATCGAGCGGATCGAGGCGCCGCGGTGATCTATCCCACGGCGCGGGCGGTGATGCTGGCGGCCGCCGGCGCGCCGGTCGCGCTGCTGCTGGGCCTGCTGACGTCCGGGCTTTGGATAACCGGCGTCGTCTGGCTGATCTTCATCGCCGGCCTGCTGATCCTCGACGCCGCAGCGAGCGCGTCCCGTCACGAGATGGACCTGGACGTAGAGCTCCCCGCCTCGCTCGGCATGGGCCGAACCGACCAGATGGTCGTCACGGCGCGCTTCGCCAGCCGCCCGCCCCGCCGAGCCGAGGTCGCCTTTGGGCAGAACCCGCTGGTCGCGACGGAGCCGTGCGTCGCGCGCCTTCGTTTTGCGGGCGCGGAGGGCGCCGCCCAGGTGACGCTGCAGCCGCGGCGGCGCGGCCTGGCGCCGATCGGCGAGACCTGGCTGCGCTGGACGGGGCCGCTTGGATTGACCTGGACGCAGCGCCATGGCGAGGCGCAGCGGACCGTGCCTGTGCTGCCGGACCTCGAGGGGGTGAAGGCGCAGGCGATCCGCCTCTTCGCCCGCGACGCCCTGTTCGGGGTGAAGCTCCAGCTGGAGACGGGGGAAGGCTCGGACTTCCACGCCCTCAACGAAGCCAAAGGCGCGATCGACCCGCGAACGGTCGACTGGAAGCAATCGGCGCGGCACCACAAGCTTCTGGTCAAGGAATTCCGCACCGAGCGGAACCATCCGGTCATCGTGGCGATCGATACGGGCCACGAGATGTGCTCGCCGCTGGAGGGCGCGCCGCGCGTGGACCGGGCGATCAACGCCGCCCTGCTGCTGGCCTTCGTCGCCCTGAAGACCGGCGATCGCGCTGGCGCCTATGGCTTCGACGCGCGCCCGCGGGCTTTCTCCGGCGTGGTCAGCGGAGCGAGCGCTTTCCCGCGCCTGCAACGCCACCTCGCCGCCCTCGACTACAGCGATGCCGAGACCAACTTCACCCTTGCCCTCACCCAGCTGGGCACGCTCGTCGACCGCCGCTCGCTGATCGTGGTCTTCACCGAGTTCGCCGACGCCACCAGCGCCGAGCTGATGGTGGAGAACGTGACGCGGCTGCTGCGGCGCCACGTCATCCTCTTCGTCGTGTTCGAGGATCCTGAACTCGAAACCGCCGTGCGCGCGGCGCCCGACAGCGCGGAGTCCGTCGCCCGCGCAGTGGTCGCGCGCGAGCTGCTGCGGACGCGGCAGGTGGTGCTCGCGCGTCTGAAGAGGCTGGGCGTCCAGGTCGTGGAGGCGCCGGCGGCGCAGATGGGGGCGGCGCTGATCGACGCCTATCTACAGATCAGACGGGCGGAGCTGCTGTGAAGACGCGGGAGCTGCGCAGTCATCGGTTCCCCGCCGAACGCGAGGCGGACTGGCGACGGCTGGAGTCGCTACTCACCCGTGCCGAGGCGGGAAAGCTAGGGGGGTTCACCGACGCGGAGCTGCTCGAGCTTCCCCTGCTCTATCAGTCGGCGGTCTCGTCGCTCTCGGTCGCGCGCGCCATCGCCCTGGAGGCGGCGCTGATCGCCTATCTCGAGGCGCTCGCCACGCGGGCCTATTTCTTTGTCTACGGCGCGCGCGGGCGCCTGCACGAGCGGCTGAAGATCTTCTTCCTGCGCGACTGGCCGGCGGCCGTCCGTGCGCTGTGGCGGGAAACCGCGCTCGCCGCGGCGATCACCGTGCTGGCGGCGGTGGTCGGCTACGCCCTCGTCTCGTCCGATCCCGACTGGTACGGCTCGATCCTCCCCGCCCAGCTCGCCCACGGCCGGGACCCGGCCGCCTCGACCGAGACCCTCAGGCAGGCGCTCTACGGCGGCGACGACAGCAAGTTCCTCTCCGCCTTCGCCACCTTCCTGTTCACCCACAACGCCCAGGTCTCCCTGCTCGCCTTTGCCCTGGGCTTCGCCTTTGGCCTGCCGTCCGCGGTGATGATGGGCGCGAACGGGCTGATCCTGGGGGCGCTGATGGCGGTCTATGCCTCCAGGGGGCTGAGCTTCCAGCTGGGCGGCTGGCTGGCGATCCATGGGGCGACGGAGCTCTTCGCCACGGTCCTGGCGGGCGCGGCGGGCATGCGCATCGGCTGGGCGGTCGCCTTTCCAGGCGAGCGGACGCGCCTCGAGGCGGCCGCCATGGCCGGACGGACCGCCGGGACGGTGATGGCCGGGGTGCTGGTGATGCTCGTCTTCGCCGGGGTGCTGGAGGGGGTGGCGCGCCAGCTGATCAAGGCCGACCTCGTGCGCTGGGCGATCGGCGCGTCCAGCCTCGTTCTCTGGCTCGCCTATTTCTACCTGCCCTCGGAGCGCCGGCGGTGAGGCTGGAGGCCGTCGCCCCGGAACCTGGCCTGGCGCGGGCGCTGGTGACGCCCGAGGGCGTAGCCCTGCCGATCGCGCTCGGCTCGACCGGAGATCGGATCGGCGCCTTCCTCACGGACCTCTTGATCATCGCAGCGGCGCTGGTCGTGCTGACGATCGTCGCCGGCCTCGCCGCATGGGCGATTGGCGCGAAGTCCGGCGAGGTGATCGTGATCATCTGGCTGGCGGGCTTCTTCGTCCTGCGCTGCTTCTATTTCACCCTCTTCGAGCTCGGGCCGCGGGCGGCGACGCCGGGCAAGCGGTTCATGCGCCTTAGGGTCGTCGCGCGCAATGGCGGGCGCCTTGGCGCGGAATCGATCCTGGTGCGCAACGCCTTGCGCGAGATCGAGGTCTTCCTGCCGCTGACCCTGCTCGCGGCGTCGGGCGCGGTGGGCGAGCCGGTCGACGCGGTGATCGTCCTCCTGGCCCTGGCGTGGACCGGGATCTTCCTCTTCTTCCCGCTCTTCAACCGCGACCGGCTGAGGCCGGGCGACCTCGTGGCCGGAAGCTGGGTCGTGCGGATCCCACGGCCGACGCTGCTGCGCGACCTCGCCACGCCCAGCGGCCACGACGCCGTCCGCTTCGCCTTCACGCCCGAGCAGGTCGACGCCTATGGCGTGAAGGAGCTGCACCTCCTCGAAGGCGTGCTGCGCAGGATGGACCGGCGGACCCTCTCGCTGGTGGCCGAGCGCATCCGCGGACGCATCGGCTGGATCCCCGCGCCGGACGAGGGCGAGGTCGACTTCCTCACCGCCTATTACGCCGCCCTGCGCGGACGGCTCGAACAGCGCCTGCTGTTCGGCCGCCGGCGGAGGGACAAGTTCGACGTGGGGTGAGGCTTTGGCCGATCAGGCGAAGGCCTCGGCCACTTGGACCGCTCCACCACCTTCCTTCGCGGCGCGAAGTCCGGTGTAGATCACGGCGAGGCCGACCGTCCGCACCAATGCAAGAACCATCGCAACCGCCGGCGTCACACTGATCGCCCAGATCTCGGTCGGAACGTGGAGCACGACCTTGATGACGCCGACGATGACGCTAACAAGAACCTCCGCGATGAAGAATAGAATCATGATCAGAAGGATCTTCCACCGCAATCCGCGAGTGAGATCCCGGCTCCTCTGAATCGAACCGAAGACTCCGCGCCCTTCGGCGACTCTTACGGGACCAGCAACGCTGAAGGCGAGACCCAGAATGATTCCCGGAACGATGAGCAAGATCGACGCGACACAGCAGGCAACGTAGACAACAATGAAAATTCCAAACAGCGGAAGGATGTGTCGCCACGCTGCCGCCCACGGCGGAGACGCGCGCCCCTCGGTCTCGGCCGCAACCACGCCGACCACAGCCGCCTGAAGATACAAGCTTCCCGCCATTCCAAGTAGAAAGAGCCAGAACCAATTCGGGTTAACCAAACTCGCCGCATTCTTCGGATTTTTGAAAGCATCCCAGAAGAAATTGATCGAATTTGCGGCAGTAGAATTTATCTTGTAATTCATTCCGCCGCCTATCACACCCGGAATGAAGGCACAGATCACTGCGAGGAGTAGAAACATCGGAAAGTTTCGGCGAATGACGGTCACGGTACGCGAGATCAAGTTCCCGATATCTAATTGATCGGGAGGCGCGAGGGTCAGGGCGACGTCGGTCATGACCGCTCTCCCTTTCCGCAGTCACACCCTCTCGTTCCGCGCCGCCCAGGCGGCGCCCATTCAATGCCCATGGTATTCCCCCTCTATCGCGCATGACGCGCGTACGGCTCGAACAGCGCCTGCTGTTCGGCATCCGCCGCAAAGTTCGACGTCGCCTGAAGTCTCAGGAGAACGCCGCAGCCACATTGGAGGCGGAGCCGTTCTCCTTAATCCTTCGAAGCTCGCAGTAGATCACCGCGACAGCAGTAAAATTAAGAATGTCCACTGCGCCGGAGATGAATGGGGTCACGGCCACCGACCACGTCGCTGTGGAAGTATGGAAGACGACCTTTAGCAGCGCAGCGACGAGCTCCCCGACTCCCAAGATCACGTCCAGCAGCAGGATCGTGAGGAATATCCGCCACCGGAAGCCACGTGTCAGATCCCAGCTGCGCTGAAGGGAGGCAAAGACGCCAAGTCGTTCGCCCACGCGAGCGGGTGTCGCGACACTGAGCGCCAGAGCGACGATAATGCCTGGGACAACCAGCAGGATAAGGCCGAGCACGACGGAGATCCCAAGGAGAAGCAGGATGCCGAACAGTGGGAGAACATGGCGCCACGGCGCAAACGCGACATTCGGAGCTGCAGTCCCCTCTTTCTGGCTGATGACCACGGCGCTCACCGCAGCTTGCAAGTACAGAAACCCAACCAAGAAGAGCAATGCGCCAAGAAGTACCGTTCCGCTCGCCTGGAGGGCATGAGCAGGAAAGTTCGCAACCGCGCCCGGCGCTTGGAGTTCACTGGTGAACTTGAAGTTCACGGCGCCAAAGATCGAGCCCGGCACCACCGCACCGAGCACCGCAAGCAGGGCGAAGATCGGCAGATTTTTGCCTACGATCGAAAATGTATCAGCGATCACGCCGCCGATATCGAAACGTTCTGAAGATCTCGTCGAGAAGGCTGCGGCGGCGTTGGTCATGACCGCCCTCCCCCGCTGGAGTCACAGCCGGTCGTTCTGCGCCGCTCGAGCGGCGCCCATGTAGTGCCCATTGGTATTCCCCCTCTATCGCGTAAGACGCGAGCCCCAGGGGACTATGTACCCGATTCCAAAGCCTAGCCAGGGACTTGGCGACGCAGGGGAGTCAGGCTGCGGCCATTTCCTTCTGTCCCAGGATGAAGTCCTTGGGGTTGGGGGCGACGGTGGCGGTCCAGTAATCGACCAGGGGGAAGGGCCAGTTCTGGGTGACGCGGCCCTTGGCGTTCTTGTACCAGCTGGTCACCCCGGGCTGGCCCCAGGCCATCTTGAGGTTTTCCTCGTCGACCTTGACGTTGAAGGCGTCGTGGACGTCCTTCCTCACCTCGATCGTCTGCGCGCCGGTCTCGGCGAGCAGCCTGAGGCAGCCGACGATGTAGCGGACCGAGCACTCCGAAAAGAAGATGATCGAGCCGTTCACCACGATGTTGGTGTTGGGTCCGTAGATCATGAAGAGATTGGGGAAGTCTGGCGTGGTCATGCCCAGATAGGCGCGCGGATCGCCGTCCCAGGCGTCGTGCAGCTCCACTCCGCCGCGGCCGAAGATCTTCATCGGCGAGAGGAACCTGCTGGCGTGGAAGCCGGTGCCGAAGATCATCACGTCGGCGGGGTGCTCGACGCCGTCCCGGGTGAGTACGCCTTTGGGGGTGATCTTCTCGATCGGGGTGGTGATCAGGTCGACATTGTCCCGGCGCAGGGCGCCCACCCACACACCGTTGTCGACCAGGCCGCGCTTGCCGCCGAAGGGATAGCGCGGAACGATCTTTTCCTGCAGCTCCGGATCGTCGGGCGCCTGGGCGCGCAGGGCGAACTCGAGCATCGCGCGCAGCTCGGCGTTGGCCGGGCTGATCGCCTCGGGCCCGCCGGTCCAGGCCGGGTCCGCCTTCACCGCCGCCGTCAGCCCATCGGTCAGGCGCCAGAACAGCCAGAAGCGGTACCACTTGCCGTAGAAGGGGACGTGCTGGATCAGCCACTTTTTTCCCTCGGGCACGTCGCGGTGATAGTTCGGCCCGGGCAGGGTCCAGGGCGGGGTGCGCTGGAACACCTCCAGCTGCGCGACCTTGGGGGCGATCTCCGGCACGAACTGGAAGGCGCTCGCGCCCGTGCCGATCACGGCCACGCGCTTGCCCTCGAGGTCCACGTCGTGACGCCAACGAGCTGAGTGGAAGCTTGGGCCCGCGAAGCTCTCCAGCCCCTCGATGTCGGGAAGGCGCGGTCGGTTGAGCTGCCCGACGGCCGAGATGACCGCGTTGGCCTCCAGGGTCTCGTGCGCGCCATCGGCGGTGCGCACGCTCACGCGCCAGAGGTTGCGCGCCTCGTCGAAGCGGGCCTCCTCGACCTCGGTGTTGAAGCGGATGTGCCTGCGCAGGCCGTACTTGTCCGCCACACGCCGGAAGTAGGCAAGCAGGACGGGCTGAGTCGAGTAGTATTGCGGGAAGTCGTGGTTGGGCTCGAAGGAGTAGGAATACATGTGGTTGGGGTTGTCGACCCGGCAGCCGGGATAGACATTCTCCAGCCAGGTGCCGCCAGCGTCGGGGTTCTTCTCGATGATGGTGAAATCGACGCCGGCCTGCTGCAGGCGGATGCCGGCGAGAAGGCCCGACATGCCGGAGCCCACGACGATCACCTTCATCTTCGCCGCGGCGGACTTGAGGCCCGGGGCGGACCAGTCGGGCGCCTTGGTGTCCGACCCGGAGAGCTGCAGTTCGTCGATCAGGAAGTCGGCGTAGTGGGCCGGGATGTCCGCGCCGGCGATCCAGTCCATCATCCGCCGCACGGTCGCGAGGTCGGGCGTCGGCGCCAGAGGCTTGCCGTCGAGGTGGGCGAGGATGGCGGCGCGGGCGCGCTTGCGGATGTCCTCCTGGACCGCCGCGGGATAGCCGCCATCGAAGCCGTCGGAGAGGATGAAGTCGTAGCTGGCCCTGCGCTCCTGGCTGAGCAGCGAGGCGTCGCCCGTCAGGTGGACCAGCGACATCAAGAGGGCCGGCAGGTGCGCCTCGCCGAGGGCCTCATCGAGGGTGGCTTCGAGGTTCGGATCGGTCACCGCTCTTTCCTCCTCCTAATCCCGTCCCTCCCCTTCCGGGGAGGGTGGTCGAGCGAAGCGAGACCGGGTGGGGAAGTCTGGGGAAGGACCCAGGCGCCGGGGACGATCCAGACTTCCCCACCCGTCGGCTTCGCCGACACCCTCCCCGGAAGGGGAGGGACGAGGAACACACTAGGCCCCTTTCCCCTGCGAGAT
>DASXGQ010000062.1:0-16270 GCA_036488995.1 Caulobacteraceae bacterium
GAGAGCAGCGTGGGTCTCACCATTCGCAGGGCGCGCCCGGAAGACGCTGCCGCCTGTGGGCCGATCTGCTACCAGGCGTTCAAGGAGATCGCCGAGGCGCACAACTTCACGCCGGACGTTCCGAGTCCGGAGGTCGCCACCGCGGTGGTCTCGACGCTGATCTCGAACAACTCTTTCTACGGGGTCGTCGCCGAGCTCGACGGCCGCGTCATCGGCAGCAACTTCCTCGACGAGCGCGCCAGCAGGATCTCAGGCGTGGGGCCGATCACGGTCGATCCGGAGGTTCAGAACCAACAGGTTGGCCGACGGCTGATGAACGCGGTCATGGATCGATCCGCCGAGGTTGGCTTCGCCGGCGTTCGGCTCGTGCAGGCGGGGTACCATTGCCGCTCGCTCTCCCTGTACTCGAAGCTCGGTTTCGAGGTGCGGGAGCACCTCTCCTGCCTGCAGGGTCCCGCCCTGGGACTGACCCTGCCCGGCTACGCCGTCAGGCCTGCGGCCCGGGGCGATGTCGAGGCGTGCAACAGGTTGTGCGCCCGCGTGCACGGCCACGATCGCGCGGGGGAGACGGAGGCCTCGGTCAGCCTCGGCCAGGTCATGGTCGTCGAGCGGAACGGCCGCATCACCGGCTACGCGACCCAGGTCGGCTTCTTCGGCCACGCCGTTGCAGAGACAAACGACGATCTGAAGGCCCTGATCGGCGCGGCCACATCGTTCGGCGGGCCGGGGTTTCTCGTCCCATCACGCAATGGCGAGTTGTTGCGCTGGTGCCTCGGCCAGGGCCTCAAGATCACCCAGCCGATGACCTTGATGGCAATGGGGCTCTACAACGAACCCGCCGGCGCTTTCCTTCCGTCGGTCACCTACTGACTGGCCGACCGCGACTTGATTGCGCAGGAAAGCCCGACTTGAGACCTTGACTTGCGTCGTGACGGAGGACAGGCGCTATGGTCAGGCTTCCTGACACTGAGGCTGAGGCATGAACGACTGGATCACGCGCAACATAGGTCTCTTTCGCGGCGGTCCGCAGGTCGAGAACTTTCGCGAGATGTCCACCATCTATCCGGCGCGGGTGATCCGGCGCGCGTCTTCGCCGTCTCCGCTCCCGCAGGGACCGCGGATCGAGCTTCCGTCGGCGTTCGAATTCCAGGGCCGCCGCCTCGATACGGCGCAGTTCCTCTCCGAGATCGAGACGACCGGCCTGATGGTGGTGCGCGACGGTGAGGTCGTGTTCGAGGACTATTGGCTCGGAAATGACGCAAGCACCCAGTCGATCGCCTTCTCCGTCTCGAAGTCTTTCGTCTCCGCCCTGATCGGGATTGCCGTCGAAGAAGGCGCCATCTCTTCGGTCGAGGATCCGGTGACCCGGTATGCGCCGGAGTTGGCCGGTGGCGGCTATGACGGCGTGCGGTTGAAGGACATCCTGCAGATGTCCTCGGGCGTCCGGTGGAATGAGGACTACAGCGATCCGAACTCCGATGTCGCCGCCTATGGCCGGGTCATGGCCGGCGACGGATCGCTCGACGCCTTCGCCGCCGCCTGTGTGCGCGAACGTGAGCCGGGGACCTTCAATCGCTACAACAGCACCGACACCCATGTCCTTGGGATGGTCCTGCGCCGGGCGACCCGACGGTCCCTGGCCGAGTACCTGCATGAAAAGCTCTGGGCGCCGCTCGGCATGGAGGCCGACGGGTTCTGGATGGTGGATTGCGCCGGAGCCGAGGTGGCTGGCGCGGGTCTCAATGCGGTGCTCCGCGACTACGCCAGGCTCGGTTGTTGCTACCTCAATGGCGGCGCATGGAACGGCGCGCAGGTCGTACCCAAGGCCTGGGTCACAGCGTCGGTGACGCCGGACGCGCCGCACCTGCAACCCGGAGCGCGGGACAGCGCCGACTTCCCATTGGGCTATGGCTATCAATGGTGGGTGCCGGACGACAGCGGCGCCTATAGCGCCATTGGCGTCTACAACCAGTTCGTCTGGGTCGATCCAGCCAGCCGAACCGTGATCGCCAAGACCTCTGCGTTCCGGCGCTACGCGTCGAGCCTGAATCCGGAAGACTACCGGACCGCCGATCACTTCGCTTTGTTCGCGGCAATCGCGAAGACGAGCTGACGTTTCGAGTGAACCGTAGAGGCGCCGACGTAGACTCAAGAATGTGGAGCCTGATTCACCGTTTGATCTGTTCCGTATAAGCGGATCAGGCTCTAGAGCTGGGACGCGCCTGGGCCGAGGGGGCAAGAACGATGGGTTGGCGGATTACGGCGACCAGCGGGATTGATCGCAGCGCGCTGGTATTGGCCGTCATTTCAACGCTGTGCCTGGCCGCATGCAGCGGCGGCGCGCCAACCCGGGTTGCTCCCGAGCCTGCCCGCGAGTGGCCGTTCTACGGCGGCGATGAAGGGGGTCAGCGTTATTCGCCGGCCAGCCAGATCACGCCGAACAATGTCAAGGATTTGCGGGTCGCCTGGACCTATTCGACAGGCGATCTTGCGTCGAAGCCGGCCGCGATAAAGCAAGCCGCGTTCGAGGATACGCCGATCATGGTCGGCGGACGGTTGTTCGTCTCCTCGCCGTTCAACGAGGTTTCGGCGCTCGATCCGGGGACTGGTCGAGCGCTCTGGCGCTACGACCCTAAGATCGATCCCTCCGTCCAATACGGAGAAGGCTTCACCAGTCGCGGCGTCGCCTACTGGCGCGCGCCGGGGCTCGCGGCGGGATCGGCGTGCGCCGAGCGCATCTTCCTGGCGACGAACGATCGTCGACTGATCGCGCTCGATGCTGCGACGGGGAAACCCTGCCCCAGCTTCGGCCAGGCGGGCGTCGTGGATGTCGGCGCCGATGTTCGCCTCATCTCGCCGCGTGAAATGCAGCTGACCTCGCTGCCTGTGGTCGCGGCAGGCGTCGTCGTCGTCGGATCCTCGGTCGCCGACAATCAGCGGGTGAAGGAAGTGAGCGGCGCCGTGCGCGCCTACGACGCCATGACCGGAAAGCCGCTCTGGCGATTCGACCCGCTCGCCGCCGCCGGTGACTCGATCGTCGCCGGCGCCGCCAATGTGTGGGCGCCGATGTCGGTCGACTCTCAGCGGGGACTCGTCTTCCTGCCGACGACCAGTCCGAGCCCGGACTTCTGGGGCGGTCTGCGGAAAGGCGACGACGGAGACGCCGACTCGGTCGTCGCCCTCGACATCAGGACCGGCCGCAAGGTCTGGGCCTTCAAGACCGTCCATCACGACGTCTGGGATTATGACAATCCCGCCCAGCCTACCCTTGCAACGGTGGCATGGCATGGCGCGGCTCAGGCCGCCGTTCTCCAGGCGACCAAACAGGGCCTGCTGTTCACTCTGAACCGCGACACGGGCGCGCCGGTGATTCCGGTAGAGGAACGGCCGGTTCCGCAAGGCGGCGCGCCGGGCGAAGTTCTGTCTCCAACCCAGCCTTTCCCGACTGCGCCTCGACCGCTGGCTCCCAGCACGATCAGTCCGGCCGACGCCTTCGGGCTGACGCCATGGGACCGCGCCCAGTGTCGTCGCAAGATCGCCGCCGCGCGGCGCGACGGAATTTACACGCCTCCATCCCTGCAAGGCTCGCTGGAGTATCCGTTCACCGGCGGCGGCGTGAACTGGGGTGGGCTGGCGTTCGATCCGCAGCGGCAGGTCGCCTTCGTCAACACGACTTCTCTCCTGCACCTCGTCACCCTGATCCCGGCGAGCCGGGTCCATGCGGCGAAGGCCGCAGAACCGGATGTCGAGATCTCACCGCAGGCAGGCGCTCCCTTCGGCATGCGCCGCGTGGTGGTGCGTTCGCCTTTCGGCCTGCCATGCAATCCGCCCCCATGGGGGCAGCTGCACGCCATCGACATGCGAAGCGGCAAGGTGCTGTGGGAGACGCCCCTGGGAACGACCCGGGACCTGGCGCCCGGAAGCCAGCTCTTTTTGCATGGCACTGGCGTCCCGAACTTCGGCGGACCCATCGCGACGGCCTCGGGCCTGGTGTTCATCGGCGCGGCCCTGGACAACTATCTGCGCGCCATGGACGCCAACACCGGTCGGGAACTGTGGCGCAGCCGCCTCCCGGCGGGAGGGCAGGCGACACCGATGACCTATGTCTGGAAGGGCCGGCAGTACGTGGTCATCGCGGCGGGCGGGCACGCGAAGACGGACACGAAGCGGGGCGACCAGGTGGTGGCGTACGCTCTGCCTTGACGGCGGCGGAGCTTTTGGACCGCAGCCCCGATCACCCCTGCGGTCCGTCCGCTGAGGAGGATGCCGTTTCGACACCGGCCTGGCGATTCCACCAGCCGCCGCCGAGCGCCTGGAACAGGGCGGCGGTGTCCGAAAGACGCGCGACCTGGGCCTGGACCAGCGCCTGGCGCGCCGCCGCATATCTTCGCTCGGCCTCGAGCACGTACAGGGTGGATCCATCGCCGAGCTTCAGCTGGGCCCGCGCCATGGAGAGGCTCTTCGCCGCCGCCGCTTCTGCGTCCTCGCTCGCCTTCAGCGTTTCGGCGTCGGACTGAATAGCGTGGAGCGTGTCGGACACATCCCGGAAGGCGTTGATGACCGTACCGCGGTACACGGCCTGCGCCGCGTCGAGCCGCGCCCGGGCCGCCTTCTCGTGGTGGACCAGCTTGCCGCCCGCGAACAGGGGCTGGGCCAGGCCGCCGGCCACGTTGAAGAACTGACTGTAGGGCATGAAGGGGCCCGCAAGGGCGGTAGTGGCGCCGCCGAGGTCTGCGGTCAGATTGATCTGCGGCAGGCGCTCGGCCACGGCCACGCCGACTTGGGCGCTGGCGGAATGGAGCCCGGCTTCGGCTGCGAGAATGTCCGGGCGCTGCCTGACCAGACGCGATGGCAGGCTGACCGGCAGGTCCTGCGGCAGCTGCAGCGAGTCCAGGTCGAACGGCGCCGTCAGTTCCTGGTTGGGAAAGCCGCCGAGCAAGGCGATCAAGGCGTTGTGCTCCCGCGCGACGCGCATCTCCAGCCCGGGGAGCATGCTGCGCGCCTGCGCGAGCAGCGCCTCCTGCTGCACGAGATCGGATTGGGCGGCGTCGCCCAACTGGTATTGGCGGCGCAGCAGGTCCCTGATCTCGGTGTCCGTCCTGACGATGTCCTGCTGGGCCGCCAGCTGGGCGGACGCGCCGGCCTCCTGGGTCGCGGCCATCACGACGTTGGTGGCCAGGCTGACATAGGCCGCCTCCAGCTCGAAGCGTTGCATGTCGGCGCTCGCCACCACCGACTCGATCCGGCGACGATTGAGGCCGAACACGTCGACCGAGTAGGTGACGCCAACCTGGCCCGTGAAGAGCGAATATTGTGGGCGGCCCGAGGCGGAGGTCGGGGCCAGCGCGCCGGTCGCGGTGCGGATCTCGCTGCTCGAAGTGCTCGCAGTCAGGCTGGGAAGCAGCGAGCCCCGCTCCGACAGCATGTCCTCGTGCGCGGCCCGCAGCGACGCCTGCGCCGCCGCGATCGAAGGATTGGCCTTCAGCGCCTGCTCGATCGCCGCATTCAAGGCCTTCGAATGAAACAGCGTCCACCACTGGCCGGGGATGTCCATCCCCCGCACGAACTGCTGTGCATCGCCCTGCGGCCCATCGGCCGAGACGGTGCTGGCCGGGAGGGGCTTTGCGGCATAGTCGGCGCCGGCCGGAGCCGCCGGCGGTCGGAATTGCGGTCCAACGGCGCAGCCCGCCATGAACAGCGCAGACAGGGCCGCAGCCGGTTTCAAGGATCTTGCGAAGGACATGGTCGCCTCACTCCGCGGCCAGGGGTTGTGGGGCGGGGACGGCGCCTGCCGGCCGGCGGACCCCGATGAACCAGGGATAGACCGCGGGAATGACCAGCAGGGTCAGCAGGGTCGCAGTGATCAGCCCGCCGATCACGACGGTAGCCAGCGGCCGCTGCACCTCGGCGCCTGCACTGGTTGAGATCGCCATGGGCAGGAAACCCAGGCTTGCGACCGTGGCGGTCATCAACACCGGGCGCAGCCGCGACATCGCCGCCTGCCGCGCAGCCGAGGCGGCATCCAGGCCGCGCGCGCGCAGCTCCTCCATCGAGTTCACCATCACCACGCCGTTGAGAACGGCGATGCCGAACAGCGCGATGAAACCGACCGCGGCGGAAATGCTGAACGGCAAACCCCGCAACCACAGGGCGAAGACCCCACCGATGGCCGAGAAGGGGACATTGAAGAAGATCAGAGCAGAGACCCTGAGCTGTCTGAACATGACAAACAGGAGGGCGAAGATCAGCGCCAGAGCGACCGGCACAACCACTTGCAGTCGCGCCGTTGCGTCCATGAGATTCTTGTACTGACCGGCCCATTCGATCGAATAGCCGGGCGGCAGTTGCACATCGGCGGCGATCACGCGCTGAGCGTCGCGTACGAAGCCGGTGACGTCACGGCCGCGGACATTTGCCTGGACAGTGATGCGGCGCTGTCCCTCCTCACGGGTGATCTGGGCCGGACCGTCCTCCATTCGGACGTCGGCCAGTTCGGAGAGCGGCGCCGATCCCCCGCCGCGCGTCGCGACGCGCAGATTCTGGATGCGCGCGAGGTTGTCGCGGTCCTGCGCAGCCAGCCGGACACGGATGTCGAAGCGGCCCTCGTCGTCGACGATCGCGCCGGCCGTCCGTCCGCCCAGCGCCTCGACCAGGCCCAGCACGTCGCTGGCGTTCACGCCGTAGCGGGCGATGGCGGTGCGATTGACGATGACGCGCAGATAGGGCTGGCCGACGGTCTGCTCGGGCGCCACGTCGGCGGCGCCGCGAACTGTCGAGAGAGAGCTGGCGACCTGCTCGGCGATGTTGTGGAGCGTGTCCAAATCATTGCCGTAGATCACCACCGCGGCGTCTGACCGGATGCCCTGCAGCATGTCCTCCATCCGCATCTGGATCGGTTGCGACCAGCTCAGGGTGATGCCGGGGACGTCGCGATCGAGCGCCGCGGAGAAAGCCTGGACCAGGGCGTCCTGGGTCTTCGCCGTATGCCACTGCGACTTCGGCTTCAGTATTATGAACGTGTCGCTCTGCTCCACGCCCATAGGGTCGGTCGGAATCTCCGAGCTGCCGCCGAGCGTCGTCACCGTCTTCACCTCGGGGAAGGTCAGCAGCGTCTTCTCGATCATGGTCTGGGTCTCGACTGCGGAGGTCAGCGAGATGCCCGGCAGCTTGGTGGTCGTGACCGTGAGCGCGCCTTCGTCGAGCTTGGGAATGAACTCGCCGCCGAGCCCCGATGCGACCACGCAGGCGCCGACCAGCAGCAGCACCGCAGCGGCCATGGTCGGCGCCGTGTGCCGCGAGGTCCAGGCCAGGATCGGCTGGTAGCGCCGCCGCGCCCAGGCGATCGCCGGACTGTCGTGCTCGGCGACGGGCTTGCGCAGGATGAAGGTGGCTAACACCGGCATCACCGTCAGGCTGAGCACGAGGGAAGCGATCAGGGCGAAGATCACCGTCAGGGCCATCGGCTTGAACATCTTGCCCTCGATCCCCTGGAGACTGAGGATCGGCAGGTAGACCACGGTGATGATGGCGACGGCGAAGACGACCGGACGGGCTACATTGTGGGTGGCCTCCCGCACCACGTCACGAATGGGGCGGTTCGGCGTCTCGCCGCGCCGCCGCACGACGTTCTCGATCACCACCACCGCGCCATCGACGATCAGCCCGAAATCGATGGCGCCGAGGCTCATCAGGTTCCCTGACAACCCGGCGTAGTACATGGCCGTCGCCGCCGCGAGCATCGACAACGGGATCGCCGCCGCCACGATCAGTCCGGCTCTGGCGTTGCCGAGCAATAGAAACAGCACGACGATCACCAGCACCGCGCCTTCCACGAGGTTGTGGCCCACAGTGTCGATCGTGCGGTTGATCAGGTCGGCGCGGTTGTAATAGGGGGCGATCTCCACGCCGGGCGGCAAGGTCTTCTGGATGTCTTTCATCGCCGCCGCGACGTGTTGATCCACGGCGCGGGTGTTCTGGCCCAGCATCATCAGCGCCACGCCGACGACCGCCTCGCCCTTGCCGTCGCGGGTGACCGCGCCCAGTCGCGGCATCGGCGCAAGCGACACGTTGGCGACATCGCGAACGTAGAGCGGCGCGCCGTTCGGCGCCGTCCTCAGCACGATGTCACCGATGTCAGCGGTGTCGTGCAGAAGGCCTTCGCCTCGGATCACGGCCTGTTCGCCATTGTGCTCCAGCGTCGAGCCGCCGGTGGCGCTGTTGTTGCGCCCGATCGCGTTGAAGACGTCGTCCACCGACAGCCCGTAGCGGACGAGCGCATCGTTCGACACCGCCACGGTGTAGGTCTTGAGCTCGCCGCCGTTGACGTTGACGTCGATCACGCCGGGCACGCGGCGCAGCTTGGGTGCGATCTGCCAGTTCAGGATGGTGCGCAGTTGCATCGCCGTATGGCCCGCGCCGCGCACCTCGAACTGATAGATCTCGCCGAGCCCATCGGACACCGGTCCGAGGCGCGGGGTGGCCGTCCCGGGCGGCAGGTCGATATTGCGCAGCCGCTCCGTCACCAGGCTGCGCGCCCTGTAGATGTCGGCGCCGTCGGCGAACCGGACGTAGATGACCGATACGCCATAGCGCGACACCGAGCGCAGGTTCTGCATTCCGGGCAGCCCCTGCAGCGCCAGTTCCACCGGTGCGGTGATCGAGCGTTCGACATCGAGCGGGCCGAGGCCCGGCGCCTGGGTGGTGACCAGCACCTGCACCGGAGAAATGTCGGGCTCGGCGTCGATCGGCAGGCGGCCCAGGCTGACGAGCCCGATGCCGATCAGGGCCACCGCGAGCATCAGGGTGACGGCGCGGTTCTTCAGCGCGGCGTCGACAAGCCAGGCAATCATGCGAGCCGCCCTCAGCCTTCGTCGGGGATGGTGGAGCGGAGCAGGCCGGCCTTCAGCCAGTAGCTGCCGTTGGCGACAATCGGGGTCCGAGCGTCGAGTCCCTGCTCGATCTCAGTCCAGCCGCCGCTGCTCAAGCCGGTCTTCACGGCGCGCCAGACGAACCGACCCTTGCCGAGGGGAATGAACACCACCTGTCGGCCGTTGACGTTCTGCAGGGCCGAGTCGGGCGCCATCACGGCCGTCCGGCCAACCGGCGCACCGATCGCCACCGTGCCGAACATGTTCACGCGCAGTGAGCCATCCGGGTTCGGGATGGCGCAGAGCACGGGATCCGTTCCGGTCTGAGGGTCTATCTCGTCCGGAATATGCGTCACCGTTCCGGTGAAGGTCCGGCCTGGAAAGGCCGCGACGTGAAGCGTCACGGTCTGGCCCTCCTTCAGATTGGGCAGTTCGGCTTCCGGCACGTCGGCGCGGACGACGATGACCGAGAGATCGGCGACCGTGATCAGGCTGCGCCCGGGATCGGCCAGCTCGCCCGGCGAGACGTCGACGGTGTCGATGTCGCCTTCGATCGGCGAGACGATCGCGCCGCGCCAGTCCTTCGGCCCCGGGGCCGTCGCAGCCACCGCGCCGCTCCCGCCCGACAGCGGCCGGAATTGCGCCGCCGCCTCTCGCTGCGTCTTCAGATCCGCGATCCGCATCTGAAGAGTCGCGGCCGTACTCGCCGCGACCGCGCCGCGCCGCTCGACCTCGCTCTGTGCGATCGTCCCGACACCGAATTCGGCCTTCGCCCGGGCGAAGGCGACCTGCGCCGTGGCGTCCTCCGTCCTGGCCTGCGCCACCGCGGCGGCCGCCCCCTGGACTCGGCTCTGCATGGCGCCGAGGTCGGAATAGTCCAGGATGGCGAGCCGCTGCCCTGGAACGACGTGCTGACCGGGAACCACGTCGATCGCCTCGATCCGGGCTCGCCCCGGCGCGCTGACGGCGGCCATGTGCATCTTGTTGAAGGTGACGGTGGCGGGCGCTTCGACGCTACGCATGACCGGCTGCAGTGAAGTGACGGCGAAATGCAGGTTCATGTTCTGCATCTCTCTTGCAGACACGCTGAGGGTCGGCGGGATGGCGACCTTCGCGAATGCCGGATGCGGTGGCGGGGCGGCGGCTGCGGCCGGACTGCGCATCTGGCCCGCAAAAAAGCTCACGACTGCGACCGCCGCCGTCGCACCGGCGGGGATGAAATGACGCCGCTTCGATTTGGCGGCGCCGGCTGCGCATTGCACCAGAGCGGCGCAACCATTCATGATTTGGAACTTCAGCATCGAGTGTGCGCCATGACAATTGACCGACGCCCTTCTATCGAGGTCGGTTGACGCCAAGCTGACTGGTGATGCGAGCGGCAGTCAGCTTGGCGTCAGCTTGGGGAAGTCAGAATGGGCGCATGTCGACGATGAGAGTCCTCTTGATCGAAGACGAGCCGCACCTGGGTTCGGCCGTACAGGAACATGTGCGTCGGGCCGGTCATGCGGTCGACTGGCTGCAAAAACTCGAACCCGCCGAAGTCGCGGTACGCACGGCGCCTTACGACGCCGTGCTGCTGGATCTTCATCTGCCGGACGGAAAGGGGCTGGATTTCCTGCGTGCGTTGCGGCGGCGTCAGGATGTCGTGCCCGTCGTCATTCTCACGGCACGCGACCTGGTCAGCGATCGGATCGAAGGGCTCAAGGCCGGCGCCGACGACTACCTGGTCAAGCCGTTCGATCTCGACGAACTGATCGCACGCCTCGACGCCGTCACCCGCCGCGCGCGTGTGAAATCGATCCCGACGATCGCCCTTGGCCCGGTCGAACTCGAACCCGATGCGCGGATCGCCCGACGCGATGGTCGCGAGGTCGAACTCACCGCTCGGGAATGGACGATGATCGATGTTTTTCTGCGCCGCCCCAACCTGCCGATCTCGAAGGAGCAGATGATGGAACATCTGTGCAATTTCGATGAGGAAGTCGAGCAGAACACCATCGAGGTTTACATAAGCCGTATCCGTCGCAAGCTCGGCCCCGACTTCATCCGCACCTCGCGCGGCCTCGGTTACAGGTTGCGGGACTAGCATGACCAGCTGGAGTCTTGTCTCGCGGCTGATCTGGGGCCTGACCTCGACCCTCGCCGCCTTGTGGATGTTCGGCGGCGTCGCCGTGGCGCTTCTGACCGCCTACGAAATCAACGAGCGGCTCGACAACGCGCTCGTGGAAGTGGCGGAGCGACTGATGCCTGCGACCCCCGACATGTCGGGCGAGGTGCGGGCGACGCAGAAGATGGCCAGCCAGCTGGTTCCGAAAATGGATCCGAAGGCGCTCGCCTATCAGATCGTGGGGCGCAACGGGCAGGTGGCGCTGCGTTCGATCAATGCGCCGACCACCGCCTTCACGCCGCCGCTGCGCGCGGGGTTCAAGGATACGGCCAGTTATCGCGTCTACACCCAGCCCACCGAGATCGGCGCCTATGTCATCGAAGTGGCGGAGCCCGCCATGCACCGCCGTGAGGCGGTCGGCCGGGCGATCCTGCTCTCTGTCGCGCCTTTGCTGGTGTTCCTGCCGCTGTCCTGGGTGCTGATCGCATGGGTCGTCCGCCGCAGCACCCGCTCGCTGATCCGGCTTCAGCATGAGATCGGTCAGCGCGACGGAACCAATCTGACACGCATACCGGACCTGCCTTTGCCGCGGGAGCTCGCGCCGATCCACACCGCGGTCAACCGCCTGCTCGATCGGATCGAGCATGCTCTGTCCAACGAGCGCCAGTTCGCGGCCAACAGCGCCCATGAGCTGCGCACGCCGATCGCCACGGTCCTTGCCCAGGCCCAGCTCCTGTCAGGTCAACTCGCCGGAACGGCCCACGCCGAACGCGCCGGGCTCATCGTCTCGCAGGTGAAGCGGCTGGGGGCGCTGGCCGAGAAGCTGCTGCAGCTCTCCCGGGTGGGCGCCGCCCTGACGTTGCGGCGCGAAGCCACGGACCTGATGCCGGTCCTGCTCACGTTGATGGAGGATTTCCGCCGCCAGAATGGAGTCGGCGGGCGGCTGCGTTTGTCCGCGCCTGGCGTCGCCGCGGTGATGCTGGTGGCGGATCTCGACGCGGTCGGGATCGCGATCCGCAATCTGCTGGAAAACGCTGTGCGATATGGCGCGGCCGACGAGCCGATCGACGTCCTCGTCGAAGGGGGCGGCGTCCTGCGGGTGCGAAACGCGTGCCCGGTGATCGCGGCGGAGACCCTGGCAACGCTGCGCAAGCCCTTCCGGCGCGGCAGCACGATCGGCCAGGGCGGAGGGCTCGGCCTCGCCATTGTCGACACCGTCATGACCCAGTCCGGCGGCAGGCTCGAACTCACCTCGCCACTGGCTGGACGTGGCGACGGTTTCGAGGCCGCACTGATCTTCCCTTCAGCGGTGGTCGCGTGGGAACAATCTCTGCCGCGAGCCTCGATACGGGAAACAGCACTCTGCTAGTTTGCGCGCTCGACCTGCGCTGGGAGGGGGATTGGTGAGGAAGCCCTTCGATCTCGAGGCCTATGTGACGCGCGCGACCCGCGGGCCCTGCTTCATCTGCAGGGTCGTCGCGCGCGACCCGGCGTTCCAACACCACGTCGTCTATGAGGACGACACCGCGATCGCCTTCCTGAACAAGTATCCGACTCTTCCCGGCTACACTCTCGTCTGCCCCAAGGCGCACAAGCGACAGGTTACCGGCGACTTCTCGCGCGAAGAGTATCTCCAGCTTCAGTCGCTGGTTCATCGGATCGGCGAGGCCGTCCGGCGAGCGATGGGTGCGGATCGCCTCTACGTGCTTTCGCTTGGGAGCAACGAGGCGAACGACCACGTCCACTGGCATCTGGCCCCCCTTCCCGCCGGCGTTCCGCTGGAGGACCAGCAGTTCGCCGCACTCGACGTGACCCGCGGCGTGCTCGACCTCGACGACGCCGCGATGGCGGCCATCGCGTCCCGCCTGCGAGACGAGATCGCGGCTGTCGAATGAACTATCGCCGGTTCGTTGCGCCCCGCCGTGGCCTCGCTATGATCTTCGATCGTAAGGTTGCCTAACGAAGGGGAGGGCTGATGATCCGGCGTCGACTGGCCGCACTGGCGGTGGCGATTGGGGTGGCGTCGGGGTCCGCGGCGCTGGCCCAGGCTCCGGCTCAGTCCGCCGCGCCCCCCGCGCCCCTCCCGCCTAACGACTACAATGACGCGGCGACCTGGCTCTGCAGGCCCGACGTCCATCCCAATGCATGCGACGTCGATCTCGACGCCACGGTGATTTCAGCGGACGGCTCGACCCGGGTGCAACCGTTCCACGCCGATCCGCACGCGAAGATCGACTGCTTCTACGTCTATCCCACCGTCTCGCTCGACCCGGGCGTGCTGGCGACGATGAAGGCCGAGCCGGCCGAAACGACCGTGGTCAAGCAGCAGTTCGCGCGGCTCGGGGCGAGCTGCCGCCTGTTCGCGCCGCTCTATCGGCAGTTCACCCTCACGGCGCTGGCGGCGGCGATGAGCGGCCATCCGCTGCCGGGGTCGATGGGGCAGCGCCCGACCACGCCCTATGACGACGTCCGTGACGCCTGGCGGTGGTACCTGGCGCACGAGAACCATGGCCGTGGGGTCGTGCTGGTCGGTCACTCCCAAGGTTCGGGCCTGCTCACCCAGCTGATCAAGAGCGAGATCGACGGAAAGCCCGACCAGGCCCGCCTGGTTTCGGCGATCCTGATGGGGACGAGCCTCGTCATCCCCGCGGACGCCGATGTCGGCGGCGACTTCAAGTCGATCCCCCTGTGCCGCGCCGCCAGCCAGACCGCGTGTGCGATCGCCTACGCCTCGTTCCGCGAGACCAATCCGCCTCCGGAAAACTCCCGTTTCGGGCGGCCACGGACTCCCCAGGACGGGATGATCGCGGCCTGCGTCAATCCTGCGAACCTCGCCGGCGGCGATGGTCCGCTCGACAGCTATTTCCCGGCCAAGCGGGAATCGATCGCGCCCGGCGCCCAGCCGGCGCCGATCTGGGACAAGGGAAAGACGATCGACACGGCTTTCGTGACCCTGCCTGGGCTGCTCACCGCCCGGTGCGAGCGAACGCCGCAGTTCAACTACCTGGCGATCCACATCAACGCCGACCCCGCCAGCCCCCGCACCAGCGAGCTCGTCGGCGATGTCCAGGTGAACGGGCAGGTCATGCGTGACTGGGGCCTGCACCTCATCGACGCCAATCTCGCCATGGGAAATCTGGTCGAGATCGTGCGCCGTGAGGGCGAGGCCTGGACCGCGGCGCACCACTGAGGTCCAAACGGCGGCGTGAAGCTTTTCCTCCTGGGACGCCGCCATAGCGTCAACCACTGGCTCGAGGACGCTGAAGGGGCCTTCGTTGCCTCCCACCACGCCGTGGCCGTGGGACACGTGCGGCGTCCACCAATTCCTGCGGGAGTGGAGCGCGCGCTCGCCGGCCCGATCGGCGAGGCGCTGGCCCGGCGCATCCGCCGCTTCGGGCCGGACCTGATCCTTTGCATCGGCGGTTTCCATGCGCCCGCAGCGGTCCTCGCGCCGATCGCCGCCCTGCCCGGACGGGCGCCGCTGATCGGCTGGGTCGGCGACCGGTTCGACGAGGGGGCGCGACGGGTCGCCGATCTCTACGACGTCGTGGGTTTCGCCGACTCGGCCCTTCTCGAGCGTCACCGGGCCTTCGGCTTCCGCGCCACCAGTCTGTTTCTCCCCCACGCGGCGGACCCGTCGGCGGCGATATCGGAGGTCGGCGAACGAAAGCGCCGGATGGTCTTCATCGCCAATCCCACGCCGCACCGGCGCGCCGTCGTGGCGGCGATTCGCGAGCCCCTCACCCTCTACGGTCCCGCCTGGACGGCCACCGACGGTAACCATCACGAGGTCCACGCCGGGCGGCTGGCTGCAAGCGCGCTGCCGACGCTCTACGCCGGTCACCTGGCCGCGTTGAACATCCGCAACGAGCTCAACGTCCTTGCCGGCCTCAATCAGCGCAACTTCGATCCCTGCCTCGCCGGAGCGGCCCTCCTCACCGACGACCAGCCCGACCTGCCCCTGTGCTTCGACCCAGGCGTCGAAGTCGCCGTCTGGCGAGATACCGAAGAGCTCAACGCCCTCTACGCCCGCGTCCTGGCGGAGCCGGGCTGGGCCGCGAGCCTTGGTGAGCGGGGTCGCCGGCGCGCGCTGACCGACCACACCTACATCGCGCGCCTGGAAGCCCTGAAGCGTCTGATTTGACGCGACCCCGACCGCTGGACGGATCGGGCGACGCGGGCCAGGGTCGGGAGCTCATGGACCAGCCCGTCGCCGTCGAAGAACCGGCCGCCGCCGCGCCGCCGCGCCGCAAGCGTCGCGCCTCCGATGTGCTCGCCGCGCTCTCGCGACCAAAGGTCGGGGTGATGCTGGCCCTGGGTTTCTCCTCGGGCCTGCCGTTCATGCTGATCGGCAACACGCTTGGCCTGTGGCTGGCGGAGAACCACGTCAAGCTGGCCCTGATCGGCTTCGTCTCCTGGATCCAGCTCACCTATTCGGTGAAGTTCGTCTGGGGGGCGGTGGTTGACCGTCTGCCGGCGCCGGTGATCGGAGCCCTGGGTCGCCGCCGCGGCTGGATGCTGATCACCCAGGTCGTCGTGGCGGCCGGCCTGCTCGGCATGGCGGCCTCGGATCCGCGCTCCGCGCTTCCTGCGATGGTGGCCTTCGGCCTCCTCGCTGGGGTGGGCGCCGCCTCGCAGGATACGGTGATCGACGCCTGGCGGATCGAGATCGCCGCAGACGCGGACGAGTTGGGCCTGCTGACTTCGGCCTACAGCCTGGGCTTCCGCGCAGCTCTGGTCGCCACCGAGGCCCTTATCCTGCTGCTGGCTACCGCCGTCGGCTGGCCGCTGGCCTACGCCATCTATGGCGCACTGATGGTGGTGGGCGTGGTCGCGACCCTGCTGGCGCGCGAGCCGACGCGGGCCGATGCGGTGATGGAGGCGAAGGGCGAAGCTGGGCGGATGCATCCGGCGCGGGCCGCGCTGGACGCAGTGGTCGGGCCTTTCATCGCATTTTTCCGCAGCCATGGCCTGGCCATGGGCGTGCTCATGCTGGCGACCATCACCCTCTACCACCTGTGCGACTACATGCGCGGGCCGATGAGCCTGCCCTACTATCACGCGCTCGGGATCTCCAAGCCCACCATCGCGGCCGTGCGCGCGAGTCTGGGCCTCGGCGGCTCCCTGGCCGGCATCGCCCTGGGTGGTCTCGCCTCCCTGCGCATGGGCGTGACGCGGGCCCTGATCGTGGGCGCGATCGTGCAGCCGATCGGCATCGCCGCCTTCGCCCTCATGGCCTTCCATGGCGGCGATTATGTCCTGTTATCGCTGGGTCCCATCCAGGTCACCGCCTTCG
>DASXGQ010000066.1:0-7807 GCA_036488995.1 Caulobacteraceae bacterium
CGGGGGAGGAGCGCCTGCTGCTCTCCCTGTTCGACCAGGGCGCCGTCGCGCTCGAACGCGCGGAACTCGCCACCGCGACCGTCGAGACCGAGACCCTCCGGCGATCCGACCAACTCCGGGCCGCCCTGCTGAACTCGATCAGCCATGATCTGCGCACGCCGCTCTCGACGGTGCTGGGTTCGGCCACCACCATACTCGACTACGAGCTGAGCCTTACGGCCGAGGTGAGGCGTGACCTGCTGGAGAGCATCCGGGAGGAGGCCCATCGCCTCAACCGGTATGTCGGCGACCTCCTGGACATGACCCGTCTCGAGGGCGGGGCCCTTGATCCCAAGGTGCAGTGGACCGACGTGCGGGACGTGCTGGGCGCGGCGATCCAGCGCGTCGAACGGCGCCTCGGCACTCGCCGGCTGGCGCGCGACTTCCCGCCGGAACTCTCGATGATCCGCATCGACCCCGGCCTGCTGGAACAGGCGGTGGTCAATATTCTCGAAAACGCCATCGCCTACAGCCCTGATGGCACCGATATCGAGGTCGCCGCCTACGAGGACCGGTCCAACGTGGTGATCAGCATCGAGGACGACGGCAAGGGAATTCCGACCCCTGAACTGGAGCGGGTGTTCGACAAGTTCCGCCGCCTTCAGCAGCCCAGCGACAGGGGCAAGGGCGTCGGCCTGGGCCTCTCGATCTCCAAGGGCTTCGTCGAGGCCATGGGAGGGCGAATCGCGGCGGCCAGCCCGATCCACGGCGACCATGGGACGCGAGTCCTGATCAGCCTGCGCAAGCCGCGCGCGGGCGTCGCCGAGGCCGCCTGATATGTCCGCCAGTCATCCCCGGGTGCTCGTCGTGGACGACGAACCGCAGATCCACCGGTTTCTCGCTCCCGCGCTGGAGGCCGCAGGCTACATTCCCCTCCGCGCCGAGACGGGAGAGGCGGGCCTGACGGCTCTGGCGACGCGTCCCCCGGACGTCCTCGTGCTCGACCTTGGACTTCCCGACCTCGACGGAAAGGTCGTGCTCGAGCGAGCGCGGCGCTTCTTCGACGGCCCGATCATCATCCTTTCCGCGCGCGACGAGGAGATCGAGAAGATCGACGCCCTCGACCAGGGCGCAGACGACTATGTCGAGAAACCCTTCGGCGTTGGCGAATTGCTGGCGCGGATCCGCGCGAGCCTGCGCAACAAGGCGAGCAGGACCGCCGGCTCCCCGATCGTGCACGCGGGCGAGGTCGAGATCGATTTCGTCCGTCGCCTCGTCACGCGCAGCGGCGAGATCGTCCGCCTGACCCCTCGGGAGTATGACGTGCTCGTCGCCCTTGCCGAGGCCGGCGGCCGCGTGATCACGCACGGCCAGCTCCTCACCGCCGTCTGGGGGCGCTCGCACGTCGAAGACGTGCAGTACCTTCGGATCATCATCCAGCGCCTGCGTCAGAAGCTGGAGGCGGACCCCACGCAACCTAAGACGATCATCACCGAGGCCCGGGTCGGCTATCGGTTTGTCGGCGACTGACCGGAAGCGACCCTACTCCGCCACCAACCCCCAGAGGCGTCCGGGGCGCATCTGTTCGAAGCGGCCGAGCGCCTGCGGGTCGAGCCTCGCGGTGACTGAAAGGCCTTCGTCGGTCTGATGGCGATCGACGACGCGTCCGTGGCGATAGAGCCAGGCGAGCGCCTCCCCGTCTTCGGCGGCCAGATGGAACGTCCGCTCGGGATAGGAGTCGAGGAGCTCGCCGATCCGCGACAGTAGGTTCTCCCTGCCCTCACCCGTTTCGGCGGAGACCAGGATCGCACCGCGGCGGCGGGCGTCGGCCTTCAGCTCCTCACGGCGTCCCGCAGAAACCAGGTCCACCTTGTTCCAGACCTCAAGCACCCGGCGGCCGGAAGTCTCGCCTACGCCGAGAGTCTCTAGCACCGCGGCCACATCCTGCTGCTGGGCTTCGCTGTCGGCGCTTGCGACATCTCGCACGTGCAGGACCAGGTCCGCCTCCCGCACCTCGTCGAGGGTGGCGCGAAACGCTTCGACCAGCTCGTGCGGCAGGTCAGAGATGAAGCCCACCGTGTCCGACAGGATCGAGTCCCGGCCGCCTGGCAGGCGCAGCCGTCGCAGGGTCGGATCGAGCGTGGCGAACAGCATCGACTTGGCGAACACCTCCGCCGAGGTGAGCCTGTTGAAGAGGGTCGACTTGCCGGCGTTCGTGTAGCCCACCAGGGCGACGATCGGATAAGGAACCCGCTTGCGGCCCCGACGCTGAAGCTCGCGCGTCCGGCGTACGTCCGCCAGGTCGGTCTTCAGCTTGACGATCCGTTCGACCAGCATGCGCCGGTCGGCTTCGATCTGGGTCTCACCCGGACCGCCAAGGAAGCCGAAGCCCCCGCGCTGCCGTTCGAGGTGGGTCCAGGTGCGAACCAGTCGCGAGCGCTCGTATTCGAGGCGCGCCAGCTCGACCTGAAGCCGACCTTCGGCGGTGCGCGCGCGGCGGGCGAAGATCTCCAGGATCAGCCCGGTCCGGTCGATGACCTTTACTGACCAGGCCCTTTCGAGGTTGCGCTGCTGTACTGGGCCCAGGGCGTCGTCGACCACCACGAGGTCAATTTCGAACGTCGGGCACAGCTCGCCGATCTCATCCACCCGACCGGAACCGAAGAAAGTCGCCGGCGAGATCGTCCGCATGGGCGAGACGAGCGCGTGCGCGACCTCGAGGTCCAGGGCTTCGGCGAGTCCGACGGCTTCAGCGAGGCGTTCCGCCGGTGTGCGGCTCGCGGCGCGCTCGCCGCGAGCGGGGTGAACGACAAGCGCCCGCTGTTGGCGGGCGCGATGATCGATTTGGGTCAATCTTCGCCTTCTTCAGGGGCCGGCTCGTAGAGTTGCACTGGCCCGGCCGGCATGATGGTGGAAATGGCGTGCTTGTAGACGAGCTGGGCCTGACCATCTCGGCGCAGAAGCACGCAGAAACTGTCGAACCAGCTCACAACCCCCTGCAGCTTCACGCCGTTGACGAGGAAGATCGTCAATGGGGTGCGCGTGCGCCGAACACTATTGAGGAAGGCGTCTTGCAGGCTTTGTCGTCTGTCTGTCGTTGTCACGGGCTGGCGCCCCCACTGTTGAGGAAAGTGGACGCGCCGGACCGATGTTGGAACATGCCCTGGCGCGCCTACGCGGCGTTTGGCCGCGCACCCTCGATATAGAGTTCTCTCAGCCGCTTGGCCACCGGCCCAGGGGCCCCTACCCCGATCGAAGTCTCGTCAATGCGTATAACAGGCAGGACAAGGCTGCCCGCGCCCGTGATGAAGGCCTCGCGCGCAGATTTTGCTTCCTCGACGCTGAACCCGCGCTCCTCGAACGGAATGCCGAGGGACTTCACCACCCCGAGCAGGCTCCGCCGAGTGACGCCGCGCAGGATGTTCGACTGGATATCGCGGGTGCGAAGCACGCCGTTGGAATCGATGATCCATGCGTTGCTCGACCCACCTTCGGTGACGAGGCCCAGTTCGTCGACAAACCAGGCCTCGACCGCGCCGGCCTCTCGCGCAGCCTGCTTGGCGAGCACGTTCGGAAGCAGTCCTGTCGTTTTGATGTCGCACCGCGCCCATCGCGTCTCGGGTGTGGTGATCACCGCCACGCCCCGCGCGGCTCGCGCCTCGCTCGCGGTCATGTCGACGCTCTTGGCGGTCACCACCACCGTCGGCCGCGGCGCGGGGTTGGGAAAGGGATGGTCGCGCGGCGCGACGCCACGCGTCACCTGCAGGTAGGCCTGTCCGTCGAACACGTGGTTCAGGCGAACGACGCGTCGGATGATGCTCTTGAGCGCAGCTTCGCTCATCGGAACGGGAATCCGCAGTTCGCCCAGGCTGCGCGCCAGCCGCTCGAAGTGCCCGGACGCGTCGGCGAGTTCTCCGCCGAAGACGGCCCAGACCTCGTAGACGCTGTCGGCGAACTGGAAACCACGGTCTTCAATGTGGACGAACGCTTCGGAATGAGGGGCGTACCGTCCGTTCACATAGGCTATCCGCCCCATCAGTCAGCAGTCTCCTCGGTGAGGCGAGAACCAGAAAAGCCCAGCGATTTCAGTTTTCTGTGCAGCGCCGAGCGCTCCATGCCGATAAACGCCGCCGTGCGCGAGATGTTGCCGCCAAAGCGCATGATCTGCGCGTCGAGATATTCCCGTTCGAACAGCTCGCGCGCCTCGCGCAGGGGCAAGGCGATGATGCGCTCAGCCCCGAGGCCGCCGGTCGGCGGCGTCGCGCTTGCTTCCGGCGGCAGCATCTCCGCGGTGACCGGCTGCGAGGGATCTCCCGCGGCCAGGATGAGGACCCGTTCGACCACATTGCGCAGCTGCCGCACGTTGCCCGGCCAGGGCTGGACCTGGAGCGTGGCGTAGGCGTCGGCAGCGAGCGTCCGCCGCGTCAGGCCCGCCGCGGCGCTGAGCCGCTCGATGTAGTAGTCGATCAGCAGGGGGATATCCTCGCGCCGCTCCGACAGGCCCGGAACGCGCAATGGCACGACGTTCAGGCGATGGAACAGGTCCTCGCGCAACCGTCCGGCGGCGATCTCCGCGTGAAGATCTCGCGACGTCGAAGAGACCACGCGGACGTCCACCTGCACGTCGGTGTCACCGCCCAGGCGACGGAAACGTTGCTCCACCAGAACCCGCAGGATGCGGCTCTGGGTCTCCCGCGGCATCTCGGCGATTTCGTCGATATAGAGCGTCCCGCCATGGGCTCGCTCGAATACGCCGATGGAGCCCGGCCGGCCCGGGGAAGGCTCTTCGCCGAAGAGTTCGAGGTCCATCCTCTCGGGAGTCATGCCCGCCGCGTTGATCGCCACGAAGGCGTTGCGCGCTCTTGGGCTCGCCCCATGAATGAGGCGCGCGGCGGTCTCCTTGCCGGAGCCCGGCGGGCCAGAGACCAGGATCCGGCTGTTGGCCGGCGCGACCTTGGCGATCATCGTGCGAAGGTGCTGGGACGCCGCGGACGCGCCCACGAGACCCTCGGGGACGAGCGCCTGATTCCGCAGGTGACGGTTCTCCCGCCGCAGGTCCATCGCCTCGAGCGCCCGCTGCACCACGACGAGGAGGCGGTCCGACTTGAAGGGTTTCTCGATGAAGTCGTACGCGCCGCGGCGGATGGAGCTGACGGCCGTCTCGATAGTGCCGTGGCCCGAAATCATGATGACCGGGATGTCGGGGTCGAGGCCCTTCACGCGGTCCAGCAGCTCTAACCCGTCGATGCCGTTACCAGACATCCAGATGTCGAGGATCAATAGAGCTGGCTTGCGCGCCCGGAGGGCAAGCAGGGCCGCTTCGGCGTTGTGCGCCGTCCGCACCGCATAGCCGTCGTCTTCGAGGATGCCGGCGACGAGTTCGCGGATATCCGCCTCGTCGTCCACCACCAGGATGTCACTGATCATGCTTCCACCTTGAACTCGACGCCGGGCGCGCCTCCCGCGGCGGCGTCGCCCACGGGAAAGGCCAGCGAAATGCGTGCACCCGGTCCTGGCGCGGCGTCGCCCAAGGTGAGCCGCCCGCCGTGGTCTTCCAGGATGCGCTTGACGATCGCGAGCCCGAGGCCCGTACCTTTTTCCCGAGTCGTCACGTAGGGTTCCGTCAGACGATCTCGGTTTTTCTCGGGCAGACCGACGCCGTTATCCTCGATCTGCGCCTCCACCTCGTTTGCGGCCCTGACGAGTCGCACGCGGATCCGTCCCGGAGCGCTCGGCTGCGGCCGCGCCACGATCGCCTCGCCCGCGTTCTTCAGGACGTTGGTGAGCGCCTGGCTGACGATGCGGCCATCGCAGACAATCTCGCACGCCTCCAGCGGCTCCTCGATCTCCACAGCCACCGAGGGATCGGCCACCCGCTGCGCGAAGGCGGCCTGCCGGATCAATTCGGCAAGATCGTGGTTGGCGAACCTGGGCGCCGGCATGCGCGCGAACGCCGAGAATTCGTCCACCATCCGGCCGATGTCCCCAACCTGCCGGACGATCGTCTCGACGCAACGGTCGAACACCTCGGTGTCACTCGAGATTTCGCGACGATAGCGGCGGCGGATGCGTTCGGCGGAGAGCTGGATCGGCGTCAGGGGGTTCTTGATCTCGTGCGCGATGCGTCGCGCTACGTCGCGCCAGGCGGCGTTGCGCTGGGCGGCGACGAGTCTGGTGATGTCGTCGAAGGTCAGGACGATGCGCTCGGCTCCCTGGCTCGCGCGCACCCGGAGCAGCCGGGTCTCGGACCCGCGCGCCACCTCGATATCGGCCTCGGCTTCGCCGGCGACGCGCGCCGCCTCGTCGGCCACCCTCTGCAGTTCCGGCGCCACCTCGCCGAGCGACGCTCCGGGCGCCGGACTGGCGGCGAGGCCGAGCAACCGCACCGCCTGCGAATTCATGATCGAGATTCGGCCGCGCGGGTCGAGGCCGATCACGCCCGCGCTCACGCCCAGGAGCACCGCTTCCATGAACAGCCGGCGCGTTTCGGCGTCGACGTGAGCCGTTCGCAGAGCGTCCTGCTGCTCGCGCAGATCCAGCGTCATCCGATTGAAGGCGCGGGACAGGACGGCGATCTCGTCGGGGTCCTTGAGGGTGTCCACCCGGGCGGTGAGGTCGCCTGCGGCGACACGTCCGGCAGCCTGCACCAGCCGGGCGACCGGCGCGGCGATCCGATCTGCCGCCGACATGCCCAACCAGATCGCACCCTCGAGCACGAGGAGGACGGTTTCGAGGTAGGTCACAGCGAACGCGGCCTGGATAAGGGCGCGGCGATGCTTGGCCTGGCGATAGGCGAGGAGCGAGGCTTCTGTCTGACGCAGGTGACGGAAGATGCCGGGGTCGAGCGGGCGGGCGACGTACAGATAGGCGTCGGGATAGGCGCGCAGCCGATAGAGGGCCCGGAACAGGTCAGCAGACTCGAACGCCGCAGCAGAGACGTCACCTTCGTCCGCGGCTGCGAAACTTGCCGGGGGCGGGGCCAGGAACGGCGTGTTTTCTCCCGCTGCGTCCGCCCGCGCCAGCACCCGGCCCTCATGGTCGAGGACATACGCGTCGGAGAAGCCGCCCTCCGCGGTCAGGTCCCGCAGGAAACGCCCGTACGCGACCGGCGAGTCGGCGAGGCTGGGCGCCGCTTGATTCAGGGTGCGCGCCATCACGGCGACGTGCCGGCTGATGTAATCCTGCTGCTCGGCGATATAGGACCGTGCGACGGTCGCCGAATTCTCCACGACGCTCTGGACGCGCGCGCTGAACCAGCTCTCCACGCCCCGGGTGACCAGCACGCCAAAGAACAGGGCGACGATCACCGCGGGGGCGACCGCAGCGATCGCGAACAGGGTGACGAAACGCAGGTGCAACCGCGCGCCGGCGTCGCCGGCCTGGGCAAGAACGAGACGAAGGAGGCGCCAGGCGATCAGCGCGCCCATGCCAGCGAGCAGGACCGCCCCAAAACCGAGCAGGGTCACCACGGCGGGGCTCGCGGGTCCCAGAGGACCGCTCACGTCCGGCCAGGAGCCCAGCACCACTGCAACGAGCGCGACAATGGTCGTGAGGGCGAATCCGGCCCCCATGATGACGCGAGAATCGGCCGCCCGGCTCCACGGCGAGGCGGCGACCGCGTTGGAAGCTGGAGCTCGCTCCACGCCCGGACGCGCCGGGGCGACGCTCTGAGTCATGCCCTCAGACTAAGCGGCTGTGCCACGATTGCAACACCGCTGTGTCCCACAGGTCGCGGCAGGTCACGCCCTCGCCTTTGCCTCGATACCCAGGTCCTGCAGCCGCTTGCGCAACGTGTTCCGATTGAGCCCAAGGATTTCCGCCGCCTTCA
>DASXGQ010000015.1:0-19581 GCA_036488995.1 Caulobacteraceae bacterium
TCACCGAGGCCGAGACCAAGCACCTGGGCGAATCGCTGGGCCTGATCCTGATCCCCGAGTGGGTCTGGTTCTACGAGATCGACGGCGAACCGGCCGCCTTCATCATCCTGCTGCCGGACCTCAACGACGCCACACGCGACCTGAACGGCAAGATCCTGCCGTTCGGCTGGGCGAAGATGTTGTGGCGCCTGAAGACGCAGAAAATCCGGCGTGGGCGCGTGCCCCTGATGGGCCTGAAGAAGAAGTTCACGCGGGACCGGCGCGGCATGCTGGCCCCCTTCGTGCTGGTGGACGCGATCCGCAGCAGAGCGGTTCCGCGCGGCATGCAGGAGGCGGAATACTCCTGGATCCTCGAGGACAACATGGCCATGCGCCACATCCTCGAAGGCTTGAACGCGCGGATTTACAAGACCTACCGGGTTTACGGGAAAGACCTCTAGGCCGCCGAACGTTGGGCGCGGACCTCCGCGCTCAACCGGTCCGAAACCGCGCCACCGCGCTCACCCGGGGGTCGGCCGCCACGTCGCAGGGGGCGATGAAGCCGAGGCCGTCCCAGGGGATGTGGACGCCGGCGGCCTTGAAGCATTTGTCGACGTATTCGGAGCAGATCATCTCGTCCTTCGCCCTCAGCGGGCGTGGCGTCTTGCGATCCCAGCGGCCGGCGACGATCCGCATGCCGATCCTGGCGATCTCGGCGGGGCTGAAGCGGTCGCCCATGTGGTCGATGCCGCACTTGATCAGGGCGGAGAGGTTCACGTCCTCGGAGAGCCCCGCGTGGCGGGCGAGGAGGATCTTGCCGGGATACGGGCTCTGGCCGTCGCTGGTCTGGCTGATGAAGCGGTCGATCGGTACGGCGTGGACGCCCATCTTCTGCACGCACTCCAGGGCCAGGATCCGCCCGCCCTCGGGCCAGCGCCAGGCGAAGCCGACGTGAGTCCAGGGACTCTTGGTGCTCCAGGCGATCAGGCGGGAGAAGGGGTCGGTCGCGGAGCAGAGCAGGATGTCGCCGTCGCGGATCTTCGGGACGACCTGATCGAGCGGCTCGGCCGGCATGTCGTCGAGAACGCGGCGATCGATCGGCATGCAAGGTTTCTCCCCAAACCGGTCCGCCCCGTGTCGCTCTCCTTCCCCTTTAAGGGGAAGGTGGATCGCAACGCGCAGCGTTGCGAGACGGATGGGGAAACGCGGCCCAACTCAAGCTGGAAAAGGATCAACCCGCCACCGCCCGAGCGGCGGCTATCCCCCTCCGTCCCTCCTACGCCCTGCGGGCTTCGGCGGGCCACCTCCCCCATGAAGGGGCAGGAGAGCGCACAAAAACGGCCCCGTGAAGGGACGCGAGAGCGAGAGGTTGGAAAAACCGAGCGGAGGGTTTTGCAACAGTGTTCGGGCGGGGCATAAGGGCTGGGATTTCAGATCCAGGAAGTTTCAAGCCTTGTCAGGTTCCACAGCGACCAAGTCGCCTTCCGTCCACGTTGGACGCTCCGACGCCACCGCTTCGGTGGAAGACCTCATCGCCGGCCTGGCCGGCGTCGGCTACATCGCCTCGCGCCGGATCGCCACGGCGCTCTACATGGCCCTGCACCTGCAAAAGCCGATCCTGGTCGAGGGCGTCGCGGGCGTCGGCAAGACGGAACTGGCGCTCTGCTCGGCCGCCCTGCTCGGCCTGCCGCTGATCCGCATGCAGTGCTACGAGGGCCTCGACGAGTCCAAGGCGCTCTATGAGTGGAAGTACGGCAAGCAGCTGCTGTACACCCAGATCCTCAAGGACCACATGGGCCGCTCGCTTGCCGACGCGCCCGACATGGCGACCGCCATGGACCGACTGCACGGGGCGGGGGATCTCTTCTTCTCCGAGCCGTTCCTCGAGCCGCGCCCCCTGCTCACCGCCCTGCGGACCGAAGGCGGGGCGGTGCTGCTGATCGACGAGATCGACAAGAGCGACGAGGCCTTCGAGGCTTTCCTGCTGGAGGTGCTCTCGGCCTTCCAGGCCTCGATCCCGGAGATCGGCGTCATCCGCGCGACGACGCCGCCGGTGGTGTTCCTGACCTCCAACAACGTGCGGGACCTCGGCGATGCGCTGAAGCGCCGCTGCCTGCACCTGCACATCCCCCTGCCCGACCAGGCGCTGGAGGAGCGGATCGTCGCCGCCCGCGTCCCGGACGTCGAGGCCGCCCTCCGCAGCAAGCTGGTGCGCTTCGTCCAGGCCCTGCGGACGATGGACCTTCGCAAGCTGCCCTCGATCTCCGAGACGGTCGACTGGGCGCGGGCCCTGCTGCTTCTCCATGCGCGCGCTCTCGACGCCGAGCTGGTGCGCGAGACGCTTAACGTCATCCTCAAGTTCGAGGCCGACATCGCCGCGGTCGAGCCGAGGATCGGCGAGATCCTCGCCGGACCGGAGTGAGCGAGACCCTTCCTTCCGGGCCGCCGATGCAGCAGGCGCTGGAGGGTTTCCTCCGCGCCTTGCGAGCCAACGAGGTGCGCGTCTCACCGGCGGAGGCGATCGACGCCCACCGGGCCGTCGCCACGGTGGGTTTCGAGGACCGCGAAGCCCTGCGCGACAGCCTGTGCGTCACCCTGGCCAAGAGCGCCGACGAGGTGGCGCGGTTCGACGCCTGCTTCGACGCCTACTTCGCCAGATCGGCCGCGCCCGCGCGGCGCCAGACCGAGACCAGAGCCAGGCCCTCCGATGTTCCATCGGACGCCCCCGAGCTGGCGGCCCAGCTTCTCGCCGGCGACGAAGGGGCGATCGAGACGGCGATGGAGGCCTCGGCGGCGCGCGTGGGCGCCTCGGAGATCCGTCTGGCCAGCCAGCGCAGCCTGATGACCCGCCGCCTGCTCGACGACATGGGCCTGCGCGACGTCGAGGCGATGATCCAGGCCCTGCGCGCGTCCGGCGCCCCGCGGGACGAGGCCCTCGCCGAGCGGCTGGCGCAGCGGCGGGCCGAGCTCTTCGCCCAGGCACAGGCCTATGTCGAAAGGCAGGTCCAGCTCTTCACGCCCGAGAGCGGGCGGCGGATGCGCGAAGCCATCCTCGCGCGCCAGAAGCTCACGGACATCGACCCCGAAGAGATGCGGGCGATGGAGAACCTCGTGCGGCGGATGGCGAGGCGCCTCGCCACCAAGTACGCGCGCCGTCGCCACCGCGCCCACAAGGGCCGGCTCGACGTGCGCCGCACCCTGCGCAAGAGCATGGGCTATGGCGGGGTGCCGTTCGACATCGTCTGGAAGAGCGAGAAGGTCGAGAAGCCGAAGATCATCGTCCTGTGCGACGTCTCCCGCTCGGTCGCTTCGGCGGCGCAGTTCCTGCTGCTCTTCCTCTACAGCCTCAACGAGGTGGTGGAGCGCCTGGACGCCTACGCCTTTTCCGACATCGCGGTGAGCGTGAACGACCTGCTCAACGACGAGACGGTCGACGACGCCATCACCCTGATCCTCGACCGGGTCGGGTTTAGGCCAACGGACTACGGCCGATCACTGGCCGCCTTCTTCGGGGCGCAGGGCGCCAAGCTCGATCGCCGCACGACGGTCATCGTGCTGGGCGACGGGCGATCGAACTATGCCGACCCGCGGCTGGACCTGATGCGATCGATCGCCGAGCGGGCGCGCTCGGTGATCTGGCTCAACCCGGAGCCCGAGACGTACTGGAACCAGGGGGACTCCAAGGCCCTCGACTACGCCCGCTTCTGCACGGTGGCCAAGCCCTGCAACTCCCTCGCCGAACTCGAGCGGATTATCGAGGACGTGCTCCGGAGCTACGTCACGCACTGAGGGGGTTTCGAGACAGGCAATAAATCTCCCTTCTCCCCTTGCGGGAGAAGGTGGCGCGCGTAGCGCGACGGATGAGGGGTCCCCCCCAAGCTTCCGCAGAACTGCGACGCCCTCCCGCGGATAGGTGCGTAGACCCCTCATCCGACCCCGCTTCGCGGGGCCACCTTCTCCCGCAAGGGGAGAAGGGCGTCTGAGGGAAATTCGGCGGCTGGAGTTGGAAACCTCCCCCCTTACCAAAGCGTCCCCGTTCAGACGTTTCCGCCCGAACGGGGATTTGCTGCGGTCAATCAGCGGATCTTCGCTTCCAGGGTGACCAGAATCTGGCGGCCAGCCTGGAACTGGACGAAGGACGCCGGCGTGAGGGCGAAAGGGGCTTTGCTTGGGAAAGCGGCGCCCACTGCAGTCAGGTCGCGGTGGTCGAAGATGTTGAGCCCCGTCAGCTTCACCTTCACCTTGCCGAAGTTGTAGCCGACGATCACGTTGGTCGTGTTGTACGCGCCGATCTCATGCTCGACATTGGCGGGATCGACATAGCCAACCTGCGCGCCCACTTCCTTGTAGGTCAGGGCGGCCTGCCACTGGTGGTAGTCCCAGATCACGCCAAAGGCGTCCGTCCACTTCGGCGCATTCAGTTCGGTCTGGTCCAAGGTCTTGTTCTTGGCCGTATTGATCGAGCCGTTCGCGAACAGGGTGAAGCCATAGTCCAGGGCGTAGGTGAGCTGGCCTTCCACGCCCGAATAGTCCGACGTGCCGATGTTGCAGAAGGCGCCGTCGGTGTTCACGCCAGGGCAGGGCTGCTCCAGACCGTTGCCGTGGATGAAGTAGACGTCCGCATCCGCAGCGATCCGGCCGCGGCTGAACACCGAACCCACCTGATAGTTGGTCGTCGTCGCCGGCTTCAGATTTTGCAGGCTGAGCGCGTCCGAATACAGGAAGGAGAGCGACGGCGTCAGGAAGCCCGTGGCGTACTGGGCGTAGACGGACCAGAATGGCAGGAACTTGTAGTTGATGGTGAAGAAGTAGAGCGGGCTGGTGTAGGTGTTGCTGCCGCTGATGTAGGCGCGCGCGACCGGGCCGTTCACGCTGTTTTCGACGCCCTCGACCGTGCGGCGGAAGTCGACATATTTGATGCCGGGCGTGATGGTGAGGTTGTCGGTCGGCCGCAGTTCGAAGTCAGCGAACAGCTGGTACTGGAACCAGCTCGAATCTTCCGCCGTCTTCACGTTGCCATTGGGGCCAGGGAACAGCGGACCGTTGGTGGTCAGGCCGTACTTCTTGTTGTTGTCGATGGCGCCGGTGGTGAGGTCATAGAGGATGTTGTGGCGGTCGGTGATGGCGCCTTCCACCAGGGCGCCGGCCTTCACCGTGCCCGTGAACCAGTCCCACTTGAAGTCCTGGTTGACGCGAAGGATGTCGCCATAGACGCGGTAGCGGTTGCCCTTGTTGTAACCGCCGATGTCGTTCGGCGAGTTGGCGGAGGACTTGGGGGGCGACGTATTCGGGCCGCCCCACACACCCGAGTTGTCATCGGCAGAGATCGTCTTGTTGCTGTAATAGTAGGTGTAGATCTGATCTTCCAGCGTAGCGCCACGGCCAAGGTCGCCACGGAGATCGATATATTCGAAATCCGTGTTCTTCTTTTCGTGATTGAACTTGTAATAAAGTTCGCTGTGCGGATCGTTGGTCAGGCCAAAGTTCTTGCCGTAAGCCAGGACGTTCGCGATGGAGAAGCCGCTGTTGGCGTCGGACTGATAGATCTGGGTGTATTCCAAGGCGGAGAAGGCCGTGATGCTCCAGTTGGGGTTGATCGGCTGGATGATCTTGAGCATGCCGTTCCAGGCGATACCGCCCGAATAGCTCAGCTCGCCGTTGGAGCCGCGACCGTCGAACACGGCCAGGACCTTGGTCCCGTTGGTCTGAGCGATCTCACCGCTGTTGATCGCCGACACGACTTCCCAGCTGCCCCAGGTGCCCCAGGTCACCTGCTGGTCGATGCCGAAGGTGTCGCTGAGCGTCGGCGAGAAGAGGTGGATGGCGCCGCCATAGTTGGCCTGGCCGAGGTCTCCGGCCTGGCCCGGACCGCGGTCCACGACCGCCGCGCCGATGTTCGACGGCGGGAAATAGTCGGCCGGGTGGTGGGTCGGATCGTTCGTGTCGCCGAATGCGATCCCGTCATAGGTGAGGTTGTACTGGCCGTCCTGGAATCCGCGCAGGGTCACCTTGTTGGTGTCGCCGATGCCGCCGCCGTTGGAGGAGATCCCCGCGACGCTGGGGGCGATCAGGACGATGGACGTGTAGTCGCCCATTTCCGGCGTGAAGTTGTGAATGAAGTAGCCGCTGATCAGGGATTGCGGCTGGATCTGGTTGAGATTGGCTTTCACCGGCGCAACGTCGGCGGCCTGGCTCTGAGCCTGGGTGGTGACGATGAGTTCTTCGACGTTGGTGCCGTACGAGCCGTTGCCCGCGACGGTGGATTGCGTGTCAGCAGGCGCGGTGTTGGCGCCGGTTTCCGCCGCGCTGGCGGCCGCGCCGATCGCGAGCGCAAAAATAGCCGTAGACGCAGCCATAAGGCTGCGCTTTGAAAAGTTTTTCATGAACCCCCTCAGTGTTGCGTTCGCGAGCGAAATGCGCCGCCGAACTGCAATGGGGGCTTTGCCTTTGTTTCATGACGACAAGGCTAAGGTTAAATGACGGTTCAATGAAACAAGCTGCGGCTTGCGCGCCTGTGGCGCCTGGGCCACTCCCTTGCTAGAGCAGGGCATGGGGGCGCGAACCCACGGAGTTTGAGAGCACGTATGGCCAATCTGCGCGAGGAGCTGATCGACCTGATCGCCGAGGAAGCGCTGATCGACAAGGCGAAGCTCGTCCCGGGGGCGACCCTGGCCGACCTAGGCCTCGATTCGGTGGGCGTGGTCAGTGTCGTGTTCGCAGTCGAGGAGAAGTACGGCGTGGAGATCGCCGAGGACGCCTTCAAGGACGTGAACGATTTCGGCTCCTTCCTGTCGGTGCTCGAGGGCGTGGTCGAAACCAAGCGGGCCGCGTGAGTCAGCCTCGCAGAATCGTCGTCACCGGCCTGGGCGCGGTCTCCCCGCTCGGCCTGGGGGCGCAAGCCACCTGGGAAGGCGCCCGCGACGGGCGCGGAGCGATCCGCCCCCACCATCTGGACGCCGGTCCCCATGCGCCCGATACGCGCGACACCCCGGCGGCCACGATCGAAGGCGACCTGCTCGGCTATACCGAAGCCGCCCTCGGGCGGAAGATTGGCGCCTCCCTCGATCCCTTCGCCCTGATGGCGCTCGGCCCCGCGCACGAGGCCCTCGCCCAGGCTGGCCTCCTCGGCGCCGACGTCCTCGAGGACCGCACCGCCGCGGTGCTCGGCCACGGCTTCGCCGGCATCCACACCCTGGAGGTCGGCTACGAGCGGTTCTTCGGCCAGAAGGCCACGCGGATGCACCCCCTCACCGTGCCCAAGGTGATGGTGAGCGCGCCGGTCAGCGCCGTGGCGATCGAATTCAAGATCCGAGGTCCGGTGTTCGCCGTGTCGAGCGCCTGCGCCTCGTCCGGTCACGCGATCGCGCAGGGCGCGGGCTTCATCCGCTCGGGCGAATGCGATGTCGCCGTGGTGGGCGGCAGCGAGGCGATCGCCACACCCTGCTGCCTGCGCGCCTGGGAGGGCCTGCAGGCGATGTCGCCCACCACCTGCCGGCCCTTCTCGACGGGTCGTGACGGCATGGCCATCGGCGAAGGTGGCGCGGTGATGGTGCTCGAGGCGCTGGAGCATGCCCAGGCCCGCGGGGCGACGATCCTGGCCGAGCTCTCCGGGGTGGGTCTTTCCTCGGACGCCTTCCACTGGACGCAGCCCAGCCTCGAGGGGGCGGTCAAGGCGATGGGCCGCGCCTGCGAGCAGGCCGGCGTGCTGGGCGGCGAGAGCGTGCTCATCTCCACCCACGGGACCGGCACGCCGCTCAACGACAAGAACGAGGCCGCCGCCATCCGCGCGGTGTTCGGCGAGAAGGCGGACCACCACCCGGTAATCGCCACCAAGAGCGCCCACGGGCACCTGATCGGCGCGGCCACCGCAATCCAGGGCGTCATCGCCCTCATCGCCCTTCGCGAGGGACTGGCGCCCCCGATCCTCAACATGATCGAGCCGGACCCGGAGTGCGCCCTCGACCTCGTGCTCGGCGCAGCGCGGCCGATCGAGGCGCAGGCCATGCTGCTCAACTCCTTCGCCTTCGGCGGCCTCAACACGGCACTGGTCTTCCGCCTCTGGCGTTGAACCTCTGCGGCGCCGATATCCGGCGGACGACAGACGGAGACGGCGAATGGCGCGAGTGGTCGGGATCGGCGGGGTGTTCTTGAAGGTCGCCGACGCGGACGCGTGGCGGAACTGGTACGCCCAGGTGCTCGGCGTGAGCTTCGACGACTGGGGTGGCGTTTCCTTTCAGCACCCGGACATCGGCTACGGCGTGCTCTCGCCGTTCCCACCGGACACAGACTATTTCGCTCCGTCCGCCCAACCGTTCATGATCAACCTGATCGTCGACGACCTCGACGGCGCCCTCGCGCGCGTGCAGGCCAGCGGCGTGCAGTGGACGGGGCCAGAAGACAACGAATACGGCCGCTTCGCCTGGCTGATGGATCCCGCAGGGGTGAAGGTCGAACTCTGGCAACCCCCGCCCGCCCAGCCCGCCGCCCAGCCCCAGGCGACGACGAGCTCCTTCCTCAATCCCGCGCCATCCTCAGGCTCGTTCCTGCGCTGATCCTCTCCAATCTCCGTTGGGGCGGAGAGCGCCATTTCGACACGGAGGACACAGAGGAAGAGGAGGACACGGAGAAGATTGATTGCGCCTTCGGCGCTACAAACCCCAACCATCGGGACTAGCGGCGCGAAGCGCTTCTTTTCTTACTCCGTGCCCTCCTCTTCCTCTGTGTCCTCCGTGTCAAAAGACGGCCTCTCCACTCCCGCCCGGTCCGACGAGAAAGTCAGGCGGCGAGGAATTTGCGCAGGGCGGCTTCGGCCTGGTCGGGGAGGTCGCGGTGGACGCCGTGGCCGGCGGTTTCGAAGACCAGTAGTTCGCCCACGCCCGGCGGCAGGGCTGCGAGGATCTCTTCGGAGCAGGAGACGGGAGTGACGGGATCGAGCCCGCCAGCGGTGATCAGGGTGGGACAGGCGACCTGCTTGAGGATCGGGCGCAGGTCCATCGTCCGCTGCTCGCCCTGGATGAAGTGGAACATCACGTGCGGCCGGACGATCGCGCGCGCCCTCGCCTCTTCGCCCAGGCCGCCGGAGGGGTTGTAGAGCGGCATGCAGACCGCGAGGTACTGCGCCATGACCTGAGGCGAGGGGTCGCTCCAGAACTGCTCTGCGACCTGGCGGGCCTCGGGCCCGCCGAGTTGCTCCATGATCCGGTAGGTGGCCGCCAGGTTCAGTCGAGCAGCGGTGGAGGCGAGGACGAGCTTCGAGGGGCCGTCGGGGTGGCGGCCCGCATAGGACATGGCGACCATGCCGCCGAAGGAGAGGCCGAACACCACCGGCTTTTCGATCCCGAGGATCGCGCAGAGGTCGTGGATATCGTCGCCCCAGCGCGGCAGCGTCCAGGTCGTCGACTCCCCGCCCGAGCGGCCGTTCCCCCGGTGATCGACATAGACGACCTGGTGCGTGTCGGCGAAGCGGTCGAACCAGGGCCGCATCAGGGAGTGGTCGAAGCCCGGGCCTCCATGCAGGACCAACAGGGTCGGCCGCTCGGCCATCGCCGAGCCGTCGGGCTCCAGCTTCGGTCCGACCACGTCGAAGAAGATGCGGGCGCCGTCGATCTCGACGAACATGGCCGGTGTCCTCTTTCAGGAGCCCGGAGCTGGCGCCGCCGCAGAGAGGGGCTGGAGCCGCACCGCGGTCTCGCGCATCGCCACCGAAGCGACGAGGCCCACCAGAGTAGCGACTATGGTGTAGCTGGCGATAGACCTTGGATCTCCGGTCACTTCGATCAGCCAGCGCACGACGAGCTGGGTCGTGCCGCCGAACACCGCCACGGCGATCGCGTACATCGTACCCAGGCCCGTCACCCGCACTTCCTTGCGCAGGGACTCGGTGATGGCCACGAAGACCGAGGCGGTCGAGAGCGCGCTGGAGAAGGTAAGCACCGCGGTCCCGCCCAGCAGGCTGGCGGCGTCGTGGTGGCGCACGATCATGTCGAACACCGGCCAGGTGACGAGGAGGAAGAAGACGCGGGGCCAGATGAGCATCGCCCTGCGGCCGAACCGATCCGACATCACCCCGCCAAGCAGGCCGCCGACGAAGCCGCACACGCCGCTGACCATGGTGGCGGCGAGGGACACCTGCTTTCCCATGTGCAGGGTCTGGATGGCGTAGGTGGTCAGATAGAGAAAGACGTAGGTCGGGATCGTCGTGGCCGCGACCAGGCCAAAACCGCGCAGAAGCACCGGCGCGGCGGCCAGCAGGGTCGCACGATCGGGATGCGCGTGGCTGCGGGTCTCATGGCGATGCAGCGTCTCGGGCAGGCTGCGCCGCAGCAGCAGGCCGAACGGGAGGACCACCGTCCCGATGAGGAAGGCGGCGCGCCAGCCCCAAGCGGCGAGGGCGAGATCGCCGAACACATGGCTCACGCCGATCCCGACGAGCGCGCCCACGATGTTGGCGAGGTTCTGGCTGCCTCCCTGCCACGCGCCATAGAGCGCCCGCCGCTCCGGCGGAGCGGCCTCGACCAGATAGGCGGTCGTCGGCCCCAACTCTCCGCCCAGGGCGAAGCCCTGGCACATGCGCCAGAGGAGCACGAGACAGGGGGCGGCGACGCCGATCGACGCATAGGTCGGCGTGAGGGCGAGGCCGAGGATCGCAAGGCCCATCAGCGAGAAACTGAGCATCATCGCCGGACGACGCCCCCGCCGGTCGGCGAGGCGGCCGATGACCATGGCTCCGAGCGGCCGGAGGAGGAATCCGACCCCGAAGGTGATCAGGGTCTCGATCTGACTGATGAACGGCGTGGGGTTGGGAAAGAAGGCATGGCCGATCTGGTCGGCGAAGGTCGCGTAGACGGTGAAGTCGTAGAACTCCAGCGCATTGCCGACGACAGCCGCCGCGACCTGTCGCGGCGAGATCGGCGCAGCAGATTGCGCGGGGGAAGCCAGGCTCATGTCGTCCGCCTCACGCCCAGGGCTGCGGGCCGGGGCCGACGAAACGCGGGCGCGCGGCGGGCCTGAGGCTGCGGTAGATGCGGGCGGACGGGGTGAGGATCACCGGCCAGATCAGCGCCGTGACGAAGGCGCTGAACAGCGCCGCGATCAGCCTCAGGGGCGTGAAGCAGTCGGCGATGTTGCGGGGCATGTCCGCCAGGACGGCCATCTCGCGGCCAAGGACCAGGCCGGCGAGGCCGAAGAAGAGGAGGTTGGCGAAGGCGAGGACCGCGGCGGCCAGGGCGAAGGTCAGGATGTAGGTTCCGAGGAGCGGCCAGAAGCGCCCCACTGTCAGGCGCCAGGAGCCGAACAGGTCCAGCTTCCCGGAATCGAAGGTGAGTGCGGGAGCCAGCGACAGGCGCACCATCACGACGACGAGGCCCGCGAACGTCGCCGCCACACCGGCGGTAAGGGCCGTCATCATTGCGGGATTCCCCAGGCCCGAGACGGCCGTGACGACGATGCTCACCCCCACAGCGCAGCCGAAGTAGCCCCCCATCAGAACGACGGTGGCAAGCAATTCCAGGCCGAGCTGCCGCAACTCGTGCGCCCCGATCCTGAAGTAGCCGAAGCGCCCGTCCTCGGATGAGAACACCAGCCGGATCATCGCCGGCTGGACGAAGGCGTTGGCCACCAGAGCCACCGCCAGCACGGCCGCTTCGGAAGGCAGGACCTTCTCTGCCATCGCGACCAGCCGTGCCGGGTCCTGCGAAAGCATCGAAAAGTCGATCTCCTGGCCGCCCGCCTGGATGAAGACCACCTGGGAGGCCAGGGAAATGACGAAGGCCAGGGGTGTCCAGACGAGGAGGGCGAGCGGATGCGCGCGAACGGCGGCGAACCCGCCGAACGCTGCGTCCTGGATAGAGAATCCCGCCATCGCAGCCCGCTTCCCCCGAAGACCCCGTCCGTCGGCAGCCCTCCGGCCGGGGGTGATCCCAGAAAAGCGCATTCGGCGCCAGAGACTTCTCCGCAAGAGCGGGGCGCTGGAGAGCGGCGACACCAATCCTCGCCTCAGAGCGCCGCCAGGACGGCCTCGCCCATCTCCTGAGTGCCGAGGTCCCCGCCCAGGTCCCGCGTACGGTCCCCGCGCGACAGCGCCGTCTCGACCGCGCGCGTCACGCGTTGCGCGAGGTCCGGCCGCTGCAGCGACCAGCTGAACGCCATGCCCAGGGAGAGGATGGCGCCGAGGGGATTGGCGAGTCCCAGCCCGGCGATATCCGGCGCGGTGCCGTGGATCGGCTCGTACAGGCCCGGCGATCCCGGCGCTCCGATCGCCGCCGACGGCAGCATGCCGAGCGAGCCGGTGTGCTGAGCCGCGTCGTCCGATAGGATGTCCCCGAAGAGGTTGTCGGTCAGGATGACGTCGAACTGGCGAGGCGCCTTGACCAGCTGCATGGCCGCATTGTCGGCCAGCATGTGCTCCAGCGTGATTTCCGGGAACTCGCGGGCGTGCAACGCGGTGACGGTCTCGCGCCACAGAAGGCCCGTCTCCATCACGTTGGACTTTTCGCAGGAGGTCACCTTCTTGCGACGGCTCGCGGCGAGGGTGAAGGCCACGCGCGCCACCCGCTCGATCTCGGTGGTGTCGTAGACCTGAGTGTCGACGCCGCGGCGTCGGCCGTCGGGCAAGGTCTCCACCCCGCGCGGCAGCCCGAAATAGACCCCGCCGGTGAGCTCGCGGACGATCATCAGGTCCAGTCCCTGGACGACCTCGCGCTTGAGGGTGGACGCGTCAGCCAGGGCGGCGAAGCAAAGGGCCGGCCGAAGGTTGGCGAAGACGCCCATGCCGGCGCGCAGGCCAAGCAGGCCCGCCTCCGGACGCAGATGGCGTGGCGCGGAGGCCCACTTCGGCCCGCCCACGGCGCCCATCAGCACGGCCTGGGACGCGCGGGCCGCCGCCAGGGTCTCGTCGGAGAGCGGCGTTCCCAACTCGTCGTAGCTGGAGCCGCCGAACGGGCGTGTCTCGATCACGAGGTCCGGATCCAGCCGCTCGGCGACCCGCCGGGCCTCGGCCGTCACCTCGGGCCCGATCCCATCGCCGGGCAGGAGCAAGAGGCGGGCCATCAGGGCCGCTCGCTCTCGGAGGCGATCTCGTAGGTCTTCAGGCGGCGCTCCGAGAGGCCGACCTCGCCGGCGGCGGCGCGCCAGGCCTTCATGTGATCGCTAGCGCCGTGGCCTTTCAGAGCCTCCGCGTCGCGCCAGATCTCGAAAATGTGGATCAGGCCGCGGTCGGCGAGGTCGTCGGAGAAGGCGTAGGCGATGCAGCCGTCCTCCAGGCGCGTCTGGCGGACCATCTCGATGGCGTGCGGCCGCAGGGCCTCGAGCTTGTCGGGCGCAACGCGCACGGTGCCGGCGATGATCAGGCTCATGGTCAGGACATCCAGGGTTCTTGAAGGGATCGGCGCGCTTCGAAGGCTTCGATCGAAGAGCCCTCTCGCAGGGTCTCGCCGATGGCGTCCAGCCCCTGGAGCAGCTTGGCCTTGCGGCCCGGATCGATGTCGAAGGAAATCGAGCGCCCCGAAGGCGCCGAGATCGTCTGGGCGGCAAGGTCGACGGTGAAGACGTGGTTGCCGCCCCTCGCCTCCGCCATCAGCGCCTCGACCTCCGCGGCCGGCAGGGAGATGGGCAGCAGGCCGTTCTGGAAGCAGTTGTTGTAGAAGATGTCCGCGAACCCCTCGGCGATCACGCAGCGGATGCCGAAGTCCATCAGGGCCCACGGGGCATGCTCGCGGCTCGAGCCGCAGCCGAAGTTGGCGCCCGCGATCAGGATCCCCGCGCCAGCATAGGCCGGTTCGTCGAGAACGAAGCCCGCGCGCTTGGCCCCCGCCTCGTCATAGCGCAGGTCGTAGAACAGGCCCTTGCCCAGTCCCGCGCGCTCCGTCGTCTTGAGGAACTGCTTGGGGATGATCTGGTCGGTGTCGACATTGTCGATGTCGAGCGGCGCGGCGCGGGCCGTAAGGGCGGTGAAGGGCTGCATGGCGGAACTCTTGACGGGCTTGTGGGCGGCGATGACGGGCTTTGCCGGCGACGTCAGCCGTCAGGCCCTTGGCCGCCGATGACCAGGGCCGGAGCGCCGACGATACCGGAGCGCAGGGTAAAGACGCGGGTTCCCGGCTTGCGCCCGGCGCGGGCCTCCGAAACGTCGAAGCCGGCGGCCGCAAGGCGGGCCCGCGCCGCATCCGGATCGGGGGCGCGAAAGGCGAGGCCGCTCAGAACATCGGGGCCGTCCGATCGTGGGACCCGCGGATCGGCGGCGATCTCGACGACCGCGTCTCCGCAACGGAAGAACAGCAGGCGCGATCCCCACGCCGGATTGGACCGGTCGAGCCGGAAGTCCAGGCCCAGCTTCGCCCCATAGAGGGCGATCGCCCGTTCGGGGTCCGGGGTGCGGATCACCACGTGGTCCAGGCCGGCGATCCCGTCGCCTGGCGGCGCAGCCTGGGCGTCTTTCCCGGCCGCGGCGATCGCCAGGCCGACGCCGTAGCTGGATCCCGGTTCGACCACGGCTTCGACGCCATCATCGAGCGTCGGAATGCCGCGTCGCTCGAGCGTTCGGCGCGCTGCCGCGAGGTCCCGGACCGAGAAGACGATGCGGGCGAGGCCCTCGGGCTCGTCCGCACTCGCCGGCCGCACGCGGACCGCGACGTTCGAGAGGCGGAATCCGTCCGCCCCTTCGGCGAGGTCACGGCCGAAGAAGGCCGCATAGGCGCCGCCCGCCTTCGCGGCGTCCCGCGCAGCGATATCGATGCGGGCGAAGCCGGCGATCACAGGAAGTCGCGCACGTCGGCGATGTGGCCGGCGATGGCGGCAGCGGCGGCCATGGCTGGACTCATCAGGTGCGTGCGCCCGCCACGGCCCTGGCGCCCCTCGAAGTTCCGGTTGGACGTCGAGGCGCAGCGCTCGCCAGGGGCGAGACGATCCGGATTCATGCCCAGGCACATCGAACAGCCCGGTTCGCGCCAGTCGAACCCGGCCTCGCGGAAGATCTCGTCCAGGCCCTCGGCCTCGGCCTGCGCGCGGACCAGGCCGGAGCCCGGAACCACCATGGCGCGCACGTGGGCAGCCACCTTGCGCCCGCGGGCGATCGCCGCGGCGGTCCGCAGATCCTCGATGCGGCTGTTGGTGCACGAGCCGATGAACACGCGGTCGATCTTCGTCCCGCTGATCGGCTGGCCCGGTTCGAGGCCCATATAGTCGAGCGCCCTGCGCACGCCCGCGGCCTTGCCCTCGTCGACCGCCGCGGGATCTGGGACCCGCCCGGTGATCTCGATCACGTCCTGTGGGCTCGTGCCCCATGACACCGTCGGCGCCAGGGTCGAGACGTCGATCTCGACCTCACGATCGAACACCGCATCCGGATCGGAGACGAAGCTCTTCCAGTAGGCGAGCGCCATGTCCCAGGCGGCGCCCTTCGGCGCGGCCGGGCGGCCCATGACGTAGGCGTAGGTGGTCTCGTCGGGCGCCACCAGGCCCGCGCGGGCGCCCGCCTCGATGGTCAGGATGCACCAGGTCATGCGCCCTTCCAACGAGAGCGCCCGGACAGCCTCGCCGGCGTATTCGATCGTATAGCCCGTGCCGCCGCTCGTTCCGATCCGGCCGATCAGGGCCAGGGCGTAGTCCTTGGGGCCGACGCCGGGCGCGGGCGTCCCGCTGAAGGTCACGCGCATGTTGCGCGACTTCGTCTGGCGCAGGGTCTGGGTCGCCAGGACGTGCTCGACCTCCGAGGTCCCGATGCCCTGGGCCAGGGCGCCGAACGCGCCGTGGGTGGAGGTGTGGGAGTCGCCGCAGACGATGGTCATGCCCGGCTGGGTGCGGCCCTGCTCGGGTCCCACGACGTGGACGATGCCGTTTCGCACATCGCCCATGGGGAAGAACTCGATGTGATGCTCGGCGACGTTGCGCTCGAGCGCCTGGAGCTGGGCGCGCGCCTCCTCGTCGGCCACCGCGGCCACGCCGAGCGCCTGACCCTCGGTGGGGGTGTTGTGGTCGGCGACGGCGAGGGTCCTGTCGGCGCGGCGCACGGGGCGTCCGGCCTCGCGAAGGCCGGCGAAAGCCTGGGGCGTGGTGACCTCGTGGATGAGGTGCAGGTCGATATAGAGGATCGACTCGCCGCTCTCGTCCGTCGCGACGACGTGTGCGTCCCAGATCTTGTCGTACAGGGTCTTACCGGCCATGGGCGCGATTTAGGAGGCGGGAGGGGGCCGGTCCAGCCTAGTGCGACCTTGACCCCGCCGATTCCGTCACATCCGGTGCGTCTTCAGCAGCAGGCTGGTCTCCGTCGCCGAAATCCCGTCGATCAGGCGGATGTTGTCGAGGGCGTTGGAGAAGCCGGCGAGGCTGTCGGTGGTGAGCTCGGCGATCATGTCCCAGCGGCCGTTGGTCATGTGCACGGCCTCTACTTCCTGGAAGCCGCGCAGGGCGCGCAGCACGAGCGCCGAGCGTTCCCCCTCCACGGCGATCCCCATGATGGCCCGGACACGCCCGGCGTCGAGTTCCGGCGGGGACCTTATGGTGAAGCCAGCGATCTCGCCGGAGGCGACCATCTTGTCGATCCGGTTCTGCACGGCGCCGCGCGAGAGATTCACCGCCCTCGCCAGCCTGGCGACCGGCGCGCGGGCGTCCGCGCGGAGCAGCGTCACGAGCTTGCGGTCGATCTCGTCCATGGCGCCGATTTGTCGGTCATCGTTGGCGAATCGTCAATCGACGATACGATTTTCGCAATCCTGTCAGCTATTCGCTGACAGGCGGGACCGTCATCTTCCTTCCTGCAACACAGCATCAGGCGCGAGGAACCGATGACCAACACCCCCGTCTTCCTGATGGCCGAACCCACGCATTACGACGTGGCCTATCAGATCAATCCCTGGATGCAGCCGGGTGTCTGGAGCGCCTCGGCGGCAACGAACCGCCAGGCCGCCCACAGGGGCTGGGACGCCCTGAGGGCCGCGCTCGAAGGCTGCGGCGCCCGGGTGGTCGCCATGCCGGGGGCGGCGGATCTTCCCGATCTGGTCTTTCCGGCGAACGCGGCGGTCGTCCTCGACGGCGTCGCCCTGGTCGCGCGCTTCCGCCATCCGGAGCGATCCGGCGAGGAGCCCCACTTCCTGGCGGCGCTGTCGGACCTGCGCGACCGCGGCCTGTTGCGGGACGTGCGCCAGATCGAGGGCTGCCTGCAGGAGGGGGCCGGCGATTGCCTGTGGGACGCGCATCGAAGCCATTTCTGGGCGGCCAGCGGCCCCCGCTCGAGCGCCGCCTCGGTCGAGGTCATCGCCGAGACCTTCGGACAGCCCGTCGTCCACATGCCCCTGGCGACCGAGCGCTACTACCATCTCGACACCTGTTTCTGCCCGTTGAGCGGCGGCGAGATCCTCTACTACCCCCCTGCCCTGACACCGGAGGCCCATCGCGCCCTGCTCGACCATACCCGCCCGGACGAGCGCCTCGAGGCGAGCGACGAGGATGCGGAGGCCTTCAGCGTCAACGCCGTCTGCCTGGGGCGCACGATCGTCATGGCGCGACCCCCGGCGCGGCTGGAGGCGAGGCTGACCGAGCGCGGCTACGATGTCGTTGCAGTCGACCTCGATCCGTTCATGCTGTCCGGCGGCGGGGCCTTCTGCATGACCCTGCGCCTGGACCTCTCCAGCACGCCCGCCGCCGCCCTCGCCGCCTGAAGGAGGAGCCCCGATGACGACCGCCATCCTCGAGACACCCCAGACGGCGCACACGGACTATCTCGCCCTGGAGGCGGAGTACGGCGCGCGCAACTACAAGCCGCTGGACGTGGTCATCACTCGCGGCCAGGGCGTGTGGCTGTGGGACGTCGATGGCCGGCGCTATCTCGACTGCCTGTCGGCCTATTCCGCGGTGAACCAGGGCCACTGCCATCCGCGGATCCTGCAGGCGATGATCGAACAGGCGGGGCGGCTGACGCTGACCTCCCGCGCCTTCCGCAACGACCAGCTCGGCCTGCTCTACGAGGACCTCTGCCGGCTGACGAACTCTCACTCGGTGCTGCCGATGAATACCGGCGTCGAGGCGGTGGAGAGCGCGCTGAAGGTCTCGCGCAAGTGGGGCTATGAGGTGAAGGGCGTCCCGGCGGGCCAGGCGGAGATCATCGTCTGCGCCGAGAACTTCCATGGGCGGACGATCTCGGTGATCGGTTTTTCGACCGATCCGACGTCAAACGCCAACTTCGGCCCATTCACCCCGGGCTTCCGGATCATTCCCTTCGGCGACGCCGAAGCGTTCGAGGCCGCGATCACGCCCAATACGGTCGCGGCCCTGATCGAGCCGATCCAGGGCGAGGCGGGCGTCATCATCCCGCCGGCAGGCTATCTTCGCGCCGTGCGCGAGGCCTGCACGCGCAACGACGTGATCCTGATCCTCGACGAGGTGCAGACGGGCCTTGGCCGCACCGGGCGCCTGCTCGCCGAGGAGCACGAGGGGGTGGAGGCCGACCTCACCCTGATCGGCAAGGCGCTGTCGGGCGGATTCTATCCCGTCTCGGCCGTGCTCTCGAACAAGGAGGTGCTGGGCGTGCTGAAGCCCGGCGAGCACGGCAGCACCTTTGGCGGCAATCCGCTGGCCTGCGCCGTCGCGCGCATGGCGCTGAAGGTCCTCGTCGAGGAAGGCATGATCGAGAACGCCGCGCGCCAGGGCGAGCGGATGATGGAAGGCCTGCGCGGCATCAACACCGGCCCGGTGAAGACCGTCCGCGGACGCGGGCTGATGATCGCAGTGGAACTGGAGGCGGAGGCCGGGGGCGCCCGCCGCTATTGCGAGGCCCTGCAGGCGCGCGGACTCCTCTGCAAGGAAACCCACGACCACACCATCCGCATCGCCCCGCCGCTGGTGATCACGACCGACGAGACGGACTGGGCCGTGGAGCAGTTCCAGGCCGTGCTGGGCTAGCGGCTCCCCCTCAAAAACCGTCATCGCCGGCCGTCAGTTGTTTAGACCGGAGACATGGCTGACAGCTGTTCGGGGACATCACTGACACGTTCGACGCCCCGTCTCCGTGAAGCTTCCTTCCCTTAAATTCCGTCATGGCCGGCCGTCAGTGCCGGCCACCCATCGATCGTCGGTACGAGCGCTAGCCGTGGCTGCGCGCGAGCGCGGCCATGACGCGCAGTCGGGCCTGGCGAACGTCGAGCGCTTGGCCGCAGGCGATGGGGAGACTGCTGCGAGAAGTCGTACTTTCCGACATGGCCGCGCCGCCCGGCGCGGCCACTGCGGACGCTCGCACAGCCGACCGATGGGTCGCCGGGACTTTCGCCCGGCGATGACGGAGGTTTAGGGGGTCCAAAACGGAACCAAGAAAAGGCCCGAACCTGTCAGCTATGTCCCCGAACACTTGTCAGGGATCTCTCCGGTCTGAACACGTCAGTGCCGGCGACCCATAGATCGGCTGTGCGAGCGCTTGCAGTGGCCGCGCTGAGCGCGGCCATGACGGAGCGCGCGACGAGGTGTTCATCCCAACGCCTCAAGCCGGACGCTCGATCCTCGCCAGGTCGTTCCGTCGTGGCCGCGCTCAGCGCAGCCAACGCGAACGCTCGTCAAGCCTTGCCATGGGTCGCCGGGACTGACGCCCGGCGATGACGGAGATTAGGGGGTGAAGCCTGC
>DASXGQ010000149.1:0-15610 GCA_036488995.1 Caulobacteraceae bacterium
GTCACGCGGATCGGGGTTAGCTGGGCGCGTCCCTCCCCTTCATGGGGAGGGTGGCGGCGCAGCCGCCGGGTGGGGAAGTCGGGGGCCGCGCGCCCACCGCGGACGATCGCTGACACGTCAGACATCCCCACCCGCCGATGCTGTCGCATCGGCCGCCTCCCCATGAAGGGGAGGGACGCTAAGCGCGCAGCGCCGCGCCGACGGCCTTGCCGGCCGCGGCGACGATCCTGGCGCTCAGCGCCTCGATCTCGGCGTCTTCCAGCGTCTTGTCGCGGGGCTGGATCGTCACCTCGACGGCGACCGACTTCTTGTCCGCCGGCACGCCCGCGCCCTCGTAGACGTCGAAGACGTGCACGCCGGCAATCAGCTGGCGATCCGCGGACTGCACGGCGCGCACCAGCTCGCCGGCCGGCGTCGCGCGGTCGACCAGGAAGGCGAAGTCGCGGGTCAGCGGCATCAGCGGCGAGAGCGCCAGCGCCGGCCGCGTCTTCACCGCCTTCTTCTTCGGCTCCGGGATCGCCTCGAGGTAGATCTCGAAGGCGAGGACGCCGGGCTCGACGTCGAGGGCGGAAAGCACGCGCGGGTGCACCTCGCCGAACTCGGCCAGCACGGTCTTGGCGCCCAGCTTGACGCAGGCGTGCCGGCCGGGCCGCCACCAGGGCGTCTCATCCTCCTCGACCACCTGCAGTGAGGCGATCGGCGCGCCAAGTTCCGCCAGCAGGTCCATCAGGTCGGCCTTGAGGGCGTAGACCTCCTCGCCAGAGGCGCCGTCCCAACGGCGCGGGCCGCGCGGATCGACAGCGGCGGCGATGGCCGTGCGCTGGTCGCCCGGTTCGTCGCCAGCGAAGACCGGGCCGATCTCGAACAGGGCGCCGCCTGGGAAACCGCGACGGGCGTTGCGGCCGAGCGCTTCCGCCAGGTTGGGCAGGATGGACGGGCGCATGGTGTCGAGGTCCGATGCGATCGGATTGGCGAGCACCAGGCGCACATCGCCGCCGCCGAAGAGGGCGGCGTTGCGGCGAGCGGTGAAGGACCAGGTCAGGGCCTCCTGGTAGCCGGCGGCGGCCAGGGCGCGGCGAGCGGCGCGGATGCGCGACTGGCGCATGGTGAGCACGCCGCCGATGGCGCGGGGCATGGACGGCAGGGGCTCGGCGGGCAGGGCGTCGAAGCCCTCGATCCGCGCGACCTCCTCCACCAGGTCCGCCTTTCCGTCGACGTCGCGCCGCCAGGATGGCGGCCGCACCATCGCGCCCTCGACCCGGAAGCCGAGCTTGCCGAGGATCTCGCTCACCCGCGTGGCGCTGACGTCGAGGCCCGAGAGCTGGCGCACATAAGCGGGGTCGAACGCGATCGGCGCCGGGTCGGCCGGAACTTCGCCGGCCAGGAGAACGTCCGAGGGCTCGCCCCCGCAGAGCTCGAGGATCAGGCGGGTGGCCAGCTCGAGACCTGGAACCAGAGATCGGGGATCGACGCCGCGGGCGAAGCGGTACTGGGCGTCGGAGACGATGCCGGTGTCGCGGCCGGTCTGAGCCGTGCGCAGGGGATCGAACCAGGCGCTCTCGACGAAGACGTCGGTCGTCTCTTCCGAGCAGGCCGTGCTCTGGCCGCCCATCACTCCGCCAAGGCCGATGGCGCCGGAAGCGTCAGCGATGACGCACATGCTCGATGTCACCGCGTAGGTCTCGCCGTCGAGAGCGACGAGGCTCTCACCTTCACGGCCCAGGCGCGCCTCGATCCAGCGGTCCGCCAGCTTGGCCGCGTCATAGACGTGCAGGGGCCGGCAGCGGTCCAGGGAGAGCAGGTTGGTGATGTCCACCAGAATGCTGATGGAGCGCTGGCCGACCGCCTTCAGTCTGGCCTGCAGCCAGGCCGGGGAGGGACCGTTGCGCACGCCGCGGATCAACCGGCCAGCGAAGGCCGGGCAGGCCTCCGGCGCCGGCAGGCGGATGTCTATCGGGCACGGGAAGCCACCGGGGACCGGCTCGACCGGCCTGTCGATGAAGGTCCCGAGATCTGCGGCTGCGAGGTCGCGGGCGATGCCCTGCACGCCCAGCCAGTCGGAGCGATTGGGCGTGACCTCAAAGTCGATCACCGCCTCGAGCCCCAGTGCCTGGGCGGCTGGCGCGCCGACTGCGAGGTCGTCCGCCAGCTCGAGGATGCCGTCGGACTCCTCGGCAATCTCCAGCTCGGCGGCCGAGCAGAGCATGCCGTTGGAGACGACCCCGCGCACGGGCCGCGGCTCCAGGGTGATGCCGCTCCCCGGGATGTAGGTCCCGATCGGGGCGTAGATGGTCACAAGGCCAGCCCGAGCGTTGGGCGCGCCGCACACGATCTCCTTGCGACCGTCCTTTGTATCCACCTGGCAGACGCGCAGGCGGTCGGCGTTGGGGTGCTGGACGGCCTCGACGACCTTGGCGACCGAGAAGGCGGCGAGCTTTCCCGCCGGGTCATCGACGTGCTCGACCTCAAGGCCGGCCATGGTCATGGCCTCGACCACGCGCGGCAGACTCGCGTCGGTGTCGATGTGCTCCTTGAGCCAGGAGAGGGTGAACTTCATGGCGCGCCCTCTTTCTCAGCTCAGGCCCGAGGCCGGGTTGGGGTCGGCGAAGGCCGAGAAGCCGTAGTGGGCGAGCCAGCGCACATCGGAAGCGAACATGTCGCGCAGGTCGGGCATGCCGTACTTCAGCCGCGCGAGGCGGTCGACGCCGAAGCCGAAGGCGAAGCCCTGCCACTCGTCAGGATCGAGGCCGCAGTTGGCCAGGACCTTGGGATGGACCATGCCGCAGCCGACGATCTCCGACCACTGCTCGCCCTGGCCGATCTTCACCTCGCCGCCGCTAACCTCGCACTGGACGTCCATCTCCGCCGAGGGCTCGGTGAAGGGGAAGTGGTGCGGGCGGAAGCGGGTGACGACGCTGGGCAGCTCGAAGAAGCGGGCGATGAACTCGTCCAGCGTCCACTTGAGGTGGCCCATGTGGATGGCGCGGTCGATCACCAGCCCCTCGATCTGGTGGAACATCGGGGTGTGGGTGGCGTCGCTGTCGCAGCGATAGGTGCGCCCCGGCGAGATGATGCGGATCGGCGGTTCCCGCCCGGCGGCGATCCACGGCGCGGCCGGCGGGGTGTTGGTCTTCTGCATCGTCCGCACCTGCACGGGGCTGGTGTGGGTGCGCAGGAGCTTGCGCTCCCCGTCGGGTCCAGGGTTGAAGAAGAAGGTGTCGTGCATTTCCCGCGCTGGGTGGCGGGGCGGGAAGTTCAGCGCCGTGAAGTTGTGGAAGTCGTCCTCGATGTCCGGGCCTTCGGCGAGGGAGAAGCCCATCTCGGCGAAGATGGCGACCATCTCGTCCATCACCTGCATGGTGGGATGGACGGCGCCGCGACGGCGCGGCGGAGCGGGAAGGGTGAGGTCGAGGCGGCCGGCGGCGAGCCGGGCGTCGAGTTCGGCGTTCTCGAGCCCCTCACGACGTTCGGCGATGGCGGCGGCGATGCGATCGCGCAGGCCGTTGATCAGCGGGCCCTGGGCGCGGCGCTCGTCCGGGCTCATGGAGCCGAGCGACTTGAGCAGGGCCGAGATGGTCCCCGACTTGCCCAGCGCCTCCACCCGCACCGCTTCGAGGGCGGCGGTGTCGGGCGCGGCGGCGACGCGCGCGGTCAGGTCGGATTCGAGGGTGGCCAGGTTGTTCATCTGCTGCTCCGCCCTCCCTTTAGCTAGGAGGGGTGTCGCCGAGTGAGCGGCGACAGATGGGGGATGAAGGGAAAACCCCCAGCGCTACGGAGCTTCGGACTTCCCCGCCCGTCCTCCTTCGCCCTGCGGGGTTCGGAGGACACCCTCCCCAGACGGGGAGGGACAAAAGGTTCAGGCGAGCCCCGTCACGCCAGGGCGGCGATGACCTTGTCGGCGATGGCCTTGAAGCCGGTCGGGTCGTTGCCCGCGATGTCGGCAAGGACCTTGCGGTCGATGTCGATACCCGCCAGCTCCAGGCCGTGGGTAAATCGCGAATAGGTCAGGCCGTGCTCACGGGCCGCGGCGTTGATCCGCTGGATCCAGAGCGAACGGAACTGGCGCTTGCGGACCTTGCGGTCGCGGTAGGCGTACTGCCCGGCGCGGTCCACCGCGGCCTTGGCCGCGCGGATGGTGTTCTTGCGACGGCCGTAGAAGCCCTTGGCCTGCTCCAGGACCTTCTTGTGCTTGGCGTGGGCGACGACGCCCCTTTTGACGCGAGCCATGTGTCGTCAGCTCCCGATCAGAGACCGTAGGGCAGGTAGGTCATGATGGTCGGGGTGTCCGACTTGGCCATGACCTTGGTGCCGCGGTTGGAGCGGATGTACTTGGCGTTGTGGCTGATCAGGCGGTGGCGCTTGCCGGCGACGCCGGCCTTGATCTTGCCCGTCGCGGTGATCTTGAAGCGCTTCTTGGCGCCCGATTTGGTCTTCAGCTTTGGCATTTCGCATCGGCGCCCGGAAAGGGACGCCGTCCTCTAGGAAAGGGGTGCATCACGGACAGCCATGGCATGCCATTGGGCCAGGCCGCCCATACGAGGCGCGGCTTCTATGCCAAACCCGCGCTGAAGGCAAGGATCGAGCCCATGTGATCTGGAGACTGCTGCGCAAGGGGAAATGCTGCATTGCGCGCGACCATGGCCGGCAACGCCTGGAGATAAAGTAATTTTAATAAATCTCCAGGCGATTCGTCCAGAATGTCGCAGTTTAACGCCAACTGCGTTCGACTAAACGGAAGAACGTATGGTTCGAGAAGCTAGACATTCGTCTCGATACAGTCTTAGTTGACGTGTTCCAGCGCCCGCCGCAGGATAGTTTGAGAGTTCGGATGTCTCTACAACTCGGCTGGGTCGCGCGCGCTGACTGGCTCGATGAGGATCGTGCTCGCGCGTGGCGCAATGTCCTCCTCGTGCTGAGCGGCATCGCTCTGCTCGCGTGGTGGGGCCCTTCGCGACACGGTCTCGATCTGGTGGGCAGGCCGATCGGCACGGACTTCCTGAGCTTCTACGCCGCCTCAGAACTGGTCCTGTCGGGTCATGCCGCCGCGGCTTACAGCATCCCAGCCCACCGGGCGGCTGAAACGGCGGTATTCGGCCATACCGTCGGGTATCCGGCCTTCTTCTATCCGCCCCTCTTCCTGCTGATCTGCGCGCCATTGGCCAAGCTTCCATATCTGGGGGCTCTCTTCGCGTGGCTCGGCGTGACGGGCGCGGCCTACATCGCGACAGCCCGGGAGTGGGTCTCCAAACGATCCGGCTTGCTGGCGGCGCTCGCCTTTCCAGCTGTGTTCGCCAACATCGGGCACGGGCAGAATGCCTTCCTGAGCGCCGCTCTCCTGGGGGCCGGCGCCCGCTGGCTGGACCGCCGGCCCGTTCTCGCGGGGGTCGCGCTGGGTCTCTTGGCCTACAAGCCGCATCTCGGCCTGCTCTTGCCGGTTGTGCTGATCATCGCGCGGAGATGGACCACTATCTTTTCAGCCGCGGCGACCGTCGCGGCGTTTGCGTGTCTGAGTCTCCTGGCTTTCGGGGTGGATGCCTGGACCGGCTTCCTGGACAACTCTCATCTCGCCCGCGTCGTGCTGGAAACCGGGGTCGTCGGGCCCGACAAGATGGTCAGCGCCTTCGCCGCAGTGAGGGTGCTCGGAGGTCCGGCGCCGCTGGCCTATGCGGCGCAGGCTGCAGTGGCGGTCTTCGTCATCGTAAGCCTCGTTCGGACGCGGCGGATGTGGGTCCGCCACCCTTCAGAGCCGGCGCTCCTGGTGATGGCCGCGCTTTTGGGCAGTCCGTTTCTTTTGGACTACGACCTCGTCATCCTGGCGCTGCCGCTGGCCTGGCTGGCGACCACCGGCGCGCGGGAGGGGTTCCGTCCCTGGGAAAAGCTCGGGCTCACGGCCGGTTTCGTCCTGCCGCTGGTCGCGCGCAGCCTCGCCCACGTCGCAGGCTTGCCGATCGCGCCGCTCGTCTTGTTGGCGCTGTTCAACTTCGTGCTTCGTCGAAGCGACGCCCGCGCGTCCGACGTGCTGATCGCGGCGAGGCTCCAGCCGCAGTTCTAGAGCCTGATGCGTTTGCACGGAACAGATGCGAACGCTGAATCAGGCTCTACACTTTTGAATCTAGAGCAAATCACCCCCGTTCAGACGATTCCGTCTGAACGGGGTTTGCTCTAAGGCGCGACTTTCCACGGGTCGGTGGGAGAGATCCAGATGAAGGCTTCGGTGTCTGACTGCGCGGCGCCGTCGAGGGTGGAGCGGGCGACGTAGGCGGAGCCGCTCTGGCTGTAGGTCGTGCAGACCTCGTGGCCGACGAGGGGCTTGATCGCCTCGCTGATGTGCGTCCGCAGGTCCGCGGTCTGGCGCACATCGGCTGGCTGGCCAGCGACGGTGAACGTGGCCTGGGCGATGTCCTCGTTCTGGACGGCCGAGCAGACACGGCCCTCGCGCAGGATCACGGGCGAGCGCGTGGTCATGGTGATCGGCGGATCGGCCGAGACGACGGCTGTGGAGGTGTTCTGGATCACGCCCGAGGCGTCCTGGGCGTAAGAGTCCAGCGTCTGGCACGTATGCTTCGTCATGTCCGGGACGAAGCACTGTAGCTTGCCTGCGCCCGCCGGGGCCAGCGGACCGCCAAGCGGCGCTGCTCGCGCCACGACGGGGGCGGCCAGGACCAGGGCCGCAAGCCAGATGCGCATCTCCGCTCTCCCTCTCCGAGACGCCGGAGCCCTAGTGAGAGGGACCGGCCAGGGCAAGCGGGTGGGTGTCGTCGGAGCCGCGGCGAAAACGGCGGTGATATCAGCCCAGGGTGCTGAGGTTGGTGTGGAGGTTCATGAAGAAGGTGGTGAGGTCGGTCCCGACCAGCGCCAGGGCCGAGATGATCGCCAGGGCGATCAGTCCGGCGATGAGGGCGTACTCCACGGCGGTCACGCCCGTACAGTCGCGCCCGAGCGCACGCAGGGCCGTAACGACGTCGTTTTCGGGCGTCCGGTCCATGCTCAACCCCTCAAAGCTCCCCGCCACCGCAGGGCGCGGCGCTCACACCGGCATAGTTTGCTACGAGTCCGCACAGAGATCAACTCAATGGCAAAGCTAATTGATTGAATTTGATATGTGTTTTCTAGTTCCTTCAGCGTTCTGACCGGCTCAGGCCGCCTCGAATACTGCGGCGATGCCCTGGCCGCCGCCGATGCACATGGTCTCCAGGCCGTATTTCACGTCGCGGCGCTTCATCTCCCGCAGGAGGTTGGCGAGGATCCGTCCGCCGGTGGCGCCGATCGGATGGCCGAGCGAAATGCCCGAGCCGTTGACGTTGAGCCGGTCGCGGTCATCCCAGCCCCAGCCCTTGAGCACGGCCAGGACCTGGGGCGCGAAGGCCTCGTTGAGCTCCACCAGGCCGATGTCGTCCCAGCCCATCTTCGTGCGGGCGAACAGGCGCTCGACGGCCGGCACCGGACCGATGCCCATGCGTGAAGGATCGCAGCCTGCGGCCGCCCAGCCGACCATCCAGCCCATCGGCTCGAGGTTCAGCTCCGCCAGCTTTTCCTCGGCGACCACCAGGCATGCGGAGGCCGCATCGTTCTGCTGGCTGGCGTTGCCGGCGGTGACCACGCCGCCCTTTTCGAGCGCCGGCAGCTTGCCCAGGCTCTCGGCCGTGGCGTCGGCGCGGACGCCCTCGTCCTTGGCGAACACCACCGGATCGCCACGCTTCTGCGGCACCGCGACGGGAACGACCTCGTCATCGAACTTGCCCTCGGCCCAGGCCGCGGCGGCGCGCTGGTGGCTCATCGCCGCGTACTCGTCGCAGGCTTCGCGCGGGATCTGGTAGTCGCGGGCGAGGTTGTCCGCGGTCTCGATCATGCCGGAGATGACGCCGAAGCGGGCGATCGGCTGGCTCATCACTCGCCCGCGCGCCAGGCGGTCGTGCAGGGTCACCGAGCCGGCGCGCGCGCCGCCGCGCATGTCGGTGGTGTAGTACTCGGCGTTGCTCATGCTCTCTACGCCGCCGGCGACCACGACGTCGGCAGCGCCCGTCTGGACCATCATGGCCGCGTCGATCACCGCCTGCAGGCCGCTGCCGCAGCGCCGGTCGAGCTGGTAACCCGGAATGGTGATCGGGAAATCGGCCGCCAGCAGGGACCAGCGGGCGACGCAGGGCGCCTCGCCGTTGGCATAGCCCTGGGCGAAGATCACGTCGTCGATCTCCTCCGGATCGAGCTTCGTCCGCTCCACCAGGGCCTTGAGCACGGTGGCCCCCAGCTCTCCGGCCTGGACGCTCGACAGGCTGCCGAGGAACTTGCCCACGGCGGTGCGGATGGGGGAGACGATGGCGGCGCGTCGCATCGGCCGGCTCCTTGAGCTCGAGTGATCTGCCAAGGGGTCGTGACGGGGGACGGCGCGCGGGTCAAGGGAGGTCCCATGAGCGGCGCACTGGCGCTACGGCCACTGCGGGCCGAGGAGATCGAGACGGTGGCGCGCGTCTGGTGGCGCAGCTCGGTGTCCGTGGCCCACGGGGCGGACCATCTGCCTTGGGAGGCGCTCGCCGAGCGACTGACGTGCGAGCCCTGGGTGGTGACGGTCGCCGAGCGGGACGGAACGCCGCTAGCCCTGCTGGCGGTCACGCCGGACCAGCATTGGCTCCGGCAGCTCTTCGTCGAGCCGCATGCCCACGGCTCCGGCGTTGGAACCGCTCTGCTCGAAGAGGCCAAGCGGCAGATGCCGGACGGCTTCTTTCTCCACACCAACGCCGACAACACCCGCGCCCGCAGCTTCTACGAGGCGCGAGGCCTGCGCCTCACCGGCGAGGCGCCGCATCCGCAGTGGGGCCAGCTGCAGGCGAAGTACGAGTGGTCCCCATCGACGGCGCAACCGGAGAAGATGTGACCATGGCTGGCAGCCAGGACTTCGCCGAGGATCCCCGCAACGAGCGCGTGCTCGTCTATGTCGACGGGGAGCTCGTCCCGAAGGCGGAGGCGAGAGTGTCGATCTTCGACGCCGGGTTTTCGATGGGCGATGGGGTGTGGGAGGGGCTGCGGCTGAGCCGGGGACGGCTGCTGTTCCTGGAGGAGCACCTGGACCGGCTGATGGCCGGTGCGGCGCAGATCCGCATGGCCGGGCTCGAGCGCGAGACGGTGGTCGAGGCCCTGCGGCGCACGCTCGAAGCGAACGCGATGAGCGACGGCGCGCACCTGCGCCTTATGGTGACGCGGGGCCTGAAGACGGCGGTGAACCAGGACCCGCGCAACGCCGCGGGCCGGCCGACGATCGTCATCACCGCCGAATACAAGATGGCGCCGCCAAGGCCTCCAGGCTGGGGACTGCGGTTGGCGACGGTCTCTGTCCGTTGTCCCGACCGCAGCGTGTTCGACATGCGGCTCAATTCGCACAGCCGCCTGCCCCTGATCTTGGCCCTGCTCGAAGCGATCGAGGCCGGCGCTGACGAGGCGTTGATGCTCGATCCGCACGGCAAGGTGTCGAGCTGCAACGCCACCAACTTCTTCTGGGCAAGGGGCGGGACGGTCTTCACCTCCACCGGCGAGAGTTGCTTCAACGGCATCACTCGCGGGCACGTCATCGGCCTGTGCCGCGCCAACGTAATTTCCATCGAGGTCGGCGACTTCCATCCCGATCACGCCCGCGCCGCCGACGAGGCCTTCGTCACCGGGACCATGGGCGGTGTGACGCCGGTCGCAGCCATCGACGGCGTGGAGCTGGCGGCGACGCCGGGACCCCTGACGCAGCGCCTGGCTGCGCTCTATGAATCGCTGAAGGACACGGACGCGGCGCAGGGGAGGGCGGCATGAGCGAGATCGTGCGTATCGCCGCCTGGTCGGGCCCGCGGAATATCTCAACGGCCATGATGCGATCGTTCGAGAACCGCGCGGACACGGCGGTGATCGACGAACCCTTCTACGCCGCATGGCTGGCCTGGAGCGGCGCTGATCATCCAATGCGCGCGCAGGTGCTGGCCTCGCAGCCGACGGACTGGCGCCGGGTCCTCCACGCGTTGCTGGGGCCGGTTCCTGGCGGCCGGGCGGTCTTCTATCAGAAGCACATGACCCATCACGTCACCCCGGACATGGACCTCGCGTGGATGGGCGTCTGCCGCAACGTGTTCCTGATCCGCGCGCCGGAAGAGGTTGTCGCCTCCTACCGCGAGCGGCGCTCGGAGGTGACGCTGGAGGACATCGGCGTCGCTCAGCAGGCCGAACTGTTCGAGCGCGAGGCCGACCGCCTGGGCAAGGCGCCGCCAGTGAACGACGCCGCCGACGTCCTGACCGATCCCCGCGCCGCGCTCACTGCCCTCTGCGAGGCCGTGGGGATCGCCTTTGACCCCGCCATGCTCGCCTGGCCGTCGGGCCCCCGGGATACGGACGGCGTCTGGGCTCCGGCCTGGTACGAGTCCGTCTGGGCCTCCACCGGCTTCGCTCGGCCCCGGCTGCCGACCGCGGCGTCCGCATTGGACCCGGCTCTCCGCGACGTCGCCGAAGCGGCCCGCCCGATCTACGAGCGCTTGGCGAGGTACAGGCTGGGGGTTGGGGGGCTAGCCCACTCGGTGGGCGGTTGACTTGGCGTCACTGTGTATTTTAGTTGACGATCGCCCAATAACTGTGTACTTTAATACACGTGATCGAAGTCCGGCAGACGCGCGCCTTCACCGATTGGCTGGAGGCCCTTCGAGATCGCGCGGCTCGGACTCGGATCATCGTCCGGCTTCGTCGGGTCGAGTTTGGTAACTTCGGGGACGCCAAATCGGTAGGCGACGGCGTCAGCGAGCTGCGGATCGACTACGGCCCTGGCTATCGGCTCTACTTTTGCCGCCGCGGCGATGTCGTCGTGGTCATGCTCTGCGGCGGCGACAAGGGCTCACAGGCTAGGGACATCGAACGGGCGAAGGCCATGGCCAGGGAGCTTTGACGATGCCTATCGAGACCACCCGCTTCGACGTTCAGGACCATCTGAAAACGCCAGAGGACCAAGTCGCCTATGTCGAGGCGGTCCTCGAGGATGGAGACCCTGACCTGATCGCCACAGCGCTCGGTGATATCGCCCGGGCGCGAGGCGTGACCGAGTTCGCGCGCGAGACCGGCCTGAGCCGCGAAACGATCTACAAGGCTCTGCGACCGGGCGGAAATCCGACGCTCGATACCCTCGCTCGATGCGTCAGAGCGCTGGGTCTGCGCCTCGCCCTGCAACCGGTGTCTGGCTGACGGCCTCGTAGACGTCAGCTCGCCGCGACTACGTCCGCCCTGCGGAAGTCCTCGCCTTTGAACAGCAGCGGTTCTCCGGTCGCCTTGGAGAGGGCGTAGGCGAAGAGGTCGCCGAAGTTGAGGCCTCCCGGATGGCGGCCCTTGCCGAAATCGAGAAAGGCCTGCCGCGCAAGCTGACCTTGTTCGGTCGTGACAGGCTCGATGACGCCGCCGGCGCGCCGCAGGAAGGCGTCGGCCTGGCGGGCGGCGTCGGGGCCCAGCTGGCCTTCGATGACCATCGAAAGTTCAATGAGACTGGTGACGCTGATCCGGCAAACTGGCGCGTCATGGATCAGTTGTGTGAAGTCTCGCGCCTCCGGCTCGCCGAAGAAAATGGCGACGAGCCCCAAAGCGTCGACGATTATTTGGGCAGGCCGCGGTCGTCGTAGAGGTATTCGTCGTGGTCCGCGTAGGACCGCTTCACCTGGGAGGCAGCGCGCTCAGCGAGGGCCAGCAACTCCTCGACGCTCGCCTTCCCCTCTGCATGCTTCAACCGCTGAAACCGTTCGCGCAGGGCCTCCGTCACGACATGGGTCATGGAGTTCCCTGTGGCCTCGGCGATCGCCTTCGGGAGGCGGTGGGCTTCGGGATCCTTGATACTGAGGCTCATGGAGGACCCCTACCTCGGAGCCGGCGGGGGGGTGACCGGAGGGGCGTTTTCCCAGCCGCCGCCGAGGGTCTGGAAGAGGCCGATCTGGTCCGTGGCGAGGACGGTGTCGGACAGGGCGACGGCCTGGTTGGCCTGCACGACAGTGGACTGGATCGTGAGCAGGTCGAGGAAGCTGTAGGAGCCGGCCTGAAACTGCACGTGCGACAGCGAGTAGGCCTCGTTGGCCGCCTTCTGCGCCGCCACGAGAATTCGGTTGTGGTCAATTTCGGTGGTGTAGGTCGCCAGCGCCTGCTCGGTTTCGCTGAGTGCGGTGAGCACCGTGCTGTCGAAGGTCGCCAGATTGGCCTGCGACTGTGCCCCGGCCTCGCGGATATGGTCGCGGGCGATCAGCACGTTCGGGAACGTCCAGTTCAGGAGGGGACCGACGCTGTAGGTCGCGTTGTTCAGCTTGCCCAGTCCGCCTGGCGTCAAGGCGGAGGCCGAGTAGCCACCGCCGATACTGATCGTCGGGTAGAGATCGGCCGTGGCCACGCCGATCCTGGCAGTGGCGGCGGCGAGGTTGCGCTCCGCCTCACGCAGGTCGGGCCGCCTGCGCAAGAGCGCCTTGCCGTCGCCTACGGGGATCGGCTGGGAGAGGGTGGGCGGCTTCACGCACGCCGCCACGTCGGGCGGAATCTCGTGAGGCGTCTTGCCGATGAGGGCGGCCAGGACGAACAGGTTCGCGCGACGCTGGCCTTCCAGCGGCGGGATGGCCGAGCGGGTCTGCTCGAGCACCACCCGCTCCCGCGAGAGGTCGAAGTCCGCGAGGAAGCCGGCGTCCCGCTGGATCAGGGTGAGATCGTAGACCTGCTGCACCAGAGCGAGATTCTGCCGGGCCACCACGATCTGCTCGCCAAAGCCGCAGACGTTGGCGTAGGCGGCGGCGGTCTGGGCCGCCACGGTCACGCGCGTAACGTCCTCCGCCGCCTGAACCGCTTCGGCGTTGGCGCGCGCAGCCTCGATCGAGCGGCGGATGCGCCCGAAGATGTCCACCTGGTAGGAAGCTGTGAAGCCGGCCGTGAAGAATTTCGAGGGCGACGAAGGGGTGAGCGCCTGAACTCTCGAGTGGCCGAAGGTCGGGCCTCCGGCAGTGAGGTCGGTGCTCGGGAACCGGTTGTCACGCGCCTCCTGCAGGAGGAACTGGGCGTAGAGCAGGTTCGCCGCGGCGGTCTTTAGGTCCTCGTTCTCCTGCAGCGCCTGAAGCACGAGACGGTCGAGGACGGGGTCGTTGTAAAGGCGCCACCAGTCGGACGGCAGGGGCTGCTCGGTCACATCGGTCGCGCCCTGGGCTCCGACGAATGACTGCGCGGCCTTGGGCGGCTCGGACGGAGCCTTGAAATTCGGGCCGACTGCGCAGCCGGCCAGGACTGCGCCGATGAGGGCGGCCAGAACGGGACGCGCGCGCTTCACGGCGACGCCTGGGCTTCGGGCCCCGAACCGGTCGGCGGCTCGGGCGGGGGCGCCTGACGTTGAGCCGTGCGCGGCTTTGGCAACCTGTCGGAGATGTCGCGGAAGATCACGTAGAAGACCGGCGTGAACAGCAGGCCGAACCCCGTCACTCCGATCATGCCGAAGAAGACGGCCACGCCAAGCGCCTGGCGCAACTCCGCGCCGGCGCCGGTCGCGAAGGCCAAGGGCGCCACGCCGAAGATGAAGGCGAATGAGGTCATCAGGATCGGGCGCAGGCGTGTGCGGCCTGCTTCCGAGGCCGCCTCGTGCCGCTCCAGGCCGTGCTCGATTTCCCCCTGCCGCGCGAACTCGACGATCAGGATGGCGTTCTTGGCCGCCAGCCCGATCAGCACGATCAGGCCGACCTGGGTGAGGATGTCGTTGGGCATGCCACGCAGGTTGATCCCCACCATCGCGGCCAGGATGCACATCGGCACGATCAGGATGACGGAGAACGGCAGGGTGACGCTCTCATAGAGCGCGGCCAGCACGAGGTAGACGAAGACCACGGCGAGAGCGAACACGAGCATACCCGTGTTGCCGGCCAGCTTCTCCTGATAGGACAGCTCCGTCCACTCGTAGCCGAAGCCCGGCGGCAGAATCTGCTGGGCGAGTCTCTCCATCGCCGCCATGGCCTCGCCGCTGGACCGGCCGGGCTTCGCGTCGCCCAGCACCTCGGCAGAGGGGTAGAGATTGTAGCGCAGCACCCGCCAGGGACCGGTGGTGTGGCGGATGTTCACCACCGAGCCGAGCGCGACCATCTGCCCGGACGTCGAGCGGGTCTGCAGGGTCTGGATCTGCGCCTCATTCTCGCGGAAGCGCTGGTCGGCCTGGGCGTAGACCTGGAAGGTGCGATCGAACAGATTGAAATTGTTGACGAAGGTGGAGCCGAGATAGACCTGCAGGGTGTCGAACACGCTCGTGTCAGTGACGCCGAGCATCTCGGCCTTGATCCGGTCGATGTCGGCGTAGATGCGCGGCGTCTTGGTGTTGAAGGTCGCAAAGGCGTGGTCGACCGCAGGGTCCTTGTTGGCCGCGGCGGCCAGAGCGTTGGCGGCTGCTTCGAGCTCCTGGTAGCTCGCCCCGGACTGGTTCTCGACGATCATCTTGAAGCCGCCGGTATTGCCGACGCCGCGCACGGGCGGCTGCTCGATAATCCGCACGTCTGCGTCGGTGAAGGTCGCCGCGCGCTTTCGCAGGCGAGCCAGCAGGTCCCGGTACCGGACGTGATGTTTCTGGCGCCAGTCGAACGGCTGGAAGATCAGGTAGATCTGGATGCCGTTGGTGGCGGTCACACTCGTGGTCGGGTCGACGCCGGCATAGACCGAGCCAGCCAGGACTCCCGGCTCCTGCTGGAAGGAGCGGATCATCTCCTGCGCAACCTGGTCGGTTCGGGTGAGGGAGGCGCCGGGCGGAAGGGTCCCGGAGATGATGACGCTCCCCTGGTCCTGCATGGGGATGAATCCCCGGGGGGTGGCCTCGAGACGCCAGCCGGTCAGGGCGAGGAGGCCCCCATAGAGCACCAGCATGAGGATGAGCAGGCGCACCAGGCGGTGGATAAGCCGGGAATATCCGTTGCTGACCCGATCGAAGGTCCCGTTGAAGAGGATGCCGAAGCGCCTGAGCGGGCGCTGAGTCCACCTCGGCAGCTGGTCGCCCTCATGGTGCTGCTCGTGCGGGACCATGATCAGGGCCGCCAGCGCCGGTGAGAGGGTCAGGGAGACAATGAGGGAGAAGACCGTCGCCGTGGCGATGGTGAGGGCGAACTGCCGATAGAACTGGCCCGAAATGCCGGTGATGAAGGCGGCCGGGACAAAGACGGCGCACAGCACCAGCGCGATGGCGATCAGGGCGCCGCCCACCTCGTCCATCGTCATGTGCGCGGCTTCGGAAGGCGTCCTGCCTTCGCGCAAGTGCCGCTCGATGTTCTCCACCACCACGATCGCGTCGTCGACCACGATGCCGATCGCCAGCACCAGGCCGAACAGCGAAAGGTTGTTCAGCGAAAAGCCGAAGGCGCCCATCACCGCGAAGGTGCCGACCAGAGACACGGGGATGGCGATGATCGGTATGATCGCCGCGCGCCAGCTCTGGAGGAAGATCATCACCACGAGGACGACCAGGCCGAGCGCGATGAACAGGGTCTTGTAGACCTCCGAGATCGATGCGTTCACGTAGTCGGTAGGGTTGTAGATGATCTTGTAGTCGATGCCCGACGGGAAGTCCTTCTTCAGCGCCTCCATGGTGCGGATGATCTCGTCCGCGGTCTGCAGG
>DASXGQ010000017.1:0-4382 GCA_036488995.1 Caulobacteraceae bacterium
GCCCGGGCGATGAGCTTCGGGCGCGCATGCTTTGGATAAGGTCCCATGTCCCGCCGCTGCGAACTCACCGGTGTCGGCCCGATGGTCGGCCACAATGTGAGCCACTCGAACATCAAGACGAAGCGGCGCTTCCTGCCTGCGCTGGCGCCGGCCAGCCTGCAGTCGGACGCCCTCGGCCAGACCTTCAAGCTGCGGATTTCCAACGCGGCGCGCCGCACCCTGGACTTCCGCGGGGGACTCGACGCCTACCTCGTCAAGACGAGCGACGACCTGCTCTCGCCCCGCGCCCTGAAGATCAAGCGCCAGGTGAAGGCCAAGCTCGCCGAGACCACGGCGGAATAAGCCCTCCTTTCCCTCTCCTTCTGGGGAGGGTGGTCGAGTAGCGAAACCGGGTGGGGAAGTATGGATCCTCCCCACTCCTGTGGCCCTTCCCAGGGGTCCAGGCTCAGTCCCGACGCTGGAGGAACTCAGCCAGCACGACGGCGTCGTTATGCTCGCGGTCCTTCGCGCCATAGACCAGTGTGACCTGGCCTGCCGACATGATCTCGCGCAACCTGTCGACTTCAGGATTGCCGTCGAGTTCGCTCCGATAGCGCTGGCGGAATTCCGCCCAGCGTTCGGGTCGATGGCCGAACCATTGGCGCAGTTCTGCGCTGGGCGCGATGTCCTTCAGCCAGTGGTCAATATGCGCGTCGGATTTGCTCACGCCGCGCGGCCAGAGTCGGTCCACAAGGACGCGCACCCCGTCGGCCTCAGCGGTGGCGTCGTAGGCCCGCTTGATCTGGATCGAGCCACGCATGGACGGACAGCGCGGTCCGCGCGTCTAGGGTTGCATCCGCATTAGCTGATGGCGGCATCATGTTGTGATGCAGGTTGTTGATGATCCAGATCCAGCCGGCGGACGTCGAAGGCGGCGACCGCGCCGCGAAACTGCTTCGTGCGGCTCAGTCCGTCAGCGCAGGGCGCCCTCTTCCTTATGGAAAAGCAGGCGTCGTCCCGCCGCCGACGCGGGACGCTCGGCGCCTTACGCCAGTAGCTCCGGTCCGGCGTCCTTCACGTCCAGGCAGCCGGTGAGCGACATCGCCAGGCGCAGCTCCTGGCGCATCAGGTTCAGCACGTGGGTCACGCCGGCCTCGCCGCGGGCGCCCAGGGCGTAGACCCAGGCGCGGCCGATCAGGCAAGCGTCTGCGCCGAGCGCCAGGGCCTTGAGAACGTCGAGGCCTGAGCGGATCCCACCGTCCATCAGCACCTTCATATCGCCGCCGACCGCCGCGGCGATCGCGGGCAGGGCGGTGATCGAGGCTGGCGCGCCGTCGAGCTGGCGCCCGCCATGGTTGGAGACCACGATCCCGTCCACCCCGCACGCTCTCGCCTCGCGCGCATCGTCAGCGTCGAGGATTCCCTTGATCACCAGGGGACCGGGCCAGCGCTCGCGCACCCAATCGATGTCCTTCCAGGTCACCGACGGATCGAAGTTGCGGCCCACCCACGACCAATAGGCCGCCAGGGTGTTGAGCCCCTGGGTGGCGGAGGCGAGGTTACCCATGGAGTGCGGCCCGCCGTTCACCTGGACGTCCCAGAGCCAGTTCGGGTGAGTCAGGCCGTCCATGACCTGGCGCGCTCGCGCGGCGAGGGTGCTGGCGATCATGGTGTTTCGTGCGTCGCGATAGCGAACGCCAGGCATCGGCAAGTCGACGGTGAACAGCAGGACCGGGCAGCCCGCCTCGCGCGCTGTCGCCAACAGCTCGTCCATGAGGCCACGATCGCGGATCATGTAGAGCTGGAACCAGGGCGGTGTGGCGGCCTTGGCGACCTCGCCGATCGAACAGAGGCCGACGGTCGACAGGGAGAAGGGGATTCCCGCCGCCTTGGCCGCCCGCGCGGCCTGCGCTTCGCCGCGGCGGGCGTTCATGCCGGCGTAGCCGACCGGCGCCAGCGCCACCGGCATGGACATCTCCTGGCCGAACAGCTCGGTGCGGAGGTTCAGCTTCGAGACGTCGCGCAACACGCGCTGGCGCAGGGTCAGGCGCTTGAGCGCCTCGACGTTCTCGGCCAGCGTCCACTCCGAATAGGCGCCGCCGTCGATATAGTCGAACAGCACCTTGGGCAGACGGCGCCGAGCCGCCTCGCGGTAGTCCGCGACATTGACCGCTCTCACGCCGCGGTCATCCGCGTCGGACGCGTGGGAGTCGGCCGGGCGACGACGCTGGGCAAGGGCTCCATCAGGGACAGCGCCGCCTTGCTGGCGGCCCGCGGCTCTTCCTCGAACAGGGCGGCCAGCTGCTCGGTCATCGCGCCGCCCAGTTGCTCCACATCGACGATGGTGACCGCCCTCCGGTAATAGCGCGTCACGTCGTGGCCGATGCCGATGGCGATCAACTCGACGGGGCTGCGGCTCTCGATCTCCGCGATCACCCTTCGCAGGTGACGCTCCAGATAGTGGCCGCTGTTCACCGAGAGCGTCGAGTCGTCAACCGGCGCGCCGTCGGAGATGACCATCAGGATCCGCCGCTGCTCGGGCCGCCCGATCAGACGGCCGTGCGCCCACAGCAGGGCCTCCCCGTCGATGTTCTCCTTTAACAGGCCCTCGCGCATCATCAGGCCAAGGTTCTTGCGCGCCCGCCGCCAGGGCGAGTCCGCGCCCTTGTAGACAATATGGCGAAGGTCGTTCAGCCGCCCGGGGGAGGGCGGCTTGCCTGCCTTGAGCCAGTCGTCGCGCGAGGCGCCGCCCTTCCAGGCGCGGGTGGTGAAGCCCAGGATCTCGACCTTCACCCCGCACCGCTCCAGCGTGCGCGCCAGGATGTCGGCGCAGACCGCCGCAACCATGATCGGCCGCCCGCGCATCGAACCGGAATTGTCGATCAGCAAGGTGACCACCGTGTCGCGGAATTCGGTGTCCTCTTCCTGCTTGAAGGACAGCGGCGCTGTGGGATCGACGATGACCCGCGTGAGGCGGGCCACGTCCAGCAGCCCCTCCTCGAGGTCGAAGCTCCACGTGCGGTTCTGCTGGGCCAGCAGCTTGCGCTGGAGCCGGTTGGCGAGGCGGGCGACGACGTTCGAGAGGCTGGACAGCTGCTGGTCCAGATACGCGCGCAGCCGCGTCAGCTCTTCCGGCTCACACAGCTCCTCGGCGTGGATGGTCTCGTCGTGGGCGGTGGTGAAGATCTTGTAGGCCGGCTCGGGGCGCCCGTGGTCCTTGATCTCGGGACGCGCGGGCTTGTCGCCCTCGCTCATCTCGATGTCTTCGTCGAGCTTGTCAGCGCTCTCATCGTCCTCGGCGGCGGTCACATCGGTCTCGGCGCTCTCGCTCTCGCGCGCGCTCTTCTCGCCGTCGTCTGAGGCGTCGCTGGAGGGGGAGGGCTGCTCCTCCTGGCTTTCGCCCTCGCTCGAGGCCTCGGCCTCGCCGTCCTGGTCCTCGTCCTCCTGCGTGTCCTGGTCCGGAGCGTCGGAGAGGTCGTCGGCCATGGAGAGGTCGCGGCAGACGCTGCGCGCGATGCGGGCGAAGGCCTTCTGGTCGTCGATCGCCTCGCACAGCCTGTCCAGGCTGGCTCCGGCCTTGGCCTCGATCTCGCCGCGCAGGGCGTCGACCAGCGAGCGCGCGGCCATCGGCGGCGGCTCTCCCGTGAGACGCTCGCGCGCCAGCAGGCCGATGACGTCGGCCATCGGTGCGGCGGCGGGATCGACGATATGATTTAGACCCTTGCGCTGAGCCGCCTGCTCCCACACCGCCGCCAGGTTCTCGCGCACGCCGGCCAGGGCGTTGGAGCCGATCGCCTCGATGCGCGCCTGCTCGAGGGCGTCATAGACCTGGCCGCCTTCCGCTGACTTGGGCTTGCCGCGGCCGTGGACGGCGTCGTCATGGTGCGCCACGCGCAGGGCCATCTGATCGGCAAGGCCGCGGATGCGGGTGGTCTCAGGCCCCGAAAGCTCGCGCGGCGGATGCGGCAGGATCGCCTTGTGGCCCTGCAGACTCGGCCCGTCCCCGCTAAACACAACCTCCAGGTCTGGCTGTTCAGCCAGTGACCGCGCCGCGTTCGCCAGCGCCCGCTTGAAGCTCTCGCCCGGGGTTTCCTTCTGGGACATGCGCCTCCCATAACCCCTAGCTCCGCCCGTGGGAAAGCGTCGAAGCCGTCACCGCCCAACATAAGCGCCGAAGGCGCAACAGATCCCCAGCCGAGGCCGCAGTCCCGCGTCCGGCGCCTTGAGGTTCGCTCACACGCTTTGAACCACGAACCTCACGAACGTCTGGCGAAATCCAGGTGGAGTGACCCCCTGAAGTGAGACAGGAGAATTAGCCACACACGAGCGAAGGAGCCCGATGTGGCGAAGGAGCGAAGACAGTTCTCTCGGGAGTTCAAGCTGAAGGCGCTGGCCCTGATGGA
>DASXGQ010000020.1:0-45347 GCA_036488995.1 Caulobacteraceae bacterium
TGTAGGTCCCGCCGCTGTAGGTGAAGCCCTCAGTCACCCCGCCTATGACTGTGTAACCCGCCACGGCCCCGGCATCGTTGATGCTGTTCAGGTTGGCGACGGTCGACCCCGGCGGGATGATGAATGTGTAGGTCCCGCCGCTGTAGGTGAAGCCCTCATACACCCCGGCTTCTGCCGGCGACACGATACCCAGAAGCGCCGCTGCCGCAGCTACGCCTACAAACAGGTGACGGGGGTTCATATTGCTCTCCCAGCCGCCCTTCCGTGAAGTCCGCGCCCGAAACGCCGCGGAGTCAACACGATCCGGGCGCGGGAGAAGGCCGTAGCGCCTTGAAACTCTTAAGGCCGCTGGCGCACTCGACAGGATTCGAACCTGTGACCTCTGCCTTCGGAGGGCAGCGCTCTATCCATCTGAGCTACGAGTGCGGGGCCGTCACGCAGGACGCGGGCTTTTACGGAAATTCGGCGCGGGGGGCAAACAAAGACCGCGCCCTCCTATATCCTTGAGCCATGAGCGAAGCTTCCCTGATCCCGCCCTCGCCGGCCGAAGACGACTACGTCAAGGCGGTCGCCAAGGCCGAGCCCCTGGCGCAGCTTTCGGCGGACGATCCGATCGCCCTTTTCGCGGACTGGCTGCGTGAAGCAACGGCGAAGGAGCCGAACGATCCCAACGCCATGTGTCTTTCGACCGTAGACGCCGAGGGGCTACCAGACGCGCGCATGGTCCTGCTCAAGGACTTCGACGCCAGCGGATTCGTCTTCTACACGAACATCGAGAGCGCCAAGGGCCGCGAGTTGGCGGCCAACCCCCTCTGCGCCCTCAATTTCCATTGGAAATCGCTGCGCCGGAGCGTGCGCATCCGCGGCCGGGCGGAGAGTGTGAGCGAGGCCGAGGCCGACGCCTATTTCGCCACCCGCGCCCGCTCGGCCCAGATCGGCGCCTGGGCCTCGGACCAGAGCCGGTCACTCCCCGAACGCATGGCCCTGGAGAAACGCATCGCGGCCATCGGCCTGCGCTTTGGCTTCGGCGCCGTCACCCGGCCGCCCCACTGGTCGGGCTACCGCGTCGTCCCCCGCTCGATCGAGTTCTGGCGCGACCGCCCCTTCCGCCTCCACGAACGCCTGCTGTTCCACCGCGCCGGCGACGGGTGGGCCACCGAGCGGCTTTATCCCTGAGCCTCCTGGGCAGGGTGGATGATCGCCGCTGGCAGATTATTACCCGGGTATAATTGACAGAAGGAATTACCCGGATAAAAGATCCGCATGAAGGATCGACAGACATTCGTGGCCTTCCGGGGCTGCCGGCTCGTCGCGCGGGGGAGCCTGGAGACGATCGTCGCGCGCCTGCACCCGCTCTCCAGCGCGGCGCAGGCGGAGCTGCGGCTTCTCGACGAGACCACGGGCCGCGCCGTCGATTTCGACTGGCGGGGTGACGCCGACGAGATCGTCGCCCGGGCCAAGGCGCAGCTCGCCGGCAGGGTCAAGGGACGACCCAGGCTTGGCGTCGAAAGCCGCGAGATCACCCTGCTGCCACGGCACTGGACCTGGCTCGACGCGCAGGGTCGCAGCGCCTCGGCGACGCTCAGGGCGCTTGTCGATCAGGCGATGGGGCAAGCTGCGCAAAGCCGCGCCGATATCGATGCGCTCTATTGGCAGATGTCCGCGCTCGCCGGAGACCTACCCGGATTCGAAGAGGCGACACGCCGGCTCTACGCCTGCGACTGGGACGAGGCGGAGCGCATCTTCAGGGGCTGGCCGGAGGACCTGAGCCCCTACCTCATCGAACGGCTGCATACCGTAGGGGGCAAAGGGAAAGCGCCGTCATGACGTCGAATCCTCCCGTTGGAGGCGTCGTCGGTTCGCTCGCCAGGCGTGTCCGCGACGGCGAGGCTCGCGCCACCGACGTGATCGCCGAACACCTGGAGGCGATCAGGGAGCGGAATGTCGCTCTGAATGCGGTCGTCGAGGTGTTCCCCGACGAGGCCATGGCCGCCGCCGAGCAAATCGACAGGAGGCGCGCCGCAGGCGAGCCTCTCGGGCCCCTGGCCGGCGTCCCTGTCTCGATAAAGATGAACATCGACGTGGCCGGTCATGCGACCACCCATGGCGTGCCGGCCTTCAAGGACGCCATCGCGCCAGCGGACGCGCCGGTCGTCGCTCGCCTGCGGGCGGCCGACGCCGTGATCATCGCTCGGGGCAACATGCCCGACATGTCGATGCGGCTGCACACCGCCAGCCAGCTTTTCGGCGCGACACGGAATCTCTTCGACGAGCGGCTGAGCCCTGGCGGCTCGAGCGGCGGCGACGCCGTGGCCGTCGCCTCCGGCATGGCGGCTCTGGGCCTTGGGAACGACGCCGGCGGATCGGTGCGGGTTCCAGCATCCTTCGCAGGGATTTGCGGGCTGAAGCCGACCACCGGCCGCATGGCGTCGGACAGGGCGATCGGAAGAGACGTGACCTTCGCCTCGCAGGTCATCCCCGTCGATGGCTTTCTGGCGCGGTCTGTCGATGATCTTGGCCTCGCGTTCAGCGTCGCCGCCGGTCCGGACGTCCGCGATCCACGGGCGGTCCCCGTGACAACCTCCTACCGAAGAGACCAGCGCCGCCGCGTAGGGTTGACCGTCGATCCGGGCGCCTTGGGCGTCGACGCAGAAACGGAGGCGGGGTTGCTCCAGTCAGCGGAAGCCCTGCGCGACGCCGGATACGCCACCGAGTTGATCGATGCGCCCGAGCTCGCTTCGGCGCTCGAAGCCTATGACGGCCTGATCATGACGGAATTCGCACAGGCCTGGCCGATGTTCGAGCGCCTGCTTGGGCCTGACGTGCAGCGCTACATCAAATACGCCATGGCGATCGGCCCACCGCTGAACCTCGGCGGCTATCTGGCCGCGACCTCCGAGCGAATGCGACTTCAGCGCCTCTGGCTTGAGATGATCGAGCCCTTCGACGCCGTTCTTGGCCCGGTTTATTGCGCGCCCATCCCGGAAATCGACGCGGATATTGAAAGCATCGAGTCACACGCCGACTGCGCCCGCGCCTTGCGCCTTTGCCGGGCTTCGAGCCTTGTGGGTTTCCCGGCCGTGTCCGTCAGCGTTCGGTCTTCCACCGGCCTGCCGGTCGGAGTGCAGCTCCTGGCGGCCCCTTTCGACGAGGCCAATGCGCTCCTTGCCGCCGGAGAGATCGAGCGTCGGATCGGTTTTGGGCCAGATCACGAACGCCACCTCTTCCACAGCTCCGACAGAGCCTGGACGACGGAACGGCTGCATCCGTAGGAAGAAGATCACCGCACGTTCCATTTGCAGTGCTCGCAGGGCTTTACGCGGGGGACAACGACTCCCTACACATCGGCCGGAAGACGTGAGGAGACCCCTAATGCTCGGGCTGATGCAGGACTGGCCGTTGACCGTGGACCGGATCCTCGACCACGCGGCCTCGCAGCACGGCCATCGCGAGATCGTCACCCGCTCTCTCGAAGGGCCGATCGTGCGGACCACGTGGGGCGACATCCATGCGCGTGCCAAACGCCTGTCGAGCGCACTTCTTTCCCTGGGTGTAAAGCCGGGCGACCGCGTGGCGACCTTGGCCTGGAACTCCGGCCGCCACATCGAGTCCTGGTACGCGATCATGGGTATCGGCGCGGTCTGCCACACGCTCAACCCGCGCCTGTTCCCCGAGCAGCTCTGCTACATCATCAACCACGCCCAGGATAAGGTCCTCTTCACGGACGTCACCTTCCTGCCGGTCCTGGCCGCACATCGCCACCTCATGCCCACGGTCGAGCGCGTGATCGTCTTTGGCGAAGGCGCGGTGCTGAAGGACTGCCCGATCGAGGACGCCCTGTGCAGCGAGGAACTGATCGCGACCCACGGCGCCGACGCCGTCTGGGGCCGCTTCGACGAGGGGTCGGCCTGCGGCCTCTGCTACACCTCGGGCACGACGGGCAATCCCAAGGGCGTCCTGTACTCCCACCGCTCCAACTACATCCACGCGCTGACCACCCTGCAAGCCGACGTCATGGGCCTGTCGGTGCGCGACACTGTTCTTGCGGTCGTGCCGATGTTCCACGCCAACGCCTGGGGCCTCACCTTCTCCTGCCCCGCCGTGGGCGCGAAGCTGGTCATGCCGGGACAGAAGATGGACGGCGCCTCCATCCTCGAATTGCTGGAAACCGAGAAGGTCACCTTCTCCGCCGCCGTGCCGACCGTCTGGCAGATGCTGCTCGCGCACCTCAAGGCGACGGGAGAGAAGCCCAGCACCCTGAAGAAGGTCGTCATAGGCGGATCGGCCGTGCCCGAGGCGATCGTGCGCGCCTTCCACGACGACTACGGCATCGACGTCATCCATGCCTGGGGCATGACCGAGACCTCGCCCCTGGGCACCCTGTCGACCCCCACGCCCGAGATCGCCGCCCTCTCGTTCGACGAGCAGATGCCCTACAAGCTCAAGCAGGGCCGGCCGCCACTTGGCGTGGAGCTCAAGCTCGCCGATGATTCCGGCGGTCCCGTCCCGCAGGACGGCGAGACCTACGGCCGCCTGAAGATCCGCGGCCCCTTCATCGTTCGCGAATACTTCCGCGGCGAGGGCGGCCAGATCCTCGACGAGGAAGGTTTCTTCGACACCGGCGATGTCGCCACCATCGACACCAACCACTACATGCAGATCACCGACCGAGCGAAGGACGTCATCAAGTCCGGCGGCGAGTGGATCAGCTCGATCGAGATCGAGAACATCGCCGCCAGCCACCCCAAGGCCCTGATGGCGGCGGTGATCGGCATCGCCCATCCCAAGTGGGACGAGCGCCCCCTGCTCCTGGTCAAGCTCCGCGAAGGCGAGACCGCCACCGCCGCCGAATTCACCGCCTGGCTCGACGGCAAGATCGCCCGCTGGTGGATGCCCGACGAGGTCCTCTTCGTCGACGACATCCCCCTGGGCGCCACCGGCAAGATCGACAAGAAACTCATCCGCCAACGCTTCGAGGGCCACGTCCTCCCAACCGCGCGGGCGGAGGCGGTCTAAGGCTCGCCAGAGCCACGGCGCCGCAAGGCTTACCCGGAGCGCCGGCGTCCTCGCCGGCATTCGCCATTTCCGCCTCGCGGGCGACGGCGATCACCTCCCACCGGCGCGGCAGCTGAACCAGGCCGGCGAGGACGCCAGCGCTCCGTGTTTCTTCGGCTGGCGCTGCGAACGTCACACACTTCGGAAGGCTCACGCCGACACGCCGTCCCTTTCCGATTTTTCACTGCGCAGATGGCGGCGCTCGCCCGTACAACTGTGGCCATGCGCACGCTCGCCCCCTCCCTCGCCGTCCTCGCCCTCGCCGCCGCCGCGCACGCGGAGCCGGTCGCCGGGACGGCCGACGCCGTGCTTTCGGCGAACAAGGCGGCGATGGCCGGGACCCCATCGAGCGGCGCACTCCACGCGCTCTACGCTTGGCGCGGTGCGGGCCTGACGGGAACCGAGACGCAAGACGCCGATCTTGCCGCGGGCGCCTTCGTCGACGCCCAAGAGGCCGGCCAGATCCGCCAGGGCTCGGGATTCGACACCAAGATCCCGTGGATGCGGGACGTGTCGGGCGCGAACACCCCCGAGCAGGGTGGGGACAAGCAAGAGCTCGCCATCGACGACGCCTATCGCCGCGCCAACCGCTGGTGGACGCCTGGCCGCGGCGGAGCCGCGATCGCCTATCTTGGCCGCACACTCCGGGAAGGACGGCTGGACGACCACCTTCTGGTCAAACCCCCAGGCGGAAAGCCCTTCGACGCATGGTTCGATGCTAATACGCACTTCCTCGTCGAGATCGACGAGGACGACGGGTTCTTCCACGCACGCGTCCTCTATCGGGACTGGCGTCCCGAGCAGGGCGCGCCGATGGCCCATCAGATCACGAACGACCCCGGTCAGGGCCCCGAGTCCTACGAATACCTGACCCTGAAGTCGGCTGCCGTCGGCCCACCCCGGCCCCTGGACGCCTATGCCTGTCCGACCGAGCCGCCGCCCGGCGGTCGCATCGAGGACGGGTCCGCCAGCGTCACCCTACCCTTCCGCCTGCTGAACAACCACATCTACGTCCAGGCCAAGGTCAACGGGCAGGGCCCCTTCAACTTCATCGTCGATTCCGGCGGCCACACCTTGATCTCGCCGACATTGGTCAAGCGCCTCGGCCTCAAGTCGGTGGGACAGTTCCAGACCAATGGCGCCGGCGAGGGACACTCGTCGAGCGGCTTCGTAGAGATCGGCGACATCGCCCTTGGCGCCGCGCACCTGCGCGACCAGGTCGGCTTCGCCACGGAGATCTACGATCCGTCCATTGAGGGGGTCTCCGTGGACGGAATGGTCGGCTTCGAGTTGATCCGTCGCTTCGCCACACGCATCGACTATGGCGCGCAGACCATCACCTTCACCGATCCGGCGAGGTTCCGTCCGACAGACGCAGGCGATCCGGTGCCCTTCCTGTTCTACGATCACCTTCCCCAGATCCGCGGCTTCATCGCCGACCTGCCCGCGCGCCTGGACATCGACACCGGCTCGCGCTCCGAGATCGACGTCACGGCCCCCTTCGTGGCCGCCCACAGCCTTCAGACCCGCTTCACTCCGGGCGTCATCACCGTCACCGGCTGGGGCGTCGGCGGCAAGGTCAGCTCCTACGTCGCGCGCCTGCCCAGCCTCACCCTGGGTGACCAGACCATCGACGCCCCCATCGCCGACCTCGACAGCGCAAAGGGCGGGGCCTTCAGCGACCCGAACATGGATGGCAACATCGGCGGCGGCGTGCTCCAGCGCTTCGTCGTCACCCTCGACTACGCCCACCAGACCCTGTGGCTGAAGCCCCTCGCCCCACCGCCGACCGACGCGGGGACCTTTGACCGCGCGGGGATGTGGATCAATGCGGGCCCCGATGGTTATGTCGTGGTCGAGGTCACGCCCGGCGGCCCAGCCGACCAGAGCGGCGTCACAGTGGGCGACGTGATCATGACCCTCGACGGTCGTCCCGCTCACCCCGCCGACCTCTCCGCCGCCCGCACCCACCTGCGCGCCTCGCCGCCCGGCTCCAAGGTCACCCTGCAAGTCCGCCACGCCGGCGACGACCGCCAGATCGTCGTCACCCTCCGCGACCAGATCTGACGGCCTGCGCCTCGCAAGGCTTACCCGGAGCGCCGGCGTCCTCGCCGGCTCTTTCTCTTCGGCCCCGCATTTGCGGACGTCGACGCCGTCTGCCGGCGAGGACGCCGGCGCTCCGTGTTCTTCTTGCAAGCGCTCGCACGTCTGCACGGTCACCAGGCTCGCATGGGGCTGGACACGGCGGCGCGGTGTGGCCACTGACGGAACCGCAGAATCGAGGGGGAAATTCAACGTCATGAGACGAACGCTCGCGCGCACCGTCGCCGCCATTGCCCTGACAGTCGCGATCGCCGGTCCCGCGGCTGCAGCCACGCCCGCCGAACTCGCGCGCTGGCGCGCCGAGGCCGCGCGCGCGACGATCGTACGCGACGACTGGGGCATCGCGCACGTCCACGGCAAGACCGACGCCGATGCGGTCTTCGGCATGATCTACGCCCAGGCCGAGGACGACTTTCCCCGCGTCGAGACCAACTACGTCACCTATCTGGGCCTCACCGCCCGGGCGAAAGGCGAGTCCGCGATCTGGCAGGACCTGCGCCAGCGCCTCTGGATTGACCCGGCCGACCTGCAGGCGAAGTACCGCGCCTCGCCCGCCTGGCTGCGCGCCCTGATGGACGCCTGGGCCGACGGCCTCAACTACTACCTGGCCACCCACCCCGAGACGAAGCCGGCCGTCATCACCCACTTCGAACCCTGGATGACCCTGGCCTTCTCCGAAGGCTCCATCGGCGGCGACATCGAGCGGGTGGATCTGAAAGCCCTTGAGGACTTCTACGGTCACGATCGGACGGCCGTAGCCGCGTCAGGCGCCCCCGGGCCAGCGAGTCTGGCGTTCGCCGCGATCGCAAACCCGGCCCGCCCCGGCCTTCAGGGCTCCAACGGGATCGCCATCGCGCCGAAGAACACCGTCGACGGCCACGCCCTGCTGCTGATCAATCCCCACACCAGCTTCTTCTTCCGCAGCGAGCTGCAGATGAGCTCTGACGAGGGGCTCGACGCCTATGGGGCGGCCACCTGGGGCCAGTTCTTCATCTACCAGGGCTTCAACCCGCACGTAGGCTGGATGCACACCTCGAGCGGCGTCGACAATGTCGACCAGTTCGCCGAGACGGTGACCGACCATGGCGGAGGCCACTTCACCTACGCCTACGGCGCCGAGCAGCGCCCGGTGATCCCGTCCACCGTCACCATCGACTACAAGGCCGCCGACGGCTCCCTCGCTCACCGCAGCTTCACCGTCTATCGCACCCACCACGGGCCGATCGTGCGTGAGGCGGACGGCAAGTGGATCGCGTTTTCCCTGATGAACACGCCGGTGAAGGCGCTCGAGCAGAGCTTCCTGCGCACCAAGGCTTCCGACTATGCGAGCTACATGAAGGTGGCGGCGCTGGCGGCCAATTCTTCGAACAACACTCTCTTCGCCGACGACAAGGGCCAGATCGCCTACCTCCATCCCCAGTTCGTGCCCGTGCGCGACAACCGCTTCGACTACACCCACGTGGTCGATGGCTCGGACCCGGCGACGGACTGGCGCGACCTCACCCCGCTGGATCGCCTGCCGAGCGTTGTCGACCCGCCCAGCGGCTATGTCTTCAACACCAATGACTGGCCCTACAACGCCGCCGGGCCTGGCGCCTCTCCCCGCCTTGCCGACTTCCCACGCTACATGGACCGCGCTGGCGAGAACCCCCGCGGGGTCCACGCTGCGCGCCTGCTCGCCGGACGCCGTGACTTCTCCCAGACCGGGTTGATGCGCGCGGCCTTTGACCCCTGGATGCCCGCCTGGGATCAGCTCATCCCGCCCCTGGTCGCCGCCTGGGACGCCCTGCCCCAGGACGCCGCCCTGAAGGAAAAGCTCGCCGCCCCGGTGGCCGACCTGAAAGGCTGGGACCACCGCTGGGGCGCGGACTCGACTTCGATGACCCTCGCCGCCTTCTGGGGCGAAGCCCTGGGCGTGCAAGCCAAGGCCGATCCGGACGAGGAGGGCGTCTCGCTCATCGACCGCATGGCCCGGACGAGCCCGCAGGCCAAGCTGGAGACTCTCGCTTCGGCTGTCGACCGCCTGACCGCGGAGTTTGGCGACTGGCGGATCGCTTGGGGCGAAGTGAACCGCTTCCAGCGCATCAACGACAACATCAAACCTGCCGGCTTCACCGACGCGGGTCCATCGATCCCCGTTCCGTTCACCACCTCGCGCTGGGGATCCCTCGCCGCCTTCGAGGCCAGGCCCTATCCGGGCACGAAGAAGTGGTATGGCACGAGCGGCAACAGCTTCGTCGCCGTCGTCGAATTTGGCCCTCGCGTCAGCGCCGTCGCCGTCACGGCCGGCGGGGAGAGCGGACATCCCGGCAGCCCGCACTTCGACGACGAGGCGGGGCGGTACGCGTCAGGACAGTTGAGGAAGGTCTACTTCTGGCCGGACGAGCTGGAGGGTCACGAGCAGCGGACGTATCACCCGGGGGCGTGAGGCTCCGCATTGCCCTGGCGAGGCCTCTCAGCGGGCATTGCGGGTCGCCCGGCGCTGTTTTCAGATGTCGAATCGATTACGAAGGATGATCAGCTGAACGATCCGATCGCTGTGCGGCGTGAAGTAAAAGGCAAGCACAAGCGGATCAGGCATCCCTCGCTTGTCGAAAGCGCCGTCGACGCTCGCCGTTACGATGAAGTTACCATAATGCTCGATCACCTCGATCACATCCATCGTTAACCGCTCGCCGATGATGTCGCGTTCTGCCCAAGTCCTGATAGCGATTTTACCCCAATAATCGCGCAGTTGATCGTTCACGAGTGCGTCGTCGACGAAGGTAGCGAGCAGTCCGTCAAGATCGAAGCTGTTGGTCGCCTCAACGTAGGCTGACACCAATGGCGGAAGGGCGACAGGAGCATTCGGTGGGCGGCCTGAGGTCGGCATATGAAGACCTCTTCACCTTCGCATGTGAGGAAGATCACTCTCCATGACCATGGCCGACGTCATCCGTCTTGGCGCGTTTTATCGTGCAAAGAAGTGAAAATGCCTGGCAAGCTAGAAGCGGGGCGACTTCGAACGCCGGCCAGCCGCAACAGCCTATTGGCGCCGGGAACCTTCGGCGACCCAACGTGGGAGCGCCCGGCGCAGGCCATCGCCCCCCGATCGTCGGCCGCCATGCGCCGACCTGGAGCCCGTCCTCGATCAGGCGCGGATCTGCGAACGGGGCCACAGTCAAAGGCTCGATGACGACGCTCGCGTGTCCCTGCCCTTGCCGACTGATCAAATCCAGCGCCAAATGAGCGCTGCGGGACTTTCCTCACGGCTGGTGGAAAAACGAGGGCCAGGCGCCCTCGGATCGTGATCGGAATTCGTCATGTACGCCAGACATGATCGCAAGCCTTCAACGTCGAGTGGCATTATTTCTTTTGGGCCGTTTCGGCTAAATATTGCGGAACGACTTCTTGCAAGGCTCGGCAGTCCGGTTAGCATTGGTGGCCGCGCGCTGGACCTTCTCATTGCGCTTGTTGAACGAGAGGGAGAGGTAGTTAGCCAAAGGGAACTTATCACATACATCTGGCCAGACGTTACGGTAGAGGACGCTAACCTTCGAGTTCATCTATCTTCGCTTCGGAAGGTGCTCGGAGATGGACGCGAAGGAGCTCGTTATATTGTAAACGTCCCCGGTCGAGGCTATTCGTTTGTGGCGCCAACGACACGCTCCATACAACAGCTCCCATCCTCGTCGGGCAAGGCTCCTACCTCCCCTCGGCCTCAGAGGCTCCCAGCCAGTTTGACTCGAATGATAGGCCGGGATGACACCGTCCTTCTCTTATCGGCTCAGCTTAAGACTTGTCGGTTCGTCAGTGTCGTCGGACCAGGGGGGATCGGAAAGACCACAGTCGCTACCGCGGTTGCCCATGAGCTTTTGGGTAGCTTCAGCGGTTCGGTTGTCTTTGTGGACCTGGCGGCCCTGGCCGATGCCGATCTCGTGCCGGCGACCGTCGCGTCGGCGTTGGGATTCGTGCTCCAAACGGACGATACCCTACTGAGCCTGCTGAATTTTATCGGCCAGAGGAAGATTCTCCTGGTGCTCGACAATTGCGAACACGTGATCGAGGTCGTGGCCGCACTCGCTGAACGGGTCGTACGTGAGGCGCCGCAGGTGCATGTCCTGACGACAAGCCGCGAAGCGCTCCGGGCCGAGGGCGAACACGTCCACTTGCTGCAAGCGCTAGATTGCCCCCCGGAAGACGCCAACATAAGTGCAGCGGAAGCGCTCAAGTATCCGGCTGCGCAGCTCTTCATGGAACGCGCTGCAGCGAGTGGTTATGGCGCGGAGCTAACCGACGCCGATGCGCCGAAGGTGGCCAAGATCTGCCAGCATCTCGACGGGCTCGCCCTCGCCATGGAGCTCGCCGCGGGTCGTGTGGGCTCACATGGAATTCGAGCGACAGAAGAGCTCCTCGACAACCGTTTCAAGCTGCTCTGGCAGGGTCGCCGCACGTCATTGCCCCGGCATCAGACCCTGAACGCGATGCTCGATTGGAGCTACAACCTACTCTCGGAGCATGAGAAAACCGTATTGCGCCGGCTATCGGTGTTCCGCGGGGACTTCGTGCTCCAAGCGGCCTGTTCTGTCGCATCAGAGGCCGGTGAGGGCGACGGCGAAGTTATCGACGCGATTGAGGGCTTAGTCGCGAAGTCGTTGATTTCATCGAGAGTCATCGACGACTCGACCTACTATCGGCTCCTCGGCACCACTCAAGTCTACGCCTCAGAAAAGCTTACTGCTTCCGGCGAAGCCGATTGTATCGCTCGGCGGCACGCCGTCGGTTACTCGGATCTTCTCGGACGCGTTGAGGTGACGCAGTCGACGGCGAGCGGGCATAACCTCTCAGCAATCGCGCCTCACATCGGCAACGTGCGGGCAGGGCTCAAGTGGGCGCTGGGCGGCGGTGGCGACCTTGAGGTCGGCGTCGAGCTCGCCACGCGGGCGGCGCCTCTGTTGATTAGACTGTCGCTGCTTGAAGAGTGCCGAAACTGGTGTGAACGCGCCTTGGCCGCACTGAGCGAGATAAACGCCGACGCCAAAAAAGAACTCATCCTGTGGGAGGCGCTTCAAGTATCCTCGATGTTCTCCAAGGGTCAGGGCGATCGCGTTCGGATCGCCATTGATCACGCCCTTAGGCTTGCCGAGGCGGTCGGTGACCGTGAACGTCAGCTGCGGCTCCTAGCCGATCTCAATTTATACTCTATACGCGTGTGCGATTTCCCCGCTGCGATTGCAGTTACAGAACGAGCCGCGTCGATCACCGCGATCACGAAAGATCCTGCCGGCATGGTAACGCTGGAGTGGATGGCTGGCGTTCGACATCATTTGCAAGGGAGCCAAGCTGCCGCGCAGCTCCATTTTGAGCGGGGCATGGCGCTTCAGATTGAGCTCGGAACGGTGGGCGCCAAATTCTTAGGCGGCGGCCAGCGCGTGGGTTATCTCTGCGGCCTAGCCCAGGTTTTGTGGCTGCGGGGTTTCTCCCAGCGGGCGAGGAGCATGGCCCAATCGGCAATCGATGCGGCGGCAAGCCAAGATTACGCTGTCTCAACGTGCATTGCGTTAATCCACGCGGCAACGATACATCTCTGGAGCGGCGAATTAACTACTGCTCGATCTCTTATAGAGCAACTGATTTCGCATGCCACGCGATACTCGCTATATTTGTATCGCGCCGAGGGCATTGCCTTGAGAGGCGAACTTGCTATTACCGAGGATGAGGTAGGGCGAGGAATAGAATCTCTGAACAACGGGTTGGAGACCTTGCGCTTGGAACAATATAACTTTGACGTTCCTCGTTTCATTGGCGCTCTAGCAACAGGATTGTATAGGATGGGGGATTTCGAAGAGGCTCTCATAACAGTCGACGGCGCCATTTCGTTATCCGATAAATCCGGCGTCAAATTTTATTTGTCGGAACTGTTGCGCATAAGAGGACAAATATTGGCGGCCATGTCTACGCGCGACACCGTCGAGACGGTGAACTGCCTTGAGGAGTCGCTCACGGTCGCGCGCGAACAAGGAGCGCTTGCCTTGGAGCTACGCTCCGCGTGCACCTTGGCGAGTTGGCTATCGGAACGCGGTCAACATGACGAGGCGCGCAGCGTCCTTTCACCCGTATTTGACCAGTTTACCGAAGGGTTCGAGACAGCTGACTTAACGGTCGCACGCCGACTCATAAGAGAACTGGCGTAGGCTTCTTTGACTCGCGCCGCGGCCCACCCTCCGTGCGTTGGCGCAGAATTCAGCCAATGCGGAGGGCCTCAACGATCACCAGCAGAAGACCGCCTGTGATCGCCAGGTGCTCGAGGAAGGTGGTGAAGGCCGCCTTGGCCGGATCGCCCGTGAGCAGCCAGTAGCGATGACCGATCAGGGTCGCCGCCGCCGTGAAGGCCGCCAGAAGGGCCGCTCCGGTCGCCGTGGCGAGCGCAACGCCCGTGAGCAGCAGCACCCCGCCGATCAGCTGGGCGACGATGGTGGAGGCAGCCATCAAGGCCGGCGGCCCCGGCAGGTGGAGTTCCCGCACCTCGCCAACGGCCTTGTTCCAGTGCCGCACCTTGTCCTGGCCACTGTAGAGGAACACCGCCGCCATGCAGACGCGTGCGGCGTAGGCGCCGGCGGTCGCGAGGCCCGCTGAAATCACGCGACCGCTCTGCGGGTCAGAACGCAAAACAGGCGCATCCCAGGGCTCCCCAGAAGCTTGCAAGATCGGCGGCGGGAATGCGGCTCGACCAGGCGCTGGCGTGGGCGTGGCCATGGACGGCGCAGCGGTTGGCGCAGCCGCAGGCCGCCGCCAGGGTCCTGGCATGGGCTGGCGTCGCCTCCGGCGCATCGGCCCAGGCAGCGTAGCCGCCGAAGGCGCGCACCGGCGACCAGTCGGGCATGGCCGGCGGCGGCCCGGCCGCATCGAGCGCCGCAAAGCGCCCGGCGGCGTAGACCACCTTGCCGCCCACGACGGTGAGGTCCGAGACGGTGTCGGCGATCTGGTCCTCGGGGCAGGTAAAGTAGTCCCGGTCCGGCACGATCAGGTCCGCCAGCTGGCCGACCTCGATGCGCCCCTTGGCGCCCTCCTCGTTGGAGAACCAGGTGACGTTCTCCGAGTACATGCGCAGGGCCGTTTCGCGGTCAAGGCAGTTGCGCCTCGGATAGATCTGCAGGCCGCCGATGGTCTTGCCAGTGACCATCCAGGCCAGGGCCACCCAGGGGTTGTAGGAGGCCACGCGGGTGGCGTCGGTGCCGGCCGAGATTTTTACTCCGGCGTCCAGTATGCGGACGATCGGGGGGGTCGCCACGGCCGCGGCCGCGCCGTAGCGCTCGACGAAGTATTCGCCCTGGTAGGCCATGCGGTGCTGGACGGCGATCCCGCCGCCCAGGGCCGCGATCCGCTCGATCGAGCGGTCGGAGATGGTCTCGGCGTGGTCGAAGAACCAGTTCAGCCCCTTGAGCGGGACGTCGCGGTTCACCTTCTCGAACACGTCCAGCGCGCGCGAGATGGTCTCGTCATAGGTGGCGTGCATGCGCCACGGCCAGCGGTTCTGCGCCAGGATCTGGACAACCTCCTCCAGCTCGCCCTCCATCTCGGCGGGCATGTCAGGCCTTGCCTGGCGGAAGTCCTCGAAGTCGGCGGCGGAGAAGACCAGCATCTCGCCCGCGCCATTGTGGCGGAAGTAATCGTCGCCCTGCTTGTACTTCGAGGTGCGGGTCCAGTTGAGGAAGTCCGCCGCCTCGGCCTTCGGCTTCTGGGTGAAGAGGTTATAGGCCAGGCGAATGGTCAGCAGGCCGTCATCGGCCAGCTTCTGGATGACGGCGTAATCCTCCGGATAGATCTGGGATCCCCCGCCCGCATCGATCGCGCCGGTGACGCCCAGCCGGTTCAGCTCGCGCATGAAATGGCGGGTGGAGTTCAGCTGGTAGTCGAACGGAAGCTTCGGCCCCTTGGCAAGGGTGGCGTAGAGGATGCCGGCGTTGGGCTTGGCCAGGATAAGGCCGGTGGGAGCCCCCGAGGCGTCGCGCACGATCTCGCCGCCCGGCGGTTCCGGGGTGTCCTTGGTGTAGCCCACCGCCCGAAGGGCCGCCGCATTCAGGATGGCGCGGTCATAGAGGTGCAGCAGGAACACCGGCGTGTCCGGCGCGACGGCGTTGAGCTCCTCGATCGTCGGCAATCGCTTCTCGACGAACTGATGCTCGGTGAAGCCGCCCACGACGCGCACCCATTGCGGTGGCGGCGTGATCGCGACCTGGCGCTTCAACATGGCCATGGCGTCGGTCAGCGAGCGCACCCCGTCCCAGCGCAGCTCGAGGTTGAAGTTGAGGCCCCCTCGGATGATGTGCAGGTGGTTGTCGATCAGGCCGGGCAGGACGCGCGCGCCCTTCAGGTCGATCATGCGGGTCGCATCGCCCTTCAGGGCGATGACCTCCGGAGCCTTGCCGACGGCGACGAAGCGACCGTCGCGGATCGCCACGGCCTCGGCGGAGGGTTGTGCGCGGTCAAGGGTCGAGAACCGGCCGCCGTGCAGGATGACGTCGGGGGACTGGCTTTGCTGGGCCATGGGTCTGGCTCCCTTCACGAATTACCGGGAGAGGGCGAGCGCGCGGGCTGCGAGCGCGCGCGCCGCAAGTGGCATCAGGCGGATCCTTCAATGGAGCTTCGTGCTCGCGATCAGGCGCCGGCGGCGACCTGCCGGCTCGGCGCCTGGTCATGGCCTTCTGAGGCGCCGAACATGGTCTTGGCGTAGATCAACCCCAACCCATAGGCGCCCCCGTATTTCTTGGCGATGCCGGTGGTCAGCTCGTAGGTTTCGCTCCGCGCCCAGTCCCGCTGCAACTCCAGCAGGTACTGCAGGGAGGTCATCGGCCGCGCGCCGGCCTGAATCATCCGGTCGATGGCCCGCTCGTGGGCTTCGGTCGACACGTCACCGCAGGCGTCCGCGATCACATAGACCTCGAAGCCCTGGTCCAGGGCTGACAGCGCCGGCCCGACGATGCAGACGCCGGTCCACAGGCCGGCGAGCACGATGCGACTCTTGCCAAGCTCGTTCACGCGGCGGATCACCCCCGCGTCCTCCCAGCAGTTCATTGACGTGCGGTCGATCATCGCCTCGCCGCCGAAGGGCTCGGTGACCTCGCTGAACATCGGGCCGGAGAAGGTCTTCTCCGCAATGGTCGTCAGGACGTGCGAGACGCCGAAGCCCGCGGCTGCGGCTGCGATGAGGGCCGCGTTCGTGCGCAGCTCGCTCGCGTCGATCGACTTGGTCGCGAAGGCCATCTGAGCCTGAAAGTCGATGAGGATCAGGCTGTGGTCCTTAGGTGTCAGCAGCTTTGGGCCAGCGACTGCGCGCGCCGTGATAGTGTTGGAGTGATTGCTCATTTGGGTGTCTCCCTATTTGTCGAACGCGTCTTGGCGATCGAGCGGGCGGTTCAACCCCGCCAGGCCTGGTTGGCGATGGACGATCTGCTTACGGCTCAGATCTAGCCCCGGGACTGCCTCGACTTGACCAGGTCCGCCGACGAGGCGCCTTCAAGCGACAGTCCGTAACCGACTTCCCGGACGATGCGCTCCTTCAAAGGTTGAATGAAGTGGATGCGGGTATTGCGGCGCGTCACTTCCGGAGCGCGCAAGTAGAGATCAGCAAGTTCCCGGGCGCGCGCCACGGCCTGGCCGTTCCGCGTCACCTCCGCCACCACTCCCCACTCGAGGGCAGTTCGCGCAGCCAAAGGCCGAGGATCGAGCAGGAACGCCTCGGCTCGCCCTGGTCCAGCCCTGTAGCTCCATGTCGTGAAGATCCCGTCGCCTGGCGTGACTCCAACGCCATAGTGGGCGACGTCCTCGAAGGTGGCGCCCTCGGCGGCCACGATAACGTTGGCGAGCAGCGCGTAGTCCGAATGAACATGCGCACGCCCCTCGATGGCTGCGATGACAGGAACTCGGATGTCGGCGATGTTCTGCAGCACCTGGACGCCTTCGTCGTGAATTCGGCTCCAGACCCCGGGATCGGACACGTCCCCGAATGAAGTCCACTCGACATCGCCGATGAAGTCGCCGCCCGCACCCGTCATGATGACGATCTTGTTCGCGCGGTCCTGTCCGATGTTGTGAAAGGCATCGACAAACTCGGTGTGCCCCTGCGCATTCATGACGTACGAGCCACCATTGTTGTGAAACTCCGCAATCAGAACACCCTTGTCGTCACGAGATAGATTCAAGTGCTGATACGAAGTGAAGTAGTCACTCCGGTGTAATTGCATGGCGTCCTCCTGCGCTGCCGGACCAACTCATCCGCTGTTCATGATCGTCGATCATGTCTGAGTTTACCGAGGGCCCGCTGAAGAAAGCCGCGAGCGCCCGCGCCACTGCGCCCGGGTCATTCTCCATCGGGATGTGGCCGGCAAACCGGATACGTCGAAGCGCCGTCGCCGGCATCTCGGCGGCGAACCGCTCCGCGTTTTCGACCCTCTGAAATTCGTCGTCCTCCCCCCAAACCAGAAGCTTGGGAGTCGTCGATTTCCGCAGCGAGGGTAGGAGTTCGAGCGTGTAGCGGTTGTCGGCCGCCCCAGCGAGCGCGAGCCAGGAGCGCGCCACCCGCGGATCTCTCCAGGGATCGAGGTACTCCGCGATCTCGGCTTCGCTGGCCGGACGCCCGAGCGCCTTGATCACAGATACGCGCCGTGCGGCCAGAACGTCCGCAGCGGAGGTGGCGGCTGCGACCTTCGGATCGCGAAAGCGCGCGACCCCGGGCGCCGGCCACGAGTCGTACATGACGGCGTTCACCAGCGCGATGCGCGGGACTTCCACCGCTTCGCTGACGAGGAAGTGCTGGGCGACACCTCCGCCGATGTCGTGCCCCGCGACCATCACCGGGCCATTGGCGCGGATCGCGCGAAGGAAACGAACCAGCCAGGCGCTCAAGCTCGGGATGGAAGCGTCAGCGACGGTGAGTTCACCTCCGGACCGGCCGAAGCCTGGAAAATCGACCGCGACAGGGCGCAGCCCGGCGGCGGCGAGCTCGTCGATCACGCGCGCCCAGACGCGGCTCCAGTAGGTGCCGTGCAGCAGAAGCGCCAGCGGTCCCCGCTCGCCCGCCGTCAGATAGCTGATAGAAACGCCATCCACTTCGACTGTCCTGCGATCGGTCATCGGACAAATCTCTTGACGTAATCCTTACCCAGTCCGATAGATTCATAATGTCGACTTGCGTGTTCGAGCTTTGTGAACACGTCTTCGTAACCTAGCGCCACGCCATACGGATCTACGTAGGTGTAGTTGCCAGTCACGTGGAACAGAGTCGCCATCTCCGTCACGTCGTCGGGCACGACGAGCGTATGCGTCTCGCCGGGCGGTTCGAACGCATAGTCACCCGCTGAGGCTATCCAGTCGTGCTCAAGATAGCGCCACTTCCCTCGCAGGGTGAGCGCATGAACAGGTCCGCTGTGGCGATGCCTCGAGAGCACGCCTGACGCTCGTACGCGCAGGATATTGATGTAATAGCCCTGACTGACATTCAGGATCAGCGGCTTGAACGCTACGTCTCTCGACTGCGGCGCCCAGTCGCGCTCGTCGCCATCGAGATCAAGCGCGCCGCCAACGAACGCGTCGGGGATCATCCCGGTCGGTTGAGGCAGCTGGTAAGGGATCTTACTGTGGTCAATCGAGCTGTGCGCCACTGTCACGATCTCCACTCCTGCTCTCAAGTCCTGCGAAGGCTGACGCTGTTCGTTGACTAGTCAGATCTGATCACGTCTACTGCGCAGATTGTCCGAGTCTTTATATTTCGATGAAGCGTCCGTGAGTTCAACCTTGACTGAAAAGGTGACTCGATTATCCTTTGTCCGCGGGGCGCCGACCAGTTCAAGGGTGTAAAAAGGTGTAAGGGCCTCCAGCACCTGTGCGGCCACAGGGTCCTTGAGCCGGCGGGCCACGCTAGGCGCGCTCTGGCAATATGAGCTATTCCAACCGGGAATAAGCGCGCAAAGCAGTGCTTTCGTGAGGCCGCGCTTTATTGGCCCGAACTGCCCGCGATCTCGTCGCTGAAAGTCGCGGACATGTCGTCCTTCAACCAATAACTGGATGCGCGCGCAGCCAACCCCGCGGAGGACCTACTCTGACAACGGCACGTCGCCCAACAGGCGCATGCTTCCCGACCTCTGCGCGAAAGCGATGGCCTGGTCTTCAGTCCACGCGGCTCCGATCTCAGCGAAGGCGCTCATCTCATCCGAGGATAGGTTGTCCGACAAAATCGCCCGAATTCGCTCATAGGTTCGATCCTGGACAGGCAAAGGAGCCATGCCTGCGCGGTCATTACCCCTGAGCAGGAAGCCAAAGAGTTGCGCCGCTTCCCTGTGACGGCCCTCCGACGCGAGGAGCAGCACCCACGCCAGGATACAGCCAAGAAGGCTCCTACCGCCGGCCGCTTGTGCAAGCGGGAGCGCTTGCTCCGCCATCTGCCTTGCCTCGGGAAGACGCCCGAGCATACACTGATAAATGGACTGGTTAATTATCGCACTACAAACTTGTACATTGTCTCGTGTCGACAATGCTGATTCTACAGTAAGTTGTCCCATTTTCGCAGCTTCAGAAAAATTTCCTTCAACATATTCTACCAACGCAATATTGATAATTGCCGCGTTTCCAAGAACATTTTTACCAGATGAACGCGACAGCTCAAGTGCTTGGTAACTCAAACTTCGGGAGCGCGCCGTTTCCTTTCGGAAGATCGCCATCGTGCCTTCAGCGACAAGTGCTCGAATCCGAGATCGCGTAAAGTCGCTACCCTCAAGAACAAGCTGTGCCGTTTTACTGAGTTTAGCAGCTTCGTCCGCGTCGCCCATAACCACGCACAGATTCGCCAGGGAAACCTGGGCGGCCGCGACAAGCAAAGGGGTTTCGAGTTCGGAGTAGATATTTATGCTGCCTCTGAGTAAATTAGCCCCTTTTCGCGGATCGCCCGATCCGATTGCGTCGCCTGCTCCCTTGAGTAAGCGAGCAAGATGTATACTGTTGCATTGCAATGGAATCAGAGGCGCGAATCTCCCATAATAAAATATCGCGTCCAGGTACAAATTTAGCCATCTCAATATCAGAAACAAGCCACCGCCGAGGATTACTGCGACATCAGAACGCGATTTGTCGGCGAGAGCCCAGTCAAGCGCGACTCGAACATTGGCCAGTTCGACGCCAAATCGGCTACGAAACATCTCATCGGACATACGTTCCTCGTGAAACGTGATATCCTCAAGCATATCGCAGAAGAATTCGGCGTGCTTCCGCGCGCAAGGGTCGTACTCACCGGAGGCCTGGAGGAGCTCGGACGCGAAAAGACGGTGCGTCTCGAGGAGGCGGTATCGCGGCGGCTCGACAGGCTCGGTCATGACGAGGGACCGATCGATGAGACGCCCGAGGGCATCCAAGGTGTCCCAGTCGTCGATCTCTTGCGACCCACCCACCGCAACAACGGCGTCGAGTGAGAACGTTCCGGCAAATATGGCGAGGCGACGGAAGAGTTGCGCGGCCGCCGGGTCCAGCAGCTCATGGCTCCATTCGACCATGCCGCGCAGCGAGGGGTGGTGGCTGAGCGAGCCACGGCGACCAAGCGCCAGCATGCGCAGCCTGTCGTCCAGCCCCTGTCTGAGACCCTGCAGGCCGAGCAGCGGCAAGCGGGCGACCGCCATCTCCAAGGCGAGCGGAACGCCATCAAGTCGTCGGCACACCTCCCCGATAATCGACGCATTTTCGTCGTTGAGGGAGAAAGTGCGATCCGTCTCGCGCGCGCGCTCGACGAAGAGAGCGACGGCGCCGTGCCCAGAGATGTCGGCGTCGCCGGGCGGCGGCAGGTCCAAGGGGTTCAGGCGGTAGATATGTTCGCCCGCGAGTCCGATCGGCTGCTGGCTCGTGGCGACGATCGATAGCGCCGGCGTCTTCTGCAACAGGACGTTCGCCAGATCGGCGACTGGACGAACCAGGCGTTCGCAATTGTCGAGGATCAGCAGCGTCTGGGATTTGCCTATGGAAGCCGCCAGGGCCTCGCCGGCGTCCACATCGGTTCGAAGGTTGCCTCCGATCGCAGCGGCGATCGCGCTGGCGACGAACTCATCGTTGGCCACCGGCGCCAGGTCGACGAGCCAGACGCCGTCGGGGAACCGCTCGCAAAGACGCCAGCCGAGTTCCACGGCAAGCCGCGACTTGCCGGTCCCGCCCGGGCCGACGAGGGAGATCATTCGCTGTGTCCGAATGCCCTCCTGCAGATCAGCGAGTTCCGATTCGCGACCGACAAAGGCGTCGACCGGTCGCGGCAGGTTGGTCTGCGTCGCCGCTGGGGGAAGCTGCGCCTCGGCACGCCGCGCTGCGCCTGCCCGTCCCGACACTGGCGCGACGAAGCAGTAGCCACGCGCCGGAACGTTTGTCACATAGGTGACGCCGCCGCCCCCGGCGTCTAGCGCCACCCGCAACGCTCTGATCTGGACCCGAAGCGCCGCCTCGTTGACGCTCAGGTCTGGCCGACCCGTTCGAACAGGACCTTCTGGCTGACGATTTCTCCGGCCCGCTCGACAAGGACCACCAGGATATCAAACGCGCGTCCCCCTAGCGGGACCCGTTGGCCATCCAGCTCGAGAACGCGTTCAACAGGACGCAGCAGAAACGGCCCGAACCGGATAATCTCGGTGGTGTCGAGGCCCGCGCCGCCTTCCACCATCCAATCCCCTGTCTGCAATAGCGGCGCCCTACCCGCCTCGCCGATACAGCCTGCGCCAGAAGGCGGCGTCAGCTCAAGGTGTTAGGTCGCCCGCATCCGTCCTGAGGGGTGGTATTCGCGGTGGAGTCTAGCAACCCAAATTGTGGTTTCCAATGCCGTTTCCCGGCAATGGAGCGGGCATGGGATGACCGGGCTCGCACACTTCCAGAACGGCAAGGGGATCAAGCTGATCGTTCGCGAACTGGGAATTGCCCGGGGCCCGGGGCGTAAGGTCCTGTGGTCGGGATCGGTGCAGTTCGCCTAAACGCGCGCCGTTCAGCATCAGCCTCGTCGCGATCGAGCCGCCGGGCGTCGAGTCCTCGAGAGAAGACGACCACGAGGTTTTACACCAACCTACAACTCTATACTCGCCTGCGCAGGAAGATGGAGACAACCTGATCCGGGCAACAGGCTCCGCCGTGATGTCAGGGCTTAGTCGCCGTCGCACGTCGCTGTCGCATTGCCGGCCTACCTGACACGGAGCTCATACGTCGACCGAGGTGGTTGGATGCCAGGTAATCAGAGTGCAGCCACCAACTCTGCAGCTGACGAACAATTGCTGCTAGTCGAGGAGATGCAACATCGGGTGGCAAACGAATATGCGATTCTGGTTTCGAGCCTACATCTCCGCGCCCAAGGTTGCGCTGATCCAATCCGAACCTTCCTGGAGGAAACGTCGGAGCGGTTGAATGCTTTCGCTTCTGTCCATCGCGCCCTGTTGCCGCCGAGAAGCGCGATCACCGTCGACCTTGGCGAATACCTTCAGAAGCTCTGCCTGGCCCTGACCCGCGCAAGTCTCGCAGAGCGGCGCCTCTCCCTGTTGCTCCGTGAGGCGCCAGTTCCGGTGGAGGCTCACCGCGCCTGGAGGGTCGGCTTGATAGTATCCGAGCTGATCACGAACGCGGTGAGGCATGGAGCTTGGCAGTGTGATGGCGGTGTGATCGAGGTAGAAGTACTATCGGACCCGGTAAACGTTCAATGCCGCGTATCGGACAATGGGGGCAGGACGAATGGGTTGTCACGGGGTCGCGGCACGGAGATTATCGTGGCTCTTGCGCAAGAACTTGGCGGTCATATCCATAGAGAACTCAACGACAAAGGCGTAACAGTCCTTCTTACCTTTCCGTGTTGGTCCAAAACTGACGCTTCGACCTGATCGTATGTTGTAGAGAGCACTTGCATGGACCGGCTGGCAGTCATGGAAACCTTGGTGCGGATCGCGGACACCGGCTCATTCTCCGCTGCAGCAAGACACTTGAACATCGGTCAGCCGGCCGTCTCGAAGTGTATCGCAAAGCTCGAAGATCGCCTCGGCGTGTCGTTGCTGCTGCGATCGACCCGAGGGCTCACGCTGACCGAGGCCGGTCGCCGTTTCTGCGAGCGCGCCAGGCGGGCGATTGAGGAAGCAGACGCCGCGGACCTTGCCGCCCGTGACTCGAACACCGGGCTGTATGGTCGCTTGCGCGTCGCCGCGGGCGTCACGTTCGGCAACCTGTACCTTGTGCCGCTGCTGCAGGCCTTTCTCACGACACACCCAAATCTCTCGATCGATCTGGTCTTGGATGACCGCACCATCGACCCTGTTGAGGAAGGCATAGACGTTGGCCTGCACTTTGGACCGCTTCCCGATTCACTATTACGTGCTCGCAAGATCGCGACGGGGCGCAGGTTGGTCCTTGGCTCCACGACCTATTTCGAGCGCTCGGGTGTTCCAATCACACCGACAGATCTCACCAGTCATGCTGCGGTCATCTATACCCAAGATCCCGGCGGAACCGACACCTGGAGATTCCGAAGGGCCGATACAGAGATTTCTGTCAGTCTCTCTGGTCAGCTGAGTGTGAGCGCGAGCGAAGGGCTGCGAGCGGCCGTGTTGGGCGGCATCGGTCTGGCGATCACATCCCGGTGGATGTTCGATCTGGAGCTGACGAACGGCTCGGTTCGAGCCGTCCTTACCGACTGGGCGCTTCCGACGAGCGATCTCTGGGCGGTGTTTCCCACCGCGCGGAAGAGCAATGTCAAAGCGCACGCGTTTGCAGCTTTCGTAGAGGCCGAATTGCTCAGGCGCCGCCTGGATACTGGCTTGCAAGAGCTGGGGCGCCGAGAAGGGGCGGCCATCTTAGCCGCTGTGTAGACCGTCTGCGCTCCCCGAATTCTCACCCCTCGATCCGCATATCGTTGCCCAGTTCCGCGAAAGCACCCTTGGCGCAAGTGATGGTCAAAGCTACGCTTTGCCCCGTCTGGATCGAGGGGGATGCGATGGCGGACAAACCAATCGAACTGCCGCTATGGGTGCGCAAGAACCTGGGGGTGAAACCCTGGCAGCCGATTATGATCTGTCCAGCCGCTTTGCCGTTCATCGGCGAGATCGCCGGCCCGACCGGACCGCTTTCCGCCCACCCGATGACCCTGATCGCGCCCCTGCTGATCGGCATCTCCATGGTCGCGCTCTACGTCTTCGGGCGCAACCCGAGCGAACTCACGATCGATCAGACCGGCGTGACCTATGTCAGCCGCCGCTCGCGCCTCTTTGTGGCCTGGGCGGACGTCGATCGGATCACCACGCTCGAGGTCAACGTGCGTGTGGAATTGAAGGGCCGTCCTGAGAAGGAGGGGGTGATGATCCCCGGCGCCTTTCTGAAGAGGGCGGCGACACTTTCGGGCGCCCTTAGAGCGGGGTTCGCGCGCTGGGGCGGCCAGGCGTCCGGCCAGACGCACAGTCAACTTCCTCCCGGCGCCCGGCGGGATCTCGCCGCGCAGGGCAGCCGCCGCTTCAGGAAGATTTTCATGACGACATATCCCATCACGGTCGGCGTGGTCGTGATCGTCGTGGCCGCCTCGCTCGGCTTGCCCGCGCTGAACGACTCCCGGATCAAGGCGCACGGCGTGCGCGCCCAGGCGACAGTCGTGCGAATCTACTCCGGCGCGTGCGGACGGAGCGTTTGCCGTCGCCGGCTGGAATACGCCTACAAGGCGTCGGACGGGCGCACTCTCTACGGGTTCAGCGACATCGGCAGTGAGGGCGACACTAATGCGGATTATGTCTACGCCAGGACGCACTCGACCCTGCCGATCGCCATCGACGCCGCCAACCCGTCTATCTCCGACCTCAACATTGGCGACAGTGCCTTTCGGAACGAAACGTCGGGCTTCATGCTGATCATCACCGGCTTGTTGTGCCTGGCGATCGTCGCGAGTTCGTCGCTGATCGCCTTCTTTCTGCTCCGCACCCTGCGCAAGGCCGAGCGGGTAACCTTGACCAAGTCGCGCCCCTAGGCCCCGCGCATCGGGAGCGCCCGCAAGCCTGCTCCGGAGCGCCGACTCCTCGTCTGCCAGGGCCCAGTCCGTCGACGCCGCACGTCGAGCCCCGGGCGGCGCCTGCGGCCACATCTATTAGTAGTCCGTTCCCGCCTCACAGGCGCCGCAACCCGCCACGTTCCCGCTTGACTCCTGCCTAGGCAGCGATCATAAGCCTGCCCAGGCAGATACAGCCGGGGATGCAAATGTTCGACGCCACTGACCACGTCGAGGGGTTCGCCGCCAAGCGCTCCCTCGGCTACCTGCTGCGCCGCTCGTTCAAGCTGATGTCCCAGCAGGCCGAGCACAGGTTCGCCGGGCGCGACCTGACGCTGTCGCAATGGATCGTCCTCAAGATGATCGACGAGGGCGTCGCCACCACGCCGGGAGAGGCGGCCAGGCTGCTGGGGCACAACACCGGCGCCACCACGCGCCTGGTCGACCAGCTGGAAAGCCGGGGCCTGCTCGAGCGCCGGCGCGAGGCGGAGGACCGCAGGGTCGTCAGCCTCATCCTCACGCCGGCAGGCAAGACCAAGGCCAAGGCTTGGGAGGTCGACATGCAGCACTTCTTCGACGACCTGCTCGCCGTGTTCTCGCCCGACGAGGTCACGGTCCTGATAGACCTGCTGGGCCGCCTCGTGGAGCGGCTCGAGATGCGCGACAGCTCCTGAACATCCGATCCGGCCGGCGCCTCCCGCGTCCCTGAGGGGCGCCGCGCCGCAGCCCACCGCGCAAGTTCGAGTCCCCTTTCACCATCCTTTCAAGGAGGGAAGCCTTGCTGCGCCCTCAACCGCGTCGTCACCGGGCGGCGACCGCCACGCTCCTCGCCGCCGTCCTTCTCTCGGGCTGCGCAGCCATCCCTCACATCAACCCCAAGGAACACGCGCTGGAGAGCGCGACGCTCGGCCTCGAGGGGCCCAGGGTCGCGCCTGAGGCCGACTGGTGGCGGGGCCTGAACGATCCACAGCTCGACCGGATCATGGGCGACGCCCTGGCTGGAAACCCCACGCTCGACGTCGCGCTTGCCCGCCTGCGGCTCGCCGGCGCTGCGGTCGCCGTGCAGCACGCCGGCCTCCTGCCTCAGATCAACATCGACGGCGAGGAAAGCCGCGAACGGCTGAGCGGCGCCTACATCATTCCTCCGCCCTATGCCGGCACCGGCCGCTGGGTGGGGTCCACCCAGGCCAGCCTTTCCTGGACGCTGGATTTCGCAGGCAAGCAGCGCGCCCTGATCAGCCAGGCGCGCCACTCGGCCGATGCGGCCGGCCTCGATGTCGCGGCCGCGAGGATCGCCCTGACCGGCGCGGTCGCCGAAGCCTATGTCGGCCTCGCCCGCGCCGAGCTGCAGATCCGGATCGCGCAGTCCTTTGTCGAGTCGCGTCAGGAGAGCCTCGCCCTCGCGCACACGCGCTCCACGAACAACCTCGACAACGACTTCGACATACGGGCGGCGGAAACTCTGCTCTCCGAAGCCCAGAAGTCGCTGGACAAGGCCAGGGGCGAGAGGGCGATGATGACCCACGCCCTGGCGGCGCTCGCCGGACGCGGCGCGGACGCCTATTCCGGCATTTCCGCGCCGACGATCAGTCTCGACGCCGCCCTGCCCCTGCCCTCGTCCCTGCCCGCCAACCTGCTCGACCGACGGCCGGATATATTGGCGGCCCGGGCGCGGATCGAAGCGGCCAACGCAGGCCGCAAGGCGGCCAAGGCTGATTTCTACCCCACCGTCGACCTGCGCGCCTTCGTGGGCGCCTCCGCCATCGGCATGGGCGCGCTGCTGACCAGCAAGGCGCTGACCGGGGGCGGGGGACCCTCAGTGCATATACCGGTGTTCGAAGGCGGGCGGCTGCGGGCCCAGTACAAGGCGTCCATTGCCGAGCTCGACGCCGCCACGGCCAGCTTCAACGCCCTGGTCCTGCAGGCGGTGCAGCAAGCCGCCGACGCCCTCTCGGCGATCGACTCGACCGCCGCCCAGGCTGCCGACCAGCGGAAGATCGAATACGGCCTGACCGAGACCGTGCGCCTGGACAAGGTCCGGGAGCGAACAGGCCTCGGCACCCAGCTCGATATCCTCGCCTCGGGCGATCAGCTGCTGCAGGCGCGCCAGACCCAGGCCGACCTGGACGCCGAGAGCCTCACTCACCGGATCCAACTGCTCGTCGCCGTCGGGGGCGACTTCAACCCCAGCGCTCCCGCCAAACTCGCCGCAGCCGATGATCGCGACGCCAGCACGAAGGCCAGACCATGAGCACCGCCAGCACCGTCGCGCGCATCGACGCTGAAGCCGAAGTTGCAGCTCCTACCGCGCCCGCCGGGAAGCCGAAAGCCCGCAAGGTGGCCCTGACGGCCGTCGGCATCGTGGTCGCCCTGGGTCTGGGCGGCTGGGGCTTGAAAGAGACAGTGTTCGCCGCGCCGAGCCAAACGACAGACGACGCCTATGTCGGCGGCGACGTGGTGGCGATCACCAGCCGGGAAGCCGGCATCGTCACCGCCCTGTACGCCGACAACACCGAGAAGGTGAGACGCGGCCAGCCGCTCCTCGAGCTCGACGCCTCGACCGCGGACGCGAATTTGGCGGCCGCCGAGGCCGAGCTGGGCCGCAGCGTGCGGGAGGTCCGCTCCCGCTTTGCCCGGGTCGACGAAACGGCGGCCGACATCGTCAAGGCGAACGCCGACCTCTCCCGCGCTCAGGCCGACCTCGTGCGCCGCGAAGGGGCATCTAAGGACGGCGCCGTCTCCGGCGAGGAGGTGGATCACGCCTCCGACACCGTCCGCACCACCAACGCCGCCCTGGCGCTCGCGCAGAGCCAGCACGCCGAAGCTGAGGCGGCGGTGCAGGGCGCCGATATCGAGACCAATCCGGACGTCCTGGCGGCGATCGCTGCGGTCCGCCGCGCCGCCATCGTGCGCAACCACATGCATCTCACGGCGCCGGAAGACGGCGTAATCGCCCAGCGCACCGTGCAGCTCGGACAGCAGGTCACCCCAGGGGCGCCCCTGATGGCGGTCGTGCCGCTGCGCCGCGTGTGGGTGGACGCCAACTTCCGCGAGACGCAGCTCTCCGATCTGCGTGTGGGCCAGCCGGTAACCATCAAAGCCGACGCCTACGGAGGCCACACCGTGTTCCACGGCAAGGTGCTGGGCCTCGGCGCCGGCAGCGGAAACGCCTTCGCCCTGCTGCCGCCGCAGAACGCATCGGGCAACTGGATCAAGATCGTTCAGAGGCTGCCGGTGCGGATCGGCCTGGACCCGCGTGAGCTCGACAACCATCCCCTGCAGGTCGGCCTGTCGGTCACCGTCAGGGTCGACACGCGTGACCACTCCGGCCCCCCTGTCGCCCGCGCGCCGGCGCCGGCTCCGTTCCTCTCCGAGCCCGACCAGGGCGCCGGTCTGCAGGTCGAGGCGCAGATCACCCGGATCATCGCCGAGAACCGCGGTTCGGACGTCCGGTGATGGACAGCGTCGAGTCCAAACCCCTCAGTGGCGCGGCCCTGGGGCTGGTGGCTTTCGCCCTGGCGCTCGGCACCTTCATGCAGGTGCTGGACGGCACGATCGCCAACGTCGCCCTGCCGACCATCGCCGGCAACCTCGGCGCCAGCACTCAGGACGCCACCTGGGTGATCACCGCCTTCGCCGCCGCCAACGGCGTGACAGTGCCCCTCACGGGCTGGCTGATGGGACGCTTCGGCGTCGTGCGCACCTTCGTCGTCTCCGTCGCCCTGTTCACCATCGCCTCGTTCCTGTGCGGCGTCTCCACCAGCCTGCCGATGCTTGTGTTCTTCCGCTTGTTGCAGGGCGGGGTCTCCGGGCCGATGATCCCCGGCAGCCAGGCGCTGCTGATCGCCATCTTCCCAGCGGAGAAGCGCGGCCTGGCGCTGGGCGTCTGGTCGATCACCGCCCTCCTGGGGCCGATCGCCGGACCGATCCTCGGCGGCTACATCTCCGACAACTACCACTGGAGCCTGGTCTTCCTGATCAACGTCCCGGTGGGGGTGGTCTGCACCTTCGTCGTGCTCGCCGGCATGCGCGGGCGGGAGACCCCGACCCGCAAGCTGAAGGTCGACACCGTCGGCCTGATCCTCCTTGCCGTCTGGGTCGGCGCCCTTCAGTGCGTGCTCGACCTGGGCGAGGAAGACGACTGGTTCAATTCCAAGCTCATCGTCATCCTGACGGTGGTCGCGGCGATCGCCTTCGTCGTCTGGGTGATCTGGGAGCTGACCGACGCTCACCCGGCCGTCGACCTCAGCCTGCTGCGCGGCCGAAACTTCCGACTGGGGACCGTGGCGTTCACCCTGGGCTACGCCCTGTTCTTCGCCAACAACCTGATCCTGCCGCTCTGGCTGCAGGAACAGCTCAGCTACACCGCGACCTGGGCGGGGCTGGTCTCCGCGCCAAGCGGCATGGTCGCGATCGTGTTTACAATGCTCGCGACCCGCTTCGGCGCCAAGATCGACGCGCGCTGGGTGGCCACGGCGTCGTTTGCCGCTTTTGGCCTCTCCTATTTCATGCGCGCGGACTACACGACCTATGCCGACTTCACCCACTTCATGGCGCCGCTGCTTGTCCAGGGCGCGGCCATGAGCATCTTCTTCTTATCGATGCTGACCATCTCCCTGCACGGCATCGCCCCGGAGCGCATGCCGGCCGCCACCGGCATCTCCAATTTCGCGCGGATCACGGGCGGCAGCTTCGCCGCGTCCCTCTTCACCACGATCTGGGATCGTCGCGAGACGCTGCACCAGACCCGACTCGCCGACGGCTCAACACCGTTTTCCCAGGTCTTCAACCAGGCCGCCCACGACCTTGGCCGAAGCGGTCTGACCGCTCACCAGTCGGTCGGCGCGATCGCAAAGCAGATGGTCAACCAGTCCTATCTGCTCTCCTCGATCGAGATCTTCTGGATCTGCGGCTGGCTCTCCTTCGCCATGATCGGCCTAGTCTGGCTGTCCAGCCGCCCGAACGCCCACGAAGGCCCGATCGCGGCCGACTAGGCGCGCTTACTCATCCCGATCTGCGGAGCGTGAGACGGCGTCCGCCGGTCCTATCCCCTGTGGTCCCCCACATAGGCGCGGCAACCGTCGACGAACGCCACGGTCCGGCCGGCGCAGAAGCGGGCGTCACGGAGGGAATGGAGGGCGGCCCATTTGTAGCCGGCCTCATGGACGGAGCAGTCGATCTCGCAATTTGCGAGACCGTGACGATCCCGATAGGGATGGTCCTGACTGAGGGTCTTCTCGTCGCGCTTGGTGGAGGGCAGCGGCGGTTCCGTGGGGACAGCCGAGTCCGCCGACATGTCCGCCGCCTCGGCCTGATCCACACGGCTGCCGATGCGTCCTCGGTTCGCGTTGTCGCCAGCTTGCGCAAGGTTGGCGACGGATGACTCAGCATTCGGCGTCGAGGATCCCGAGCAACCCGCGGCGGCAAGCGCGAGGCCGAGGGCGACAAAGCCCAACGCCCACGGTGGCCGTCCAGCCATGATTGCAGACCTCTCCAATCGGAAACAGATGCGCAGCATAGCAAGAAATGCGAAACATGCACGGGGGATCGCGCCGGGCGCCCGATCCCGCGTCCTGCCGGCGCGCGGTGGTCGGTCTGCATACATGTTTCGCGACCGTAGGGCTATGCGTCATAGCCGCGCTTGATAATCTGCAGTTTTCGTCGCGCGCCGGCGCGAGCGCGACGCCTCGTGCGATGCTCGCCGATTTGCAGCTTGGTATTACAGATTGAAGAGTTGCGACAATCGAGAGCGGCGGCGCCACTTGCCCTCACATCAAGCGTTCGCGACCTCCCTCCCGCCTGGGCAAGATACGCCCTACCTACCAGGCGAACGCAGAAGCGTACCCACCCGTGTCGCACGGGGAACCGCCATAGTTTCGCTTCGTTGCCCCTTGGGGTCTGACAGTACTGGAGACTTTCCTTGACCGACTCCACCTGCACGCCGCCCGGTCCAAACGCAGAGAAGGGCGACGCACGGGTGATCGTGGAGCGCCTCGACGGTCCCGCGGCGCTGGCCGCTCTGGCGCCGGCCCTGATGGCTATGCGTCCCGCGGCGGGTCGTGCGCTTGGCGTCCTTTGCGCCTGCGCGCGCCGTTCGGAGGCGGAGATCCGCGAACTCGGAGCTCTCGCGGGGGGCCTCTTCAATCGGCTGATCCTCACCGAGGACGAAGCGACCGGGGCTCATGCCCGGGGTATCGCCGCAGGCCTGCTCACTGCAGGCGCCCTGGCTGCAGGCGTGCCCTCCAGCCACATCGTGCGGCTGAACAGCGAGGCGGAGGCCATCGCCGGCATCCTCTCTATCGCCCGTCCAGGGGATCTGGTCGTCGTCCTCTCGCCCGACCCCGACCGGGCGCGCGCCCACCTCCCGTCGTCCTCCGCCTCCGAAAGCAAGGCTGCGTAGGCCGCCCTCCTCTCGCCAGTCCGCCCTGGCGCTCCGGACTTGCCTCCGGTTCGCGAACCGTCCCTATAGCGCGTTATAGCTATGGAGAGGACACGCGCCATGACCGACGCGGCGACTGGCGAAGCCCGCACAGTGGACGTTGCGCCGGCCCATCGCTTGGACGAGTCGGCGTTGCGAACCTGGCTCCAGGGGGCGATCCCCGACTTCGGCTCGGAGATGCGCGTGCGCCAGTTCCATGGCGGCATGTCCAATCCGACTTTCCTGATCGAGACCAACGGCGGGGCGCGCCGCTTTGTCATGCGCAAGCAGCCGCCGGGGACACTGCTGGCCAGCGCCCACCAGGTGGACCGCGAGTTCCGCGTCATGCGCGCCCTGGCCGGTTCGGACGTGCCGGTCCCGCCGGCTCGGGTCCTATGCCAGGACCGTTCCGTGATCGGGACCGACTTCTACGTGATGGACTATGTGCGGGGCCGCATCCTGACGGACGCCGGGCTGCCGGACTTCACGCCGGCCGATCGGGCGGCGCTCTACGACGACTTTGGACGTGTGCTGGCCGCCTTGCACCAAGTCGATCCGATTGCGATTGGCCTGGCGGACTTCGGACGGTCAGGAGATTTCGTCGCCCGCCAACTCGCCCGCTTCACCCGGCAGTATCGCGACGCACAGACCGAGACGATCCCCGCCATGGAAGCCCTGATCGAGCGCCTGCCGGGACGCACGCCGGGCGGGTCGCGCCTGGCCATTGTCCATGGCGACTACAAGCTGGGTAACGTGATGGTCCACCCCAATGAGCCACGCATCGTGGCGGTGTTGGACTGGGAGCTGGCGACTCTGGGCGATCCCCTCGCCGACCTCGCCTACAGCGCGTTCCCCTGGCGCGGAATCTACGGCTCGACCTCACCCGGCGCTCCCGACATGACGGCGCCGGGCATCCCCACCGAAGCGCAGTTCGTCGCCGCCTACTGCGAGCGCACTGGGCGCGTGAGCGTGGAGGGTTGGAACTTCTATCTCGCCTTCAGCCTCTTCCGCCTCGCCTCGATCATGCAGGGCGTCTACCGCCGCATCCTCTCGGGTTCCGCGGCATCCGAGGCCGCAGCGGTGAACCAGTGCCCGCAGCTGGCGAAGAGGGCGCTGGAGATCCTCGAGGGCAGGTGATTGCCCGTCCCTCCCCTTCCGGGGAGGGTGTCGCGCCAAAGGCGCGACGGGTGGGGAAGTTTGGGGACAGGACGAGGCGCCCGGGATGATCCACACTTCCCCACCCGGTCTCGCTTCGCTCGACCACCCTCCCCGGAAGGGGAGGGACGGTTCAGCTGCCCACCGCCCGCTGATACGGCGCGTACGAAGGCTGGTCGATCGCCAGCTTTTCCAGGGTCGTCGCCCACAGGTGTTCCGTCAGGCCGGGCGTCTCCAGGGTCATCTCCCCGGCCTCGATCGCATCGCAGAGCGCCTGGTTCAGCTCCAACAGGTCGCCGTCGCGCGTCAGGAGCCGACGCAGCCGCGCCTGCTCCGCCGCGTCCGCCGCCGGCTCCAGCTCCACCTGTCGCCGCACCAGGTCGAGTGCGTTAGCCGCCACCCGCACCAGGAAGGCGGTGTGGCCGCTGAGCTGGGGCATCACCGTCGCGCGCAGCAGGGTGGCGACGGCGGCGAGCATCTCCGATGGCCTGGGTTCGTCCTGCATGTCTCAGCTCCGGGGCGAGAGCAGATCGAGGATGTCGATCTCGGTTTCACTGCTTCGACGCGCGATCATCGCCCGCTCGGAGCTGGGGTCGATCCCGCCGCGGAAGCCGACGACCATGGAGGCGCAGCTCACCCCCCAGCTCACCACGCCCAGCAGCTCCCAGAACAGCAGGCGCTCGGGCTCGACCCGTCCGCCGCCAGCCGCCTCATAGGCCTCCACCAGCTGCTCGCGGGTCCCAAATCCACCCACCGGCCCCTCGCCGCCAAAGCGCCAGGAGCTGATGCAGATCCAGCCGAGATCCTCGACCGGGTCGCCCAGGTGGGCGATCTCCCAGTCCAGCACGGCGCGCAGCCCTTCTTCGCCGACGATGATGTTGCCGTTTCGGAAGTCGGCATGAACCAGTCTCGGCGTCACCGGCTCTGCCGGCAGGCGGGCGCGCAGGGCCTCGAACGCCAGGGAGAACACCGGCTTGGGGCGGCCCGTCGCCTTGTAGCGAGCGTGCAACTCCTCCAGCCGCCCGCGGGCGGTCGCCACCCGCAGGGGCGGCAGGCGCGCCGGGTCGATCGCGTGGATGGCCGCCATTGCCCGCCCGCACTGGGCCGCGAGCACCTCGCGCGCCCGGGCGAAGCGCGGCTCGCGCACGATCCGCCGGCCCAGAGTCTCGCCTTCGACGAAGCTGGTGATGAAGCCGCGCCCGGCGCCGTCCGCCGGGGCGAGAACGTAGTGGACCACCGGCTCGGGCGCCCCGGCCTCTCCCGCCAGACGCATCAGCTGCGCCTCGATCTCCATCCCCACCGCCGTCTCGGCCTGGCGCGTCCCGCCCGGCGCGCGGCGCAGGATGAGCGGGGTGCGGGCGCCTCCCGCCTCCACCCGCTCGAAGGCCCAGGTCTCCTGGCTCGCCCCGCCGGAGAGACGGCGGAAGGCGGCGACGCCCTCGGAACCGGGGAAGATCCGGCGCACGACAGCGTCGATTGCGGACTCCAGTTCGGGCGCCTCGCTCACGCCAGCTTCAGGAAGGCCGGATGACGCAGGGGATCGCCCGTCTGCAGGTCCAGGCGCTGACCGGACGGCCGCGGCCCTGTCGGGCCGGGCCGTTCCTCGTAGATCGCATCGCGCCCGAAGAAACGCAGGGTCAGGGTGCGCCGGCGCTGACCCGCGTGGGTTGGCGCCCCGCCGTGCAGCATGCGCGGGTGGAACAGCACCACGTCGCCCGGCTCGACCGCGAAGCTGACGATGTCGAAGGCGCTGCGGTCCGATTCGATGTCGGGCAGGCGCGGCAGCGCCTCGCCCGGATGCAGGGGCGCGGTATCGTCGCCCAGGGTGAAGCGCGAGCCGTTGTAGAGCACCCCCCGATGCGAGCCGCGCACGAACTCCAGGGAGTCGTCAGCGGTCAGGGTTTCGAAGGTGATCCATGCCACCGCCAGGTGCTCGCCACCTACGGACAGGTAGGAAGAGTCCTGGTGCCAGGGGGTCCGCCGAGCCTCACCCCCCTCCTTGAGGAAGACCTGCTCGTACATGAACCACACGTCAGGGGCGCCCCAGATATCAGCGATCAGGCGCGGGAGGGGCGAGGCTCGTAGCATGGCTTCGTAGCCCTCGAGCACGCGCGGATTGTAGAGATCCTGGTAGAAGGTCGCCGCCGTAGCCGAAGGGATCCTGCTCGCCAGCGGCCCCGGATTGGCCACGCTCCACGCCCAGGCCGACTCGGCGGCGGCGAGGGCCCGCGCGTCCAGCGCCCCTTGCAGCAGCACGACGCCGTCCCGGGCGTATGTCTCGGCGGCAGTCTTCACGTCCCCGGCGTCCGCAGTAGAAACACGGAGCGCCGGCGTCCTCGCCGGCATGTTTCGGCCTCCGCGGAGCCGATCCAGGATTCTCCCCTACCCCACGGTTGCGGCGACGCCGTGTGCCGGCGAGGACGCCGGCGCTCCGGGTACGCCCTGCGACCGCTCATCAAACGGCGACGTCCTGCGGCCGCCGCTGGTCCGCCCAGCCCGCGTGCTCGCGCTTCACCGCATCGATCGCGCGGGTCCAGAAGGCGGGGTTTCCCGCCAGAAAGTGGATGTCGAAGCGCTCGGCGGTGCGGAATTCCAGCACCTCCACGCCTTCAGGCCCGGGCGTGTAGGCGTAGGCCATGTCCTTGGGCAGGAAGAAGCCGTCTCCCCGGCCCAGCGTCTCGGTCCCCAGCTGCAGGCTGCCGGCGATGATGTAGTAGAGGCAATCGGCGCTATGGGTGTGGCGCGGCAGGGGAAAGCCGCTCTTGAACCAGGCGTAGGTCAGGGAAAAGCCGGGCGCTGCGAACAGCATCTTCACCACCTGGCCGTCATTGAGGCCGGCCTCGCCAAGTTCGGCGAACTTTGCCGACAGCTCCGCTGTGACGCCCTTGTAGTCCATGAGGTCGAACTCGGCGAAGTCCTTGGCCTCACTGTTGCGATAGATCTGGAACCTCGGCTTGGTGTCCGGCCGGTCGATCGTCTCGGCTTCGCTCATGGCGTTCTCCTCGACTGCGAATTCACTTTAGCAATTTCAACAAGCCTCGGTTCCCTCGGGAGCGCGGCCAACCGAACCGCTCTTCTCGTCTTGCTGCCCCGCCGGCCGGGGGCCCAGGACGTTAGCGGCGACTCGCACATTGGCAGCCGCATCCAGGCCAAGGCGCGCGCGCATCCAGGGATCGAGGGATCCTTGCGTCTGCGCCGAAAGGAGGGCGTTCCAGTTCACCTGGGGCCTCAGGAAATCTGCAGAATAGTAGCCGAAAAGGAGTGCGCGGTCGTCGCTCTCGGTGATGTTGGCGCCCGACGTGTGCCAGACGCGCCCGTCCATCACGACGATCGAGCCGGCGGACGCGACTATGGGCGTGAGCCTGGCCGGTGCGTCGGCCGGCAGGTCGGCGCGGCGCTCGAAGCGATGGCTGCCCGGGACGTAGAGCGTTCCGCCGTTCTCGCCGCGTACGTCCGTCAGGCACCAGATGATGTTGACCGACCATGGGGCAAGCCACGGCTCGGGAACCACGAGGGCCTGGTCGGAGTGCAGCGACATCGACCGTGCGCCCGGCCGGGCGATGTTGGCGGTGAAGTTGGAGATCATCCACCCCTCGCCCAGCACCGCCTCCACAAGCTCGATCGCTGCCGGATGTCGGATCAGGTCGCGGAACAGGGGATCGAGCTCGAGCAGGGCGAACACCCTTACGTTCGCCTCGTTGGGATCCAGCTGAGGCATGAAGGTCGGCCCGCCCATCCGCCGAAACCCCTCCGCGGCCGTCCACAACCGCCCGACTGCGTGTCTGGCCTCCTCCGCCGTGAGCACGTTGGGGAGGATTGCGACACCGGTCTCCTCGAGGTCTTTCTTCAGTTTGGCGGATACGGCAGCCATGGTTTCATCCACCAAGCACACCAAGGGCGTGAAGTTCGGCTGAACCCTTCACCCGTCCCCCTCCCCCCACCAGGGATATTGGGGCGGCATGTCCGAGCTGGCTCGTCCGGGAAAGACCGGCGCGCGCTTTTCGAGAAAGGCGCTGACGCCCTCCTTCACGTCGTCGCGGGAGCCCAGCGACTGCGCCATCGGCCCGTCGACCTTGAGCAGGTCGAAGGGCAGATTCGCGGAGGCGAAGCGCCAGAGCAGGGCGCGGGTGAGAGCGATGGAGACCGGGGCGGTGTTGGCGGCGATCTCGTGGGCGATCTCGTGGGCGCGCGGCAGCAGCTGGTCCGGCTCGACCACCTCGCTCACCAAACCGCCGCGCATCGCCTCCTCGGCGCCGAAGACATTGCCGGTAAGGCACCAGCGAAGAGCCTGGGGCAGGCCCACGATCTGTGGGAGGAACCAGGCGCTGGCGGCCTCCGGCGCGAGCCCACGTCGGGCGAAGACGAAGCCGAACCGAGCCGCGGTGGAGGCGATCTTGATGTCGGTGGGCAGGGCCAGGGTGATCCCCACCCCGACCGCCGGACCGTTGAACGCGGCGATGGTCGCCTTCCTGCAGTCGAACATGGCGTGAGTGAAGCTTCGACCCAGAGCTCTCGCACCCCGCGCAGCGGGATCGCCGAAGTTCTTCGCCCCCTCCCCGCCTTCGGTGTCGAAGCTGCCGGCGCCAGCGGAGATGTCCGCCCCGGCGCAGAACCCTCGCCCCGCTCCTGTCAGAACGATCGCGCGCACCGCATCGTCCGCATCCGCCCGATGGAAGGCGTCGGCAAGCTCCGCGCCCATCTGGGCCGTGTAGGCGTTGAGCTTGTCGGGCCGGTTGAGGGTCACGGTCAGCACCGGTCCCTCCGCTTCCGCCCTGATCGCCTCGTAAGCCATTTCGCAGTCCTTCCTGGCGACGCCGGAGACCCGGCGGAGGCCGTTTTTCAACACAGAGGACACAGAGGATTAGGAGGTCACAGAGCCGACCGCCAAGATTTCAGCAAATCGTCCACCGCCCGGATGGCGGCAGTCGAGCGTTTCATGCGCCTTCGACGCGCCCTTCCTCCTCTGCACCCTCCTGTTCCTCTGTGTCCTCTGTGTTGGAGAGCTATTCCTCCGCCTGCGCCCTCTCGGAAACCATCACCTTACGCGTTGAAGTTGAGCTTGAGTCCGGGGCGGGGCCAGCGGGTCTTGAGGAGGAGGCCGCGACCCGAGGAAGTGATCCACGCGTCGCGCATGTCCGCGCCGCCGAAGCAGATGTTGGTCACGATCGGATCGTTCGGCACGGCGAAGTGTTCGGTCGAGCCGTCCGGGTCGAAGGCGGTTATCCCGCCGTTGACTATGGTTGCGGCGCAGACCTTGCCGGCGCCATCCACCGCCAGGCTGTCGAGCAGCTGGTAGCCCGGCAACGGCCCCAGCACGCGGCCCGGCGCCCACATGTCGGCGCTCTGCGCCAGCTCGCCAGGGGCGGCGATCTCGAAACCCCACACGCGGCTTGTGTAGGTCTCGGCCACCCACACCGTTTTCTCGTCGGGCGAGAGCCCCACCCCGTTGGGGGTGATCATGCCCTCTCGCACCCGGACGATCTTCGAGCCATCCGGCCGGGCGTAGAGCAGGTGGCCCATCTGCATCACGTCGCCGTCCGACTTGCCGAGGTCGGTGAACCAGAAGCCGCCGGACTTGTCGAAGACGAGGTCATTCGGTCCGCGGAGGGGCCGCCCGTCGCAGGCGGCGTAGACCGTTTCGACCTTGCCGCTGGCAAGGTCCACACGCTGGATCGAGCCGCTCTTGTAGTCGGCCGGCTTACCGTGCGGCGCGGTGATCCCGTCCGGGCGGGTGACCCACTGGAAGCCGCCATTGTTGGTGACATAGACCTTGCCGTCGGGGCCGATTGCGGCGCCGTTGGGTCCGCCGCCCAGATGGGCGATCACCTCGCATTTGCCGTCCGGGCGCACGCGCGTGAGGCTTTGGCGCTGGATCTCCACCAGAACGACCGAACCGTCCGCCATTGCGATCGGACCTTCGGGGAACTGCAGGCCTTCGGCGACAACCTCGACGTGAAGCCTGCTTCCGGCGCCCCGTGCGAGTTCGAGCGTCGTGGACATCGTGCCGCCTCCTCCGGTGTGGACAGGGGGCGTAGAATCGATGCGAGAGGCCGCCCGTTTGCGTCGGAACGGCGCATCGCGACCGCGCCCTATTTTGTAGTAACATGTTCTAAATATCGCGCTTCCGTCAAGGCGGCGCCGAAGGGACAGAGCGCTGCGGCTCCCTCCCCAGGTCATGGATCCACCGCGATGCCGATCAAGCGCTCCGCCCTCGCCCGCAAGGCTCCAACCTCCCGGGCCGACAACCTTCCCCAAGGTGAACCTGCCCCCGCCGGAGGTCGTCGAGAGGCGGGTAAGGCCGAGCGGCGAAGGGCGATCATCCAGGCCGCACGCGAACTGATCCGCGAGACCGGCAACGCCGGCCTTTCGATGCGGGCCCTGGCGGCGCGCGCGGGGGTCAGCCTCGCCACCCCCTACAATCTCTTCGGCTCGAAGCGGGCGATCGTTGTCGCCATGCTTCAGGACGTCCGCGAGTTCCATGAGCAGTTCAGCGCGCGACGCCCGGCCGACCCGATCGACCGGATCTTCATGGCTCTCGACACGGCCATCGAGCTCTACCTCGGCGACCCGCCCTTCTACCGGACCCTGTGGACCGCCGTGTTCGATGCCGGCGAAGGGGTGCGGGAGGAGATCCTCGGACCCAAGGGTGACGCCTTCTGGCGGGGCCTGGTGGACGAGGCGGCGGCGGCCGGCGCCCTGCGCGAGGGCGTCGATCCCAACCTCACTGGCCAGCATCTCGACTTCATCCGACGCTCGGCGATGTTCGAGTGGGCGGTCGGCCTGATCCCGGCCGAGCGCCTCGCCGCCACCGCCCGCCTGGGCTACGCCCTGATTCTGGCCGGCGCAGTCACGGACGATCGGCGCCAGCAGCTCTTCACCGCGGTCTCGGAGGCCCAGCGCCACCTCGCCTGAACGCCTCGCCAGAGAGGCGCGTCGTTTGCTGCAAATGATAATGCTTCGCAATCTCCGTTAGCCATGCTACGCGCGCCGCCCACTGGGGGTGCGCCCCTCGAATAGCTGACAGGGGAAAACGGAGAGACATGCCGGGGATGGATCAGGGCGCGGCGGCCGAGGCTCAGCCCGCTATTGCAGGAGAGGAATCGGCCCAGGTCACGGCGATCGTCGTGACCGGCGTTCGCGCCCTCCTCGGCGACAAGATCCCCCTCGACCTGCAGGACACGCCCCAGAGCGTGAATGTCGTCCCGCAGACGCTGATCCAGGACCAGGCCGCCCATCGGCTGGAGGACGTCCTGAAGAACGTGCCGGGCGTGACCTTGAACGCCGGCGAGGGCGCCGCCCGCGGCGACACGGTCAACATCCGCGGCTTCTCGGCCTTCAACGACTTCTTCCTCGACGGGGTGCGCGATGCGGCCGTCTACAACCGCGACAGCTTCGACCTGCAGGAGGTCGAGGTGCTCAAGGGGCCCTCGGCGACCCTGTTCGGCCGCGGCTCGACCGGCGGGGCGATCAACCAGGTCAGCAAGGCGCCAGGCCTGGCGGCGTTCCGCACCCTGACGTCCGACGTCGGAACCAACGACGAGTTCCGCGGAACGCTCGACGTCGACCAGCCGATCGGTTCCGGCGCTGCAGTCCGACTGAACGCCATGGGCGAGACCTCGGGGGTCGCGGGACGGGACGTGGTGCGGAACCGCCGCTGGGGCGTCGCGCCGTCTGCCGCTTTCGGCCTGGCCGGCCCGACAACTGTGACCTTGAGCTATATACACCTGCAGGAGGATGACACGCCGGACTCCGGCGTGCCTTTCGTGAACGGCTTGCCAGCTCCCGTTCCGCGCGGAGCGTTTTACGGCCTGGCCTCAGACCGGTCGCGATCCTGGGTGGACGTCGGCACACTGCGTCTGACCCACGAGGTGTCGCCCGCCCTGACATTCGCGAGCACGGTGCGCTACGCCAGCTACCGATTCGACTATCAGTTCCACGAGCCAAACTTCGGCAGCCCTGGCGGGCTGGGCGGCGCGCCCGGGCCTTCGACGCCGCTTACGAGCGTTCTCGTCGGACGCGACTCGCCGAGCAGTTCCGGCGTCCAGACCAACCTCACCGGCCAGTTCGATCTGACCGCCCGCTTCGCCACCGGACCGTTCCGCCACGTCATTGTCGCGGGGACGGAGATCGCGCGCGAGACCAACGACCTCCGCCGCCACGTGAACCCGTTCGACCAGAACAACTTCTGGATCGCGCCGACTCCGCTGCTGAACCCCGATCCGTTCGTGAGCGCACCGGTCGAGCCCGTCTCCGCCACCCAGGTGACCGACGCCAACTCCGAGGGAGTCTACGTCACCGACACCGCCAGTCTGGGAAGCCATCTGGACCTGGTCGCGGGAGTCCGCCTCGACCGCTTCGCGGCGACCTATCATCAGGTGGCCCTGGCGCGCGGCGCCGTGCTCGACCTCGCCCACGTCGACAAGGTGGCCAGCCCGCGCTTCGCCGCCGTGTTCAAGCCGGTTCCGTGGGAGAGTCTCTATGTTTCCTACGGGACTTCGTTCGATCCCTCGGCCGAAGCCCTCACCCTGACCACGAGCACCGCAAATCTCGGACCGGTGAAGGCGACCAGCTACGAGGCCGGATCGAAGACCAGCGTCCTATCGGAATCCCTGCTGCTCACCGCCGCGGTGTTCCACATCGACGTGAACAACGCCCAGATCAATGACCCCAACAATCCCACCCTGACCGTCCTCGAAGGGAACGAGCGGGTGGAGGGCTTCGAGCTGGGCGCCACGGGCCGTATCGGCCGCTCGCTCGAGGTCACGGCCGGCTACACCTACCTCTACGGCAAGACGAGCGGCGCGGCGGAAACCGGCTCCTATAGCGGCGTCGCAGTGCCAAACCTCGCCCGCAACGCCTTCAACCTTTGGGCCGAGTACGAATTCACAGAAAGGTGGGAGTTCGGCGCAGGACTCAACTATCTGGGCGCCCGGGCAGCCAATATCGTTACCCCGGACAACCCGCTGGCTATCGTGCCCAGCTACGTCGTCTTCAATGCAATGGCCGCCTGCCACGTCAGCGACCGACTCACCTTTCAATTGAATGCCCTGAACCTGGGCAACCGGCTCTATTACGACGGCTTCTACTACAACTCGGCGTCAGAGAACCACGCGATTCCGGGCCCCGGGCGGACGGTGAAACTGACGGCGCGGGTCTCGTTCTGATGGGCCGGGAGTGGGCCGCCGCTGAGACGGCCGAGGCGCACTATCTGCGCATGTCGCGTATGCGGCGGATGGACCGGCCCGACCTTCGCCGCCTGCTTTCGGCGGGGCCGGCGCAGATCGCACCCTGGCTGAAGAGCGCCGCCCTCTACGGCAACGCCCAGGCGCAGGTCGCCTTTGGCCAGATGCTGCTGGACGGCGCCGGCGTGGCGGAGGACCCGCAGGCGGCCCTGGCCTGGTTCACCCGCGCCGCCCGCGCCGGATCCCCCGAGGGCATGAACATGGCCGGCCGCTGCCTCGAGAATGGCTGGGGCGCTCCGGTCGACCTCGCAGCCGCCGCGCAGTGGTACCGGCAGGCGGCGGGGAAGGGCTACGACTGGGGCGAATACAATTACGCGAACATGCTCTTCGACGGTCGCGGGGCGCCGCGCGATCTCGAAGGGGCAGTCGAAGGCTATCGCCGCGCCGCCGCGCGCGGCCACGCCCGGGCTATGAATCTGCTGGCGCGCTGCCTGGAGGAGGGCTGGGGCGCCGACCGCGATCCTGCCGCCGCCCGCGCCTGGTACCGCCGCTCGGCCGAGGCCGGGTATTTCCGTGCACGGTTCAACCACGCCACCCTCCTGGCGGCCGACGGCGAGGTCGAGGCGGCCCTGCCCGTCTTCCGCGCGGCGCTGGCTGAGGCCACGGCGGAGAGCGCCGCTGCGATGCGAGCCCTGCTGGCGCGCCAACCGGACCCGCGCCTGCGCGCCCTGGCCGCCGAGGCGGAGGCGCCGGCGCGATGACGCTGCAGATCCAAGGCCTGCTGAGCGGCGAGGAGGTGCGCCAGTGCCGCGCCACCCTGGCCAGTGCGCCATGGCTGGACGGTAGGGTCACCGCGGGCGACCAGTCGGCGAGGGCCAAGCGAAACCTCCAGGCGGCGGAGGACTCGCCGCAGGTCGCCTCGGCGGGCGAGCTGGTGCTGCGAGGCCTGGGGCGCAACGCCGCCTTCATGTCGGCCGCCCTGCCGCTGAGGGTCTATCCGCCCCTCTTCAATCGCTATGGCGAGGGCATGAGTTTCGGCGACCACGTCGACAACGCCATCCGCACCTCGCCGGTCTCGGGCCAGAGCTACCGCACCGACCTTTCGGCGACCCTCTTTTTGAGTGATCCCAGCGAATACGACGGCGGAGAGCTCGTGATCGGCGAAGGGACCTTCGCCGCGCGGGTCAAGCTGGCGGCGGGCGATCTCATCCTCTACCCGACGACGAGCGTGCATCGCGTCGAGGCGGTCACCCGCGGCGAGCGCTGGGCCTCGTTCTTCTGGGTGCAATCCCTCGTCGCCGACCCCAGCCAGCGCGCCCTGCTGCACGACCTCGACCGCGCCATCGGCGCCGCGCGGGACGGGCTGGGCGATGCGCATCCCGCTGCCGTCTCGCTTGTCGGCGCCTACCACAACCTCGTCCGGATGTGGGCGCAGCCGTAGAGCTCGTCCCTCCCCTTCCGGGGAGGGTGGTCGAGCGCAGCGAGACCGGGTGGGGAACCCTGGGAAAAACACCAACGCTGCGGTCCTTCCCAAACGTTCCCCACCCGTCTTCTCGCGGCGCTCGAAGACACCCTCCCCGGAAGGGGAGGGACAAGCGGGAGCTTCCACATGCGTAAATTTATAACGCGATCTGGACATTATCTATAACGTGATATAGCGTCCTCGTAACAAAGTCGGGGCGGGGGTTCGGTTCCGCGCACGGCGATCCGGCCGCTTCGGCGATCGGCCACCGTTCGGCGCTCGACACTCCAGATCTCCCACCACCGGCGGACGCCTGCGCTTCGACGCAGGCGAGAAAATGGGAGGATCGGGATGTCTGGCTATCGCGCCGGAGTGTCCGTGCTCGCCGTCTGCGCAGCCCTGGCGGCGGCTCCGTTCCAAGCAAAAGCTGAAGAGGCGCAGCCCGCCCGAGCACCCGAAGGGGCCGTGGCCGCTGCGGCCCCCGCCCCGCTGCCTCCCTCGGCGCGCGCGGGCGCCGCCGCCGGCGGGATCACGATCGGGGAGGTCGTGGTCACCGCCCAGAAGCGCGAGGAGAACATCAACACCGTCGCCATGTCGGTGCAGGCGGCCAGCGGCCAGACGCTCGAAAAGCTCGGCATCACCAACACCGAAGATCTGCAGAAGATCGTTCCGGGCTTCCTGTTCACCCCGACCTATTACGGCACGAATGTCTTCACGATCCGCGGCGTCGGATTCCAGGACACCTCGCTCGCCGGCAGCCCGACGGTCAGCGTCTATCTTGACGAGGCGCCCCTGCCGTTCTCGGTCCTGACCAACGGCGCCACCCTGGACCTGGAGCGGGTGGAAGTGCTGAAGGGCCCGCAGGGAACCCTGTTCGGCGAGAACGCGACGGGCGGGGCGATCAACTACATCGCCAACAAGCCCACCGATCACTTCGACGCTGGCGTCTATGCAACCTACGGCCGCTTCAACGACGCGGATATCGAGGGCTACGTCAACGCGCCCATCACCGACAAACTGGACATCCGCCTGGCCGGCCGCGTCAACGAGAGCGGCGCCTGGCAGCAGGGTTACGCCCTCAACCAGGGCCAGGAGATCGGCGGCCAGGACTTCCTCAATGGCCGAATCTCCGTCTTGTGGAAGCCCACCGACAAACTGCGCGCTCTGTTCACCCTGAACGGGTGGCGCGACAGGGGTTACACCCAGATGGCGCAGTTCTTCGGCATCGCCGAACTGAGCCCCCTGGCGCCGCTGTCCCCGACGATCGCCAACTATCCGCTGGCTCCGCACAACGACAGGGCCGCGGGATGGAACCAGTGCGTCAACACCTCGGCCTTCGACCCGATCGCCAATCAACAGCTCGGGACGACGTACAACACCATTCCCAATCCTGGGCCGAACGCCATTCCCAACGGGCCGCCGGAGTCGATGGGACCCGGTTCGATCGTGCAGGCCGGCGGCCAGCCGACTGACTGCACCGCGCCGCGGAAGGACAACACCTATTTCAATGCGACCTTGCGGGTCGACTACGACCTCACGCCCGACGTGACCTTCACCTCCCTCACCTCCTTCCAGAGGTTCTTCCGCGATGCGGGGATCGACGGGTCGGGCATGGAGGTGCAGGACTACCAGAGCCTGCAGCACGGCAAGATCACCAGTTTCTATCAGGAATTCCGCCTCTCCGGAAAGTTCTGGGGCAAGGGAAACTGGATCGTCGGCGCCAACTACGAGTACGATCACACCTGGGATCAGTTCCTGCAGACGTATAACGCGTCGTCCGCCAGCCCGACGATCTTCCTGAACCCCAATTTCCTCGGAACCTGCCTGAACATCCCGGGCGCGACCTTCTGCCCGACGACCGCAGGCGCCGTGAACACCACTGGCCACACGCTGGTCTTCCCCTCGCCATCGCCCGGCATCAACTACAACATCGTTCCGGGCGGGCTACTGCCCATTCTCTTCGGCAACAGCGCG
>DASXGQ010000238.1:0-42862 GCA_036488995.1 Caulobacteraceae bacterium
CGATGACTTCACCACGTTCAGGCTGGGGTCGAGTTTCGTTCCCAGCGGGGGAGCCTGGGCGGCGGTCTGGGCGAAGGCCGCGACGGGTCGGTTTGCGAGCGTGGAGACCGCCAGGGCCAGGGCGCTGCGCATCATGAACGCCCGCCGGTCGGATCCGAGCGGCGGAATCGCCAGATCGAGCTCGGGAACTCTTCGAACTGTCGGATCTGGCGTCGTTGTGTTGTTCATAGTCATGGGCGCCTTAGACGAGCGAATAAACCGCCAAGCATCGCGCTTCGCCCGGATCAGCCTATGCCCGGGCGCCGACAAACCCATCGGGTGGACTACGGACCCGCGCCGGCATTGCGCCGGAGCCTTCCCTTGGAAGCGCTATGGACGCACAGCCGAGCGTCGTTTTCCCCTGGTGAATGCTCGACCAATCTCTCGATGGCGCAGGCCTAGCCCTTAAGGGGAACACCCGATCCCCTTCCCCAAGTCCCCACGCCTAAGTTAGGCTGTCGATCGTGTACAACCCGCGGCGCAAGCGGGAATAAAAAAGGGGGTGAAATGGCGATTACTCAACGCGGTGCAAGGTCGCGTCCGGCTCTTTCAGCCATCGGAGCCGCAGCCTTCCTTGGCTTAACGACGCCTGCGCAGACCTGGGCCCAGGCCGCCGGATCTGCCGCCACGGCGTCGCCCGAGACCCTGGACCAGATGCGCGCCGAGTTGCAGGCGCTCCGGGCTGAAGAGGCCGCGGCCCAGGCGGCCGAGCACGCGAGATCTCAGCGCATTGAGGCCCTCGCACGTCAACTCGGGATGGCCCCATCTGAAAGCTCGCCCACGGCTGCCGCAACGGTCGCGACGACGTCTGCGCCCCCGATCGAGACCATCACCCCCACCCCAGAGGCCCAGACACCGATTCAGACGAAAGGTCAGGCCCCACGCAACTTCGAGATCTATGGCTTCGCGCAGGCCGACTACATCCAGGATTTCAAGCGCGTGGATCCGAACTGGGACGCGACGCTTCGGCCCTCGAAGATCCCCACGACCCCGGGCGAATTCGGCAGCAACGGCCAGAGCATCATCAGCGTCCGCCAGAGCCGCTTCGGCGTGCAGGCGAGCCAGGAAGTCGCGGGCGAGCCGTTCTACGTGAAGTTCGAATTCGACTTGTTCGGAACTGGCGCGAACGAGGGCCAAACGACCTTCCGACTGCGCCACGCCTATGGCAGCTGGGGTCCGATCCTCGCCGGCCAGACCAACAGCGTGTTCATGGACGCCGACAACTTCCCCAACGTGATCGACTACTGGGGGCCGAATGGGATGATCTTCGTGCGCACGCCGCAGATACGCTACACCTGGAAGAGCGGCCCGCACGAGATCGCCGTGGCACTCGAGCATGTGCTCAACAACATCGACCCGGGCAACATCCGCGAGTTCGACCCCGAACTCCCCGTCACCAACGACGAGAAAGTTCCCGATCTCACCGCCCACTATCGCTACGACGGCGCTTTCGGCCACGTGCAGCTCGCGGGCGTCCTCCGGCGCGTGGGTTACGATACGCCCGCACCGTTCAACGACGAACCCAAGGGTCACAACACCGGCTGGGGCGTGAACCTCTCCTCGAACGTGAAGACCTGGCAGAAGGACGTACTGCACGTCTCGGCGGTCTATGGCCACGGGATCGCCAGCTACATGAACGACGGAGGCGTCGACCTCGCCCCACAGACGCTGGTGCAGCCGCCGGCACACTCTTTCGCGGGGCCAACGTTTACTACCGAGGCTGTGCCGATCTGGGGCGTGATGGCCTATTACGACCACTACTGGACCAAGGTCCTGAGCAGCTCGTTCGGCTACAGCGAGGTGCGTGTCGTCAACACCCCGGTCCAGGATCCGAGCGCTTTCAAGGTGGGCCAATATGCGTCAGCCAACCTGCTCTGGTCTCCCGATCCACGCATTTTGATCGGCGGAGAGTTCCTGTGGGGCCGCCTGGTGGACAAATCCGGCACGACGTGCCCGACCTGCGGCCTACCTTCGATGGGCGACGACACCCGATTCCAACTCACCTTCAAGTACAGCTTCTCGAGCAACGACTTCCGATGAGGGAGCCGAACGGCGCCCGCTCAGACGCCGCCGCAGACATAGTCGACGGTATAGGTGGATGAAGGCTTCAAAGGCGCGCCGACGCTGAGCACCAGTTCGCGCGCCGTGGTCGTATGCGATGGCGCGAGGAACGTCGGGGAGCCCTGCAGTTCGACGGCGCAGTTGGGCGGGTTGGCGCGCGCCCAGGTGAAGTCGACCGCAAGGATCGGACCGGCGGCGAGCGTCCCCGTTCCCGCGTTCAGCGTGATCTCGCCCGAGAGGTCGTCGCAGACGTGACCGCTCGCGCACGTCGCGCTCGCCCCCGATCCTGTTTCACTGCTGGCGCCGGGCCTGATCGCAGCGACCTTGTTCACCGCGGCGAAGGCCGCGGCCTTCTCGGGCACGATCGCAGAGACCTGGTTTGCAGTGATCTGAAGCGTCGCCGAGTTCTTGACGCCGATGACGAAGCCTTGGAGCGCGCAATCGTAGGCGATCCATTCAGAGCCGGTCGCAGAGAAGTGGTAGAGGCCGCGGGCTCCGTTCGCGTACCACCGCCAGCCGCAGGGCGTCACCATCCCCGCATGCGTGGCGGGGTCCAGCATCTGCGGGGTTGCGTCCAGGAACGCAGCCATCCGGCCGCTGGCGCTGTAGGCGGCGTCGATCTCGGCCGGGCCCGTCGACTGGATTCGGACGCCCGCCCACCAGGAGCCGAGGGTTCCCGTGCTAACCCTCCGGTTAAGGTTCGAGACGAAGGCGATACCCGCGACGTCATAGCCCTGGTCGTTCAGGTCGATTTCGACAGGGTTCAGATAGGTTCCGGCCTGTCCCGCCTCGGTCGTCGCATTGAAGCAGGAGACCGCGGGGTTGGCGAGGAAGCTGGTCGCGCCGGGGCGCTGACCTGTGACGAACCCGTTACAGTGGAAGCCAAGCATGTCGCCCTGCCCAGCCTGAAACAAGTTGATATCGTAGGTCGGTAGTCCAGTGCGGCCGTCGTTACTGGCCGTATCACGATTGTATCCGGCGCCATTGTTGTAGTGATAGGTGAAGTATGGTGAGATTTCGTGGATTGTCTCATATCCCCTAGCGGGCTGCCCAGCAGTCGTAGCCCCACTATCGATGACCTCCACTCCATTCCCGTAGAGCCACTCGCCGGTGAAAGCGGTCGACGGCGAGTCGAAATTGCCCTGCCTGGCCGGCGGCGCTGAGAAATGCATGACCTTGGAAGGCCCCGTGCTTGGAGACCCGCCCTGCCCTTGCGTGGGGTTGGCTGCTGGCGTGGGCTGAGCCCATGCGGCCCCCGCGATCAGCGCGCACAGGACTGCGAGAAGCGCGCGGGGTCTTGTGGTCATGGCCATGGCTCCAGGGGCGTTCCATCCGCTCGGACGGCGGGCGGATCGCTCCGCGCTAACAACCGTCGCAAGCTGACTAAAGACAGTCGCCTTAAAAGCGTTGCAATGACAACTCGACAGGCTTCGAACGGAACGGACGCGGGCGCGGACGCGCCTGTCGAGCGCTCGTTCGCACCGCCTCGCTTATGGGCTTCGCGGCGCGCGTCAGTGGACGCGATTGGCAGTCAGGGCGACGTTTACGGTCACTTTCGTGGCGACCACGTCGCCGCCTTTCCACTGGCCCTGGCCCACGCCAAACGCCGTCCGGTCGATCACCGTCGAGCCCTTCATGACGGCCTTGTCGCCAGCGATCGCCAGGGTGAACGGCAGGGTGACGGGTCGGGTGACGCCGCGCAGGGTGAGATCGCCCGTGGCCTCGTATCGGCCGCCGCCCAGGTCGCGGAAGGCATGTGTGACGAAGCTGGCCCTGGCGAACTTCGCCACCCAGAACCAGTCCGGCGTGGGCATGGACTGATCGCGATCGGCGTCGCCGCTCGCCGCCGAGGCCAGGTCGACCGAAACAGCGACGTGCGAGGCGGCCAGCGCCTTGGGGTCGAAGGCGATCTGCGCGTTCCAACGGTGGAATGCGCCAGTGAAAGGCGTTCCGCTCACGGCGCCCTGGAAGGTGAGCTTCGAGGCGGCCTGATCCACGGTCCAAGCGGCCGGAGCCGCCAGCGCAGGCGGCGCGGTCAGCCCCAGGAACAGCCCCAGAGCCAGGACCAGGTTGCGGACGGCTGTGGTCATCGGGAGACTCTCGATCCGAGGAACGGGACCATGCGGGCGACCACGAGGTCGCGGCTGATGAACTGGTGCCTGAGCGCGCCGCCGACATGCAGGACAACCAGGGCGTAGGCCAGCTTGGCCAGCAGGCCGTGGAAGGTCTCGAACCTGTGCTCCGCCGCCTGCGCCGCAGCCCCAGAGAGATGGGCGAGAGGCGGTACGGCCGGCCAGGGCAGGCCGAAGAGTCGGATGGGGAGGATGTGGTGCAGGGGGCTGGCCGAGCGCATCGCCCAGCCCGTCAGCGGCATGCCGATCATGACGACGTAGAACAGCATGTGCACGAGTTCCGCGAGGCGTTGTTCCCATCGCCGCATTTCGTCCGGAAGCGGCGGGGGCGGCTTCGCAAGTCGCCAGGCGAGGCGCGCGATGCTCAGGATCAGCACGGACAGGCCCAGGGACTGGTGCCAGGCGATCGGCGAGAGCCGCGCCAATCCATGGAGGGTGTTGAAATACCAAGCGATCCCGATGTTGGTCAGGATCACGGTGGCGATGAGCCAATGCAGGCTCATCGCCACCACGTTGTAGCGGCGCAGCGCGTCGTCCTTGGTCTCGCTGGGGGTGCGTGCGTCCATGGCCGTGGGTGTCCGCGGTCGGAGATCGGGTTCAAGCCGGCCTGAGGCTACTGAACCTTCTCGAAGGCGCCAGCAATCCTGAGCTGAACGTCATCGCCGACCATAGGAACATAGGTCTTCACGCCGAACTCGCTGCGCTTGACGACGCCCGTGGCCTCGAAGCCGAGCGTATAGGCGTGGTCGAGGGGATTCACGCCAGCGCCGACAAAGCGGGCCTTCAGCTCGATGGGACGAGTCACGCCATGGAGGGTCAGGTCGCCGTGGATCTCGGCGGTGTCGGGGCCTGTCTTTGTGACGCTGGTCGAAGTGAACTTTGCGGTGGGGAACTGCGCCGCGTCGAACCACTGGGCGCCCTTGAGCTCCTCGTCGAGCTTGGGGACGGTCGTCAGAGCGGTGTTCACCGGGATGGTCACCTCGAGCTTCGAGGCGGCAGGGTTCGTCGGATCCAGCCGCAGGGATCCGCCGGCGCCCGAGAAGAAGCCGGAGAAATCGGTGAATCCGAAGTGACGGACGGAGAATGCCACCTGCGTGTGGTACGGCTCGACCTTGTACTCGCCCGATTGGACGGCCGCGGCGTTTGGAGCGCCCTGGGCCAAGGCGATCGGCGCGACGGGGAGGAGAGCGACGGCGGCGATGGAGGCGGCCAGATAATTCAGCTTCATTTCGGGACCTTCAAAAAGGTTCGCTTCTCTTGCGAGCGTCGCCGCACATGTGGCGCCTTGGAACTCCTGCCAAAAGCAGGCATATAGCGATCCTATCCATCGGTTTTGGCGATAGATCACATGCTGGACGGCCTGTCGCTCGATCAACTTCGCACATTCGTCACGGCCGCCGAAGAGGGCAGCTTCTCCGCCGCAGGCCGCAAGCTCCGCCGCTCACAATCCGCGATCAGCGAGCTGGTCAGCGCGCTCGAGGGCCAGCTCCGCGTCGCCCTGTTCGACCGATCGGGACGCTATCCCACCCTCACCCCGGCGGGAACCGTCCTACTTGGCGACGCCAGGAGCGTCCTTGCTGGGGCGGAGGGAATGAAGGCTCGGGCCAGAGGCATGGCCACGGGACTGGAGCCGGAGCTCTCCGTGGCGTTCGACGTGTTCTTTCCGATGGCTGCGCTCACCGCAGCCGCGAAGGACTTCCAGCGACAGTTCCCACGGACGCCGCTGCGGCTCTACGCCGAGTCATTGGGCGGCGCGTTCCAAGTGGTGCTGGACGGTCGCGCGCGCCTTGGCGTCGTGAGCCCTCTGCACGTGGATGTCCCCGCCTTATCCAGTGAGAGGCTCGGCGCCGTCTCCCTGGTGATGGTGGCGGCGCGCGACCATCCGCTCGCCGCGATCGAGGGACCCATCCCAAGACGCGAGATGGCCAACCACACCCAACTCGTTCTGACGGATCGGTCTGACCTCACTGCAGGGCGGGAATTCGGTGTGATGTCTCCTTCGACCTGGCGCCTCGCCGACCTGTTCGCCAAGCACGCCTTCCTGCTCAGCGGCCTGGGTTGGGGCGGGATGCCCACGCACGTGGTGGAGCAAGACATCGCCGAGGGGCGGCTCGTGCGCCTGCACATCGAGGACGTCCCTGAAGCGGGCATGATCCTGCCAATGTCGGCGATCTACCTCGCGACGACACCTCCAGGTCCGGCGGGGCGCTGGCTCATCGAACGCCTCAATCAGTGCCCCTCGAAGCGTTCCGAACGCAGCGAGGCGGCCCCACGGCCTTCTCAGGATGTGGTGACTGGAGCCTTAACCGTCGACGCGTGAGCGCGCCGCTGGGGTGCGGCCAGCTCTTGCGCCAGGGCGGCGACCAGCTCGCCTGCGGGAAGGCTCCGCGCCAGGGGCGCGCCTTGACCGGCCCACTGGGCGCCAAATCCCCCCTCCCCGCGCGCCCGACCCGCCGCGGCGAGAGCTTTGCCAGCGTCATAGGCGATCGGGTAATCCGGGATGTCGAGGCCCTTCAGCTCCGCGTCCTCGAGCGCCGTGAAGCGGTTGGCGAGGCACCGGGCGGGGCGGCCAGAGATCAGGGCGGTCATCCGGGTCGCCGACGCCCCCCGTTCGAAGAGCGCCTGCCGGTAGAATTTATCGGCGCTCGACTCCGGGCAGGCGACGAAGGCCGTGCCGAGTTGAGCCATCTCCGCCCCCAGGTCGAGGGCCGCCGCGATCCCCGCACCGTCCATGATTCCGCCCGCGGCGATCACCGGAAGCGGGACTTTGCTCACCAGGAGACGCGTGAGGGCAAGGACGCCCAGCCGCGGGTCAGGAGCCTTAGGATCGAAGACGCCGCGATGCCCACCCGCTTCATAGCCCTGGGCCACGATGGCGTGGACGCCGGCGGCCACAGCCGCCTCGGCCTCGTCCAGGTTCGTCGCCGTCGAAAACAGGGTCACCCCCGCGGATTTCAGACGTTCGATGGTCCTCGCGGAGGGCAATCCGAAATGGAAGCTGACGACTGCAGGGCGAGCCTCCGTCAGTAAATCCGCCATAGGCTGGTCGACGAGGAAGCTCGTGTAGATTTCGCCGATCGCCTCCGGCGGCTTCGCCCCATAGCGACTGAACACAGGTGCGAGCGCGGCAAGCCAGGCGCGCTCCCGTTCGGCATCCGCCGTAGCGGGACGGTGGCAGAAGACGTTGACGTTGAACGGGCCGGACGTCAGGGCGCGGATGGCCTCGATCATCGTGCGTGCGCCCGCCGCGTCCGTGGCGCCGACGCCGATTGAGCCGAGCGCCCCCGCATTGGTCACGGCCGCCGCCATGGCCGGGGTCGAAACGCCGGCCATCGGCGCCTGCACGATCGGTAGCTTGACGCCCAGGCGTCCCATCAGGGTTCCCATCGTCGCGCCTCCTAATGTCTGCAGAGCGCCAACCGACGGCCGGTCGCCGCGCCAACACGCGCCCTTATCTCTCCGGCAGGGGTTCAGGCCAGGGTGGCGGTGAGAGAAATCTCCGCGTTCATCAGCCGCGAGACCGGACAGGTCTTTTCCGCCTTCTTCGACAGATCGTCGAAGGTGGCGCGGTCGAGGCCGGGAACTTCGGCCCTCAAGGTCAGGGCGGATTTCGTGATCTTGAAGCCATCGCCATCCTGATCCAGCGAGACGGCCGCTTCCGTGGAGAGCTCGGTCGGTTCGTAGCCGGCGCCCTGCAGCTGGAAGGCAAGAGCCATGGTGAAACAGCCGGCGTGGGCGGCGGCGATCAGCTCCTCGGGATTGGTGCCGGGCTGATCCTGGAACCGGGTCTTGTACGAATAGGCTGTCTCCTTGAGCACGCCGGAGTCCGTCGTGAGCTCGCCGGCGCCATCTCGTCCCGTCCCGCGCCAGACGGCGCGCGCTTTGCGGATCATGGTCTTCTCCTTCGAACCCCGACGCCACGCACTACACGCCATCCGAACGCGAATGGGTAGGTGGACCAAAGGCGGATGCGTCGCTTGGAGCGTCCGGCCCCTGTCCGCCGCCACGCTTCAGGGCGGCGCGCGCAACCCGTAGCGATGGCGCGGTCGTTGGGGATTCCGGCCAGCACGCGGGCTCGCCAGATGCGATCGGCAGATCGAGCTTCCCGTTCAGGCTGCGCGGTTCACACGTCGAGCCGCGCGCTCGTCGACGAGACGGCGATAGAGCGCGAAGAGCTGCACGAAATGCGCCTCTGCGCTGCTCGGGCCGGGCGAAGGCGGCGCATCTCGGTCGCCCGCGGCAGTCGCGCGCAGCGCCTTGCCGATGGCCTCTGCGCAGGAGGCGGCGTCGCCCGTCCGATAGGTGACTGCGCATCCGCGCCGCGCCAGGTCCGCGGCTCCGCCGGTGTCCGGCGCCACTACGGGGAGTCCCGAACTCATCGCCTCGGCGACGACAAGGCCGTAAGTCTCCGCTCCCGAGCCGTGCACCAGCAGGTCGGCGCTGGCGTAGATCTCGGCGAGGCGACGCCGATCGCTGACCGGGCCCATCAGATGGACGCCTGGCGAGCGACGCACGAGGCGCTCGACGGCCCCACGCGTTGGGCCATCGCCGATGACCAGGAGCACGATGTCCCCCCGCTCCTCGCGTGCGCGAACGAAACCCTCGATCACCGTCCGGTGGCGCTTCTCCGGGTGCAACCGCCCCACCGCGAGCAGCAGGCGGCTCTCCGGTCCCGCGCCACAGGCTGACAGCAGCTCCCGCCGAAGCGATTCATTGCGCTGCGCCGGGGAAAACAGGTCCGCCTCGATGCCGAAGGGCACCGCCACTGGATGGTGGACGCCAAAGCGCGCCAGCCGCTCTGCCAGCCACTCGCCGCCGGTGACCGTCACGTCGTAATTGGCGCTGAGCCGGCGCAGATAGGCCCAATAGCCGTTGAACAGCCGGTCAATGCGATCGCGGTCCAGCAACCCGTCCAGCAAGGTGTGCGGATAGCCGGCAATGAAGTCCTGGTGGAAGACGAGCGAACGGACGGCCTCGCCCGGCCACTGGGCGGCGATCCAGCCGCCGCGCCAGGGCGAAGATCCCTCGACGACGTCCGGAGCCTCGGCGTCCATTACGCGCCAGGCTTCGCTGGCGCCCAGGAACATCCGGTAGTTGGAGTCGAAGGGCATCGGCGGAGCCGAGACCCAGACGATCTTCCCACCCGGTCGGACCTCCTCGCGGCTCTCCGAACCCGGCGCAACCACAACGACCTCGTGGCCCTCCCGGGCCGCGAAGGCGAGCTTCTGGCGCACGTAGCTGGCCACGCCGCCGCCGGTCTCGGAATAGAAGCCCGAAACGTCGAGGATCTTCATCGGCCGACTGTCTCTGCCACGCTCTTACGAGCGACCCGCCAGGACGCGATAGCGGGTCAGCGCGCCCGCCATCGCCTCGTCCCAGGAAAACTTGAGACTGCGGGCCCGAGCGGCTTCTCCCATCGTGCGACGCAGAGTGGGGTCGTTCGCAATTCTACGCGCTCCGTCCTCGAAGGCGTCCACGTCGCCCACGGGCGCCAGAAACCCGGTCACGCCTGGATCGACGAGCGAGCGGCTCCCGGTGGCGTCGGCGCACACGGTGGGGAGGCCCGAGGCCATCGCTTCGAGGGTGACGCTGCCGAAGGTTTCGGTATCGCTTGGGAAGACGAAGATGTCCGCGCTGGCATAGGCCGTCGCGAGGTCGTCGCCGATGAGGAAGCCCTCGAAGAGGCCTCCCGGAAGGGCGCGCTCGAGCGCGGCGCGCTCGGGACCGTCGCCGACCACCAGCGCCCGCGCGGGCGCTCCGGCGGCCTGCAGACGCCGGACGACAGCGACGAAGTCGTCCAGGCGCTTTTCCCGGACGAGCCGGCTGACGAAAGTGACGAGGATCTCGTCAGGGCCGACGCCGCGGGCGGCGCGCCAGGCTTCGGACCGGCGCGATGGGTGGAACCGCTCCGTGTCCACGCCCCGTGTCCAGAGATGGAAACGGGCGTCCACGCCCTCGGAGGCGAGAGTCTCGGCCATGGAGGGCGAGGGGATGAAGACCTCGTCGCACGCCCCATAAAAACGGCGCTCGACCGCCTTTGCGACCGGCTGGAGAAAGCCGAAGCCATAGTACTTGAGGTAGGTGTCGTAGCGCGTGTGATAGGACGCCACCGTCGCCCAGCCCGACGCCTTTGCGAGGCGCAGGGCCTGATGCCCGAGGATGTCAGGCGTGGCGAGGTGGACGATGTCCGGGCGGAAGGCGATCAGGCGCGTCCGAAGCGACCGGGTCAGGCCAAGCGCGATGCGGTATTCGGGCCGGAACGGTATGGCCAGGGACGGTGCGGGAACGACCTCGCCTGCGTGCTCCAGGGCCGGCTTGCGGGCCACCGGCGTGAAGATCAGCGTCTCCACGCCGTGAGCCCCGAGATAGGCGATCAGCCGGTTCAGGGTCAGGGCGACGCCGTCCCGGATGTAGTTGTATGACCCCGTCACCAGGGCCACACGCAGCGGAGTCTGATGGGTTCCCTCGGCCTGGGGCGCCGTCTGGGGCGGGCGGATCGCCACTTCCTGATCCGCCATCACGTCCAAGCTAAATACCCTCGCCGCCGCTCAAGCCCGGTCCGCCATATAGCGGGCCGGGCTCGAGGATGCACGTGGCGAGGGGACGCGCGGGGTCGCGCGTCCTCCAAAAGCGACCTACGACTTCAGGTGCTTCGCAAGGTGCTTGTTCATCTCGAACATGCTCACCTTGTCCTTGCCGTCGAAAACCGGGCGAAGCTTGGCGTCCGCGAGGATCTCGCGCTTGTTGGCGGGATTCTGCAGATTGTGCTGCTTGATGTAGGCCCAGATCTTCGACACAGCGTCGCCTCGGGACAGCTCGCTTCCGCCGACAACCGCCGCCAAGGCTGGCGAGGGCTTTAGGACCTGCTGCAATCCGTTTGGCTTTTTCGGAGGCTGCGCCATGTTTTCGTGGCTCCCTGGGTTATGTGCGCGCCGTTGCGCGTCCCTGTAGGAAGAATGGCGGTTTCTGAGCCGATGCCAAGTGTCGATGTCTCTGAAACGCCTCTGAGGCGGTCACACTGCGACCATTCGTACGCTCAAGCTAGGCTTCAACCGCGTTCTGACGGGGTTGCGCGGGGCGAGACGCCATCGAACGGTGCGCAATCGCTCTAATTTGCGAATCGGCGAATCAGGCGCCCATTCCTTCACGCAAGGAAGACGCGACGACCTCGCGACCTCTCCCCTTCCCGCCTGCAGGGCTTTCCAGGCGCCGCGCGGCGGGGCGCTCGGACGATGTCACACGTCGCCGCCCGCATCGCGCGTCGCAAACACGCCTCAACCCTCGTAGATGGTCATGACCTGATCGAGCAGGCGCAGGGCGTGCTCGCGCGTGCGCTGGAAGGAGTTGCGGCCGATAATCGAGCCGAAACCGCCCCCAGCCTGGATATCGCGGATTTCCGACAGGAAGGTCTCGTCGTCGGCCACCGCGGCGCCGCCGGAGAAGATGACGATCCGACGACCCGCGAACGCACACTGGACAATGTGGCGGACCCGCTCGGGCCCGGTCGAGATCGGGATCTTCTGCTCGTCGTAGACCTTGCGCGCGGCGTCCTGCTCGATGTGCGCGGTCGGCAGCTTCACCTTGATGATATGGGCGCCCAGCTGGGCTGCGATCTGGGCGGCGTAGCCGACGACGTCGATCGCGGTCTCGCCCTCCTTGCTGAGCGACGAACCGCGCGGATAGGACCAGACCACCACCGCCAGTCCGTGCTGCCTGGCCTCCTGCGCATAGGCGCGAAGCTGGCCGTACATCTGCGCCTCGTGGGCCGAGCCGGGGTAGATGGTGAATCCGACGGCGCAGCAGCCCAGGCGAAGAGCGTCCTCGACGCTGCCGGTCAGCGCCTGGGTCGGATCCTTGTCCTCGCGCAGGACGTCACTGTCGTTGGTCTTGAGAATGAGCGGGATCTGCCCCGCGAACTCCCTGACCCCGGCCTGCAGAAAGCCGAGCGGGGCCGCATAGGCGTTGCACCCCGCCTCGATGGCGAGCTGGAAATGGTACCGCGGGTCATAGGCCGGTGGGTTGGGGGCGAACGATCGCGCCGGACCATGCTCGAAGCCCTGATCCACCGGCAGGATCACCAGCTTGCCGGTCCCGCCGGGCCGTCCGTGATTGAGCAGGCGGCTGAGATTGGTCAGCACCCCCGGGTTCTCGGCGCCGTACCAGCCGAGGATCTCTTTCACGCGCGGCGTCATCGTCACTCCCTCCTGGCGTCCGTGCGCGCCTTCACGCGCGGAAGGATCAGGCGCTCGACAGCCTTGGCGAAGCCCTCGTCCTCGTTGCTGTCGGTGGTCGCGCTGGCCTGTGATTTCACCTCGTCCGAGGCGTTGCCCATGGCGACCGAGAAGCCGCTCTTCTCGAACATGAGGACGTCGTTGGGCATGTCGCCGAGCGTGGCGATCTCCTCCGGCCGGACTTTCAGCAGGCGGCTGAGCGTATCGGCCACCGCGCCCTTGTTCGCCTTGGGGTGGGTCACATCGAGGTAATAGGGCTGGGAGCGGGCGGCGCTGGCGTTCTGGCCAAGAACCTCTCTCGCCTTGTGCTCGGTGGCGGCCACGCGATCCAGGTCGTCGGACACGCCGACGATCTTCACGACTTTTTCGAAAAGTTCGTCGGCGTAGCTCTTCACCACCTTGGCGTCGAACTTCACCGTCCACGCCTCTCGCGCCACGTGCGGGGCGTCCGGATTACGGATGAACCAGTCGTCGGGCGTGTAGAGCCAGACGTCGAGCCCCGCCTTTTCGATCAGCTCGGCAACCTTCCGCGCGGCGTCCGGATCGAGGGTTCGGGTCTCGATGACGCTGAGGTCGGGCTGGACGAAGACCCCGCCGTTGAAGCCGGCGATCGGTGTCTTCAGCGCCAGCGGCTCGATCAGCATCTCCATGCCGCGCGGAGGCCTTCCGCTGGTGACGGCGAAGTCCGCGCCCGCCCGCTGGAGGGCGCGGGTCGCCTCCACCGCTCGCGCGGTGAGGATCTTGTCCTTGGTCACCAGGGTGCCGTCCACGTCGGCCAGGACCAGACGGATCGGCGTCTCGTCGCTCATCTGACCCTGGCCCCCTTGGACGGCCGGCGCTGCGCGTCAGGCGCTCACGCTCGAGCGGGATGGTTCCGGATATCGATAGGCCCCGCCCCGAGCGCGGGCGTCAAACTGTTTGCCTGCGAAGCGCCAGTTCGCGAGAGCGTCGAACCATTTGGTGAGGAAGGTCTTCCGATCGTTCTGGTAGTCCAGATAGTAGGCGTGCTCCCACACGTCGCAGACCAGCAGCGGCGTCATGCCCTGCTCGGTCAGGGTGTCCGCGGCGTCGTGCGTGGAGATCACCTTCAGGGCTCCGCCCGCATCGGAGACCAGCCACACCCAGCCCGAGCCGAAGTGGCCTGCGCCCTCGGTGATGAATGCATCCTTCAGCTTGTCCGTCCCGCCGAACGCCTTCTGGATCGCCTGCGCGAGGTCACCCGAGGGATCCTGCGTCTCCGGCGACATCGCTTCCCAGAAGAAGGCGTGGTTCCAGGCCTGGGCGGTGTTGTTGAACAGCTTCTTGTCGCCGGAGCGGTGTGCCTCGGCCACGACTTCCTCGAGGGTTTTCAAGCCCTTGCCCGCCTGCTGGAGGATGTCGTTGGCGTTCTTGACGTAGGTCGCGTGGTGCTTGTCGTGGTGGAAGTGAAGGGTGTCGTCCGAGATCACGGGCGAGAGGGCGTCGTACGCGTACGGCAGGTCAGGCAGGCTGAACATCACAAGACTCCGGCTCAGGGATACGCGCTAAAACCCCCCGCCTGCAGCTTTGGTTCATCTGCAGGACGAGGACCACCGCGCTTGCGCGAACGCGGCGAGTTGATGGTCAGGATTTCATGGTCAGGGCCCTTGCGGATGACGAGGTCGCTCGTTTCGCGCAGGGGAAGGATGTTCTCGCGAAGATTCGGCAGGTTGATCCCCGCCCAAACGCTTCGGGCGAAGACGTCCACCCCCGCTTCGTCGAGGTGGGCGAAGCGGTGGTAGAAGGAGGTGGGATCGTTGCGTCCAGCGTTGCTCAGCGCGAGGAAGCGGCGAACGTACCAGGTCTCGAGGTCGGCCTCGTCTGCGTCGAGATAGATCCGGACGTCCGCCGGCGTGGCGTCCGAGAAGCCCAGCCCTTCGACGATGAGGATGTCGAGGTCGCGGATTTCCCGCGCCAGCGCGGGATCGCGGTCATAGGTGAGATGAGAATAGCCGGGGAAGGCGGTCGGGCCCTGCCGGACCTGGCGCAGCGCGGCGTCCATCGCCTGCGCATCGTAGGTCTCCGGAAAGCCTTTTCGAAGGGTCAGACCGGCGGCGTCGAGCTCCGCGTTTGGCCGGAGGAAACCGTCGGTCGAGACCGATGCGACGGCGATCGACGGCTGCGCCTGGGGGATCAGTTCGACCAGTGAGGCTGCGAGCGTGCTCTTGCCCGAAGCGACGGCGCCCGTGAGGCCGATCACGAACACGCCCTGCGACGGGCGAAGACCAAGAAGTTGACGTGCGAGATCCGATGCGTCGACCATCTCACCCATCGACCCAAAGGATGGCGGCGCCGAACGCCGGAAGGTCCAAATTACCTTGCGCGAGCCGCGCGCCGGCGACGTCGAACGCCAGGCGCGCGCTGGGTGGAATTCCCACTCGCCGGTCCGCGCCCCCCAGTTCGAACAGGCAGAGCAGGGTCTCCCCCGCCGCCCGGCGCTCGAAGGCGAGGACGCCATCCTGCCCCCCAGGCGCGAGGCGAGCCTCGCCGGTCTGAAGGGCCGGCGAACTGCGCCGCAGGGCGATGAGGCGCCGGGTGAAGGCGAGCATCGAGTCCTCGCGCCCCTCCTGCTGCGCGATCGCCAGCGGTCGGTGGGCCGGGTCGAGGGGCAGCCAGGTCTCTCCGGTCGCCGAGAAGCCGGCCGAAGGCCCGTCCGTCGTCCAGGGGATCGGCGTTCGGGCGCCGTCGCGGAAGGCGCCGCCGTCGTAAGCGGCGATGGCAAAGGGATCGCGCATGAGGTCACGGGGGACCCGGGCCTGCGGCAGGCCCAGCTCCTCGCCTTGATATAGGAAGATGGTCCCCCTCAGGCACACCAGCGCGGCCAGGAGGGTGCGGGTGAGGCGCGCATCGTCGCCGGCGAGGCGGCTGGCGTAGCGGTCCACGTCGTGGTTGCCGAGCGACCAGCTGGGCCAGCCAAGGGCGCCGGACCACCCTTCGATAGCTTGCGCGAAGAGCTCCACGGTCGGCTTGCGGGCGTTCAGGAAATGGAAGGTGTAGGCGGTGTCGAGACCATCGGGCGGGGCGGTGTATTGCTGCTGCCGCTCGAAAGGCGCCGGATCGACGATCTCGCCGACGGTCATCCGGTCGGGATAGCCGTCCATCAGGTGGCGCAGGCGCGCGAGGAAGGCGAGCGCCTCGGGCCTCGACCGGTCGAAGACGTGCTTCTGAAAGTAGGTCGGCGATGAGGGCGAGGGACTATATTCGGCCACGGGGTTATCGCGCAGTTCGCGATCGTGGACGATGTAGTTGACAACGTCGAGGCGGAAGCCGTCGACCCCGCGATCGAGCCAGAATCGGGCCACGTTCAGGATTTCCTCCCGAACCTCGGCGTTCCAGTAGTTGAGATCCGGCTGTTCCACCAGAAAGTTGTGGAAGTAATACTGTCGCCGCGCCGGGACCCACGTCCAGGACGGCCCGCCGAAGGCGGCCTGCCAGTTGTTGGGCGGGGTCCCGTCAGGCTTTGCGTCCGCCCAGACGTACCAGTCCGCCTTCTCCCCATCGCGAGACGCCGCGGAGGCCTTGAACCAGGGGTGCTCGCTGGAGCTGTGCGACCAGACCTGGTCGACGATCACCTTCAGCCCGCGCCGATGCGCCTGGGCCAGGAGCTCGTCGAAATCGGCGAGGGTCCCGAACTGGGGGTCGACGTCGCGATAGTCGCTGACGTCGTAGCCGAAATCCTTCATCGGCGAGCGATAGAAGGGCGAGAGCCAGAGGGCGTCGACGCCGAGGCTGGCGATGTGGTCGAGCCCGGCGATGACGCCCCGAAGGTCCCCGACGCCGTCGCCGTTCGAGTCCCGGAAGCTGCGCGGATAGACCTGGTAGATCACCGCGCCGCGCCACCATTGGGGCATGTCGCCGCCTGGACCGGACACCGGATCTCCTTTCGCCGCCGGGGCTTTAGCAGGCCTGCAGACGATTGGAAGCGGCCCCGCGAGAGATCCGGCTTACCGCAACCCCTTGCCACGAACGGCGGAATAAGGTCCGAGGAGCCTCATTCAAACAGGCGTTCGCGCCGAAGCAATCACAACGAGGAGCCGCCGTTACATGGAAAGAGCCCTGCCCCAACCTACGCCGGAGACCCAGCACTTCTGGGACGGCTGCGCCGCGGGCGAACTTCGCCTGCAGCGTTGCACGTCTTGCCAGCAGGCGTATTTCCCGCCTCGCCCGTTCTGCCCCGAGTGCGGCTCGCGTCAGGTTGAGGTTTTCCCGGCGAGCGGAAAGGCGACCCTCTACAGCTATGTGATCAATCACCGGCCTCGCCCCGACATGGGAACCGAGCCGCACTCGATCGCGGTGGTCGAACTGTCCGAAGGACCTCGGATGATGACCAACGTCGTCGGCTGCCCCCAGACGCCCGAGGCGCTGCAGCTCGACATGCCCCTGGAGGTCACCTTCCAGAGCTTCGGGGCGATCACCCTGCCCTTCTTCAAGCCCGCGGAGGCCTGAGCCGATGAAGCCCGGATCCATCGCCGTCGTCGGCGCGGCCGAGACCACCAGGCTCGGCAAGATTCCCGACGTGTCGGTGATCGGCCTGCACGCCGACGCCGCGCTCAACGCCCTGGCCGACGCCGGCCTCAAGCCCTCCGACATCGACGGCGTCGCCACAGCCGGCGCCAGCCCCGTCGAGACGGCGCACTACCTCGGCATCACCCCGACCTGGGTCGACGGCACGAGCGTGGGCGGCTGCTCGTTCATGCTGCACGTCCGCCACGCTGCGGCGGCGATCAACGAGGGCCTGTGCAAGACGGTCCTGATCACCCACGGCGAGAGCGGACGCTCGCGCGTCGGCGCCGGGGGCTTTGGCCGTTCGCCCTCGAGCCTGATGGGGCAGTTCGAAATGCCCTACGGCGTCACCTCGCCCCCCACCATGTTCACCGTCCCGGTGCTCCGCTACCTGAAGGCGCGCGGCTACACCGTCGAGGACCTGGCCACGGTCTCGGTCATCCAGCGCGAGTGGGCGGCGAAGAACCCGCGGGCGAGCTTCAAGGACCCGATCACCGTCGACGACGTGCTCAACTCACCGATGATCGCCTGGCCGTTCCGCATGCTGATGTGCTGCCTGGTCACCGACGGCGGCGGCGCCCTGATCCTCACCAGCCGCGACCGGGCGAAGGACTTCCCGAACAAGCCAGTCTACATCGTCGGCACGGGCGAGAGCGTCGAGACCCCGATGGTGAGCCAGATGGAGGATTTCACCTCCTCCAAAGCCTTCCGCGTGTCGGGCAAGAAGGCGTTCGACGAGGCGGGCATCACCCACAAGGACGTCGATCACCTGATGATCTACGACGCCTTCGCCCACCTGCCGCTCTACGGCCTGGAGGACCTCGGCTTCTGCGCGCCGGGCGAGGCGGCGGCGTTCATCCGCGAGCGGAACACCGCCCCGGGCGGCAAGCTGCCCCTCAACACCAATGGCGGCGGCCTCTCCTACATGCACTCGGGCATGTACGGCATGTACGCCCTGCAGGAGAGCGTGCGGCAGATGCGCGGGACCGCGCCTGCCCAGGTGGAGGGCGCGAAGGTCGCCGTCAGCCATGGCGTCGGCGGCATGTTCGCCGCGTCCGGGACGATCATCTTCACCAATCAGGACTGAGCCGGCTAACAGATCAGGCTCTGGGAGGCGGTCTTCGGACCGCCTCTTTTTTGTTTAGGGCGCGGCGCGTCGGTCGAAGCTCGCGCTTAATTCACGACTCCGGTGAAAACCGTGGCTTGCCGCTACGTCATCCTGACGTGCTTCGAGGGACGACCGGGTCCCTCTAGACACGATAGTTTTTGCAGGCTCAATGTCACGTTGTAGGCCGCCTGCGTCCTTTTGGCGCCGGCTTACCACAGCTATCTTGCAGACCTCGATTGCGGTCGCCCCAGCGACCAGAAGGAGAATGAGCGCCTATGACCTTGAAACTCAACGAGATCGCCCCGGACTTCACGCAGGACACCACGGACGGGCCGATCCGCTTCCATGAATGGGCCGGCGACAAGTGGGTCGTGCTCTTCTCGCATCCCAAGGATTTCACCCCCGTCTGCACGACCGAACTGGGCGCCGTGGCGAAGCTGAAGCCGGAATTCGACAAGCGCGGCGTGAAGGTCATCGGGCTGTCCGTGGATCCCGCCGACAATCATCACGCCTGGTCCAAGGACATCGCCGAAACCCAGGGACACGCGCCCAACTTCCCGATGATTGCCGACACCGACCTCAAGGTGTCGAAGCTCTACGGCATGCTGCCGGCGGACGAGGCGGGGACGAGCGAAGGCCGGACCGCTGCAACCAACGCCACGGTGCGCAACGTCTTCATCATCGGCCCGGACAAGCGGATCAAACTCATCCTCGTCTATCCGATGACGACGGGGCGCAACTTCGATGAGATCCTGCGTGTGATCGACTCGATGCAGCTCACGGCCAAGCACAGGGTCGCGACGCCCGCCGACTGGAAGCAGGGCGAAGACGTGATCATCACCCCCGCGGTCACCGACGAGGAAGCAAAGACGGCCTTCCCCGGCTTCACCACGCACAAGCCCTACCTGCGGACGACGAAGCAGCCGGTCTGACGGGGAGCGGTTAGTATATTGAGAACGATCCCTTCTCTTCAGGACCGTCATGGCCGGCCGTCAGTGCCGGCCACCCATCGATCGACTTGAAGAGGCGCCTGCCGTGGCCGCGTTCTTGGCGCGGCCATGACGGGCGGAACGACTGGTGGTTCGCCCTTAGGACCGACCGCGGGTGACCGCGCCGCCCGGCGCGGTCAATGCGAACGGGGCGCCAAGCCGACGATGGGTGGCCGGCACTGACGGCCGGCCATGACGGAGTTTAGGGGGCAAACGCACGGGGTTTTCACAAGCCGTGGCGCCCGCTTCTCCCCTGGCCTCACGCCCCCGGGACGCCCAGTTGCCGAGCCGCGTCGGTCAGTTCGCGCTGGGTTTGAGGGGCGCCGTCGAAGGCCGCTCGGCCGCGCTGGAGCGCCTGGGAGGCGGCGTCGGATTGGCCAAGCACCATCCGGGCCTTCATCAGCATCATCCATCCCTGTTCGTCGTGCGGGTTCGCCTTCAGCCGGGCGTCCAGGCGATCCACCATGCCGGCGATCGTCGCCTGCTGGCCCGCGGCGGCAGCGGCGGAGGCCGACGCGGATGAGGCGTCGGGCATCCGTCCCTGCAGATCGATGTGGTTCTGCGCGGCGACCTGCTCGACCTGGGCGCGGACCTCGCTGACCCAGGGCGCGCCGGGCGGAGCGCTCTTCACCAGGGCGATCCAGTCGGCGACCGCGCCCGCGTGGTCGCCGCCCTGGTCTTTCAGCAAGGCCAGGAAATATTGCGCCCGCGGGTCGGTGGAGTTGATCGCGAGAGCGGCGCGGAAGACCCCCGCCGCCTCCGGCGTCACAGTCCCCCCAGCCGCGCGCGTGAGCGCCTCGCCCTGCGCGGCGAGGACTTCAGCGCTCCGCGGTTTGACGACGGCGAGACGGGCGAAGGTCGCCGCCGCATCCTTGTACCGTCCGACGTCCATGTAGGCCCCGCCGAGCAGATCCAGGCCCTGCGGATCGTCCGGGTTGGCGCGAACCTTCGCCTCCAGCTGGGGCAGCAGGGCGGAGACCTGAGCCGCATCTCCGCCAGTCTCGGCGGGCGCCGGATGGCTGACCGCGAGGTCCGGACGACCCAGCTTGGCGTAGATCAGGGTTGCGCCGCTGGCCACGACGGCTGCGATGACGACCGCCATCGCCATCTGCGTCCTGCGTCCAAGCGGCGGCTTTGGCGCGGTCGTCGCGGCGCCCGAGCCCAGGAAACGGCGGATGGTTTCGGCCTTGAGCGTTTCGGCCGTGGCCGAGGGCAAGACGCCTGCGGCGACCTGCGCGTCGATGTCTGCGAGCTCGAGCCGCAACGCCGTCGCCTCGCCTGGACGATCGCGCTTCGCCTCCAGCCGGCGCGTCAGGGCGACCGCCAGCGCCGCGACCGCCGCGGAGATCAGCACCGTCAGAACCACCCAGAGCATCATGGCCCGTCTTCTCCCTCCAGCCGCCGCTTGAGCAGGTCCGTTTCCTCCGATGTGAGTGGCGCGACCTCATCGTCCGCGCGCGCGGACGAACGGGCCATCAGGCCCAGGCCGACCGCCCCCAGGACGATGACCAGGAACGGACCGAGCCAGAGAAGGAGGGTCTGCGCCTCGAAGGGCGGCTTCATCAGGACGAAATGGCCGTAGCGGGCGACGATATAGTCGACGGCCTGGCGATCACTGTCGCCGGCGAGCAGGCGCTGGCGAAGGATCACCCGAAGATCGTGGGCGAGCGGCGCGTCGGATTCGTCGATCGTCTCGTTCTGGCAGACGAGACAGCGAAGCCCCTCTCCGATGTGACGGGCGCGCGCCTCCAGCTTCGGATCGTGGAGCTGTTCCGACGGCAGCACGGCGCAGGCCGGCCCAGCCGCGATCACGGCGGCGGCCAAGGCGCAGACGAAACCTCTCATTCGCGTCGCAGCCGCTCCATCAGGGGCTGGATGGTGCGCGTCCAGTCGTCCGGCGTGATCGGACCCACCTGCTTGTAGCGGACGCGTCCATGGCCATCGACGATGAAGGTCTCCGGCACTCCGGCGACGCCAAGATCGATCCCGGCCCGGCCGCTCTCGTCATTCCCCACCCGCTGATAGGGATCGCCCTGCTGGGTCAGGTACTTCGCGCCGTCCGTCGCCTTGTCCTTCCAATCGAGGCCGTCGATGGGCACGCCCTGCGCCTTCAGGGCGAGCAGCAGCGGATGCTCCACCCGGCACGCGACACACCAGGAGGCGAAGGCGTTGAGCATCCGGGGACCGCCCGAGGCGAGTTGTGGGGTGGCGAGGCCGTCGTCGCCCGGTCGCACCGGAGGCAGGGCGAAGGCGGGGACGGGCTTGCCGATCAGGGTCGAGGGCAGCACCGAGGGATCGTGGCCCAGCCCAAGGGCGAAGGCCGCGATGATCCCGACGAAGACGGCGACGGGGGCGAGAAAGACCAGCCGTCTCATGGCGTCACCGGCGCTGGAACAGGGACGGAGCGAGGCGCGCGGCGGATCACGGCCACGCGCAGCCGACGGTCCGCGAGCGAGACCGCCCCGCCCAGGGCCATCAGGAAGGCTCCGCCCCAGATGAAGTTCACCAGCGGATGGTTCCACATCCGGACCACCAGTCCTGCGTCCGCCCGATCACCGATCGAGATGTAGACGTTGCCGAGGAGGCCGACATTGATGGCCGCCTGGGTGGTTGTGGTCTGGCTGGCTGGGAACAGTCGGCGCTCGGAGACCATGCGGCGCGGTCCCGCCAGCGTCTCCACTTCGAACGCCGCCTGGGAGGCCTGGTAGTTCGGCCCCTCCACCATGCGAACACTTGTGAGCGTGACATGCTTGCCAGCGATCGCCACGGACTGCCCTGGCGTCATCGAGGTGACGAGGTTCGACTGCCATCCCGCCATGGAGGTGATGCCAAGCGTGGTCACGCCCAGTCCGGCGTGAGCGAGCGCCAGTCCCCATACCGCCAGGGGGGTCGCGCGGATGCGGCGCGGCAGGTCCGAGCGTCGCTCCTCGCCCAGTCTCCACCGCCGCGCGAGAACCGCGCCGGCGCCGACCAGGAGCCAGGCGCCCAGGGCGAAGCCGATCGCGGCCATCGCGTGGCGGACTCCGAAGATCAGGATCGCCAGGACGAGCGCCGCCGCAGCGGCGAGCGCCGGGACTCGCAGGCGGCGAAGCAGAGCCACGCCTTCATCGCGCTTCCAGTTCAGCATGGGCCCGAAGCTCACCAGCACGAACAGGAGCATGAAGATCGGCGCGAAGGTGAGGTTGTAATAGGGCGGACCGACCGAGATCTTGTCGCCGTTAAAGACCTCGGCGAACACCGGATAGAAGGTGCCCAGGAACACGGTCGCTGTCGCGGCGGCCAGGAACAGGTTGTTGACCGTGATCGCGTATTCTTTCGAGACGAGCCCGAACAGGGATCCTGTCTTCAGGGCCGGGGCTCTCCAGGCGTAGAGGCCGAGCGCCACGCCGGTCAGCACGGCGATGATTCCCAGGATGTAGACCCCGCGCTGTGCGTCGATGGCGAAGGCGTGGACACTGGTGAGCACGCCCGAGCGCACGAGGAAGGTGCCCACCAGGCTCATCGAGAAGGTGAGGATCGCCAGGAGCAGGGTCCAGCTCACCAGGGCCCCTCGCTTCTCCAGGACCAGGCACGAATGCAGGAGCGCCGTCGCCAACAGCCAGGGCATGAGGGAGGCGTTCTCCACCGGATCCCAGAACCACCAGCCGCCCCAGCCGAGGGTGTAGTAGGACCACACGCTGCCCATGGTGATGCCGACTGTGAGGAAGATCCATGCCGCCATCACCCAGGGGCGCACCCAGCGTCCCCAGTTGGAATCGACCCGCCCCTCGAGAAGAGCCGCGATGGCGAAGGAGAAGGCGATCGAGAGGCCGACATAACCGAGGTAGAGGACCGGCGGGTGGAAGACGAGGCCCGGGTCCTGGAGGATCGGATTGAGCTCCGCTCCATCCGATGGAGCAGGCCACAGGCGCAGGAACGGGTTCGAGGTGAAGACCAGAAAGCCGATGAATGAGGCGCCGACGACGCCCTGCACCCCGGTCACGCGCGCCTGCAGCGTCTCACGCAGCGACCCGCCGAACAGGGCGATGGCGCAACCGTAGACGGCAAGGATCAGCACCCACAACAACATCGAGCCCTCGTGGCTGCCCCAGGTCGCCCCGATCCGGTAGATCAGCGGCTGGGCGCGATTGCTGTGCTCGGCGACGAGCTGCACCGAATAGTCCCCAGCGACATAGCAGGCGGCCAGGCACACGAACGCCAGGGCGACAAAGGACAGCTGAAGACCGGCCGCGGTGCGGCCCACGGCCATCAGGGAGGGGTCGACGCGCCAGGCGCCGACGAGCGAGGCGCCCGCCTGAACAAGGGCCAGCATCAGGGCCAGGCTGAGGGCGAGCTGGCCGATCTCGGAAGTCATGACTGCTCGGGAACCGTCGGACGGAGCTCACGCAAAACGTGCGGGACGTGCGCTCCTAGGCCAAAGGCCGCCGCTCGGCCAGAGGCGAGGGGGACGCGGGACTTACCGTTTGTGCCATTTCGATCATATTGAGTTAGGCTCCGTGCCTGGGGTGATTCGCCGGAGCCGAACCATGGGAGCCTTCGTCTACAGCCTGTTCGCATACGCCATCTTCCTGGTCACCTTCCTGTACGCCATAGCCTTTGTGGAGAACCTGGCGGTCCCAGGTTCAATCGACCGCGCGCGCGGCGGCCCCCTGGTCATGTCGATCGTGATCAACCTGCTGCTGCTGTCGCTGTTCGCCGTGCAGCACAGCGTGATGGCGCGGGCTTCGTTCAAGCGCGCCTGGACGCGCATCGTCCCGCCGATGTCCGAGCGTCCGACCTACGTTCTGGCCTCGAGCCTGGCGCTGATCGTGCTGTTCGTCTTCTGGCGGGCGCTGCCGGCGCCGGTGTGGTCGGTGCCTGAGGGACCGCTCGCCGTCGCCCTGGTCGTGATCTCGTACCTGGGCTTCGCCATCGTCCTGGTCAGCACCTTCCTGATCGACCACTTCGAGCTGTTCGGCCTGCGGCAGGGCTGGGCGAGCCTGCAGGGCGAGACGCTTCCGGAGCCGCGCTTCCGCACGCCCTACTTCTACAAGCTGGTGCGCCACCCGCTCTATTTCGGCTTCGTCCTGGCGTTCTGGGCTACGCCGCGGATGAGCGTGGGCCACCTCATGTTCGCGGTGGCCACCACCGGCTACATGCTCATCGCAATCGGCTTCGAAGAGCGCGACCTGATCGCGACTTTCGGGGAAGCCTATGTGGAATATCGGCGAAAGGTGTCGATGATCATCCCGCTGCCGCCGCGCCGCGACCCGCCGCCCGCCTCTCCAGTCGCCCACGGGAGCTAGCAACGGCGCAGCGCGGTCAAGGTCGCCTCAAAATCCCCGTTAAGATTGCGACCGCTTGGCGGGGTGACGATGAGCGCGACACACCGTAAGGACGCTCCGTGCGCAAACATCTGGCATCTCTGGACGGCCTTCGGGGCGTGGCCGCCCTGGCGGTGGCGGCGAAGCACTTCCAGAACTTCAGCCGGATCAACCTGCACGCCCAGCAGGCCTCCGCAGCAGTCGATCTGTTCTTTGTTCTCAGCGGTTATGTGATCGCGCTTGCCTATGAGGAGCGGCTCGCCGAAGGCCTCTCGTGGCGCTCGTTCATGGGTCTGCGCCTCGCCAGACTCTATCCCGCCATCTTCGGCGCCCTGGTGATCTCGGGCTTCATCTGGCTGTCGGCTGGAGGGCGCCCCTACCCGCAGCTTCTGCTGCAGTTCGCCCTGATCCCGGTGGTCGTCGGCCCGTTGATCTTCGCCGGCGACCTGTTCCCCCTGAACGACCCGCAGTGGTCCCTGTTCTGGGAGCTGATCGTGAACGGCGCGCACGCCGCGATCTTCCGATGGCTCACCCCGGTGCGGATCGGGATGATCATGGCGGCGTCCTTTGTGGGCCTCGTCATTGCCTGCCACCACTTCGGGTGGCTGGACGTGGGCTGGACGCGGCGGAGCTTCTGGTGCGCCATCCCGCGCACGGCCTGGGGCTTCTTCGCCGGCGTGCTGATCTTCCGCCTGAGCCAGAGGGGATGGCGACTGCCGCATGTCCCGTACTGGATCCTCGTCCTCGCCCTGGTGGCCTGCATGATCCGCTGGGCGCCGTCGGCGAAGCTCTATTGGGCCAGGGACATGCTGCTGGTGACGGTGATCCTGCCGGCGATCGTGGCCTTCGCCGTTCATTCGCGTGTGCCGGATCGCTGGGTGAAACCGGCGACCTGGCTGGGCGCGCTCTCCTATCCGCTCTACGCGCTGCACGTTCCCCTGCTGCGCGGCTTCCGCTGGTTCCTGATGGAATCTCCCGCCCTGCCGATCTGGGAGCGGCGGGTGCTGTGGTTCGTCGCACTGTTCGCCGTGGTCGGCTTCGCCGCGCTCTACGAGCGGTTCTACGACGCGCCCATCCGGGCCGCCCTTGCGCGCCGGCGCGCGGCACGTCGGGCTCCCAGACCTGTCACACCCGAGTACTCGCCCCAGCCGCGGGCGGAAGTCGCGGATCTCCGCGGACCCTCGGCCCTGGGCGCGCAGTCGAACTGAACTGCGGCTTCGGGTAGTGTCTCAGTTTGAATTTATCCGCCGTTGACAAGCATGGCACCGGGGATAGCTGGCGGCTATCATCTCGGTATGGATGACAAGCCACAGAATGAGCTATCGCCGAAGCGCCCGGCACCCGGCGTCCGGCGTCCGGCGTCCGGCGTCCGGAAGGGTCAAGGTGGTTGTCGAGGACGGCAAGGTCGTCATCGGCGGTCGTGTGCTCCAGCCGGACCAAGACCCGCTCGATTTGATGGAACGCTATTTCGATGAGGGGGAGCCGGATGCCTAAAGCCCACTAAGCGTGGACCATACAAGAAGCGGGCGGTGTAGTGGCAATCCGCGAACATCCCCCTACGGGCTCCATCTTGATGTGTGATTTCGACGGCTACCGCGAGCCGGAGATGAAAAGCGGTGAAAAGCGGTTTCCGGTTTCGGGGACAGGATACGAAACCCCCAAACACCGTTCACAGCGTCAACTCTTCCTGTAGCCGCCGATCGCCTCCGTCCCGCGGCGGCGGCCCGCGCTTCTTTGGCGTCAGGCGAACGCCAAGTCGCGCTTCGAGCGCCTCGATCCAATGGGGCGCGCCAAGCGGCCGGCCCACGGCCTCGGCGGCCAGGAGGCTACGCCAAAGCGCTTCCGTGTCGTCCTCGCCGGACAGGAATGCGGCGGGATCTGCGATGCGCGCGAGCGCCGGCGCCACATCCACATGGCGCGTGCTGCGCCCGGCAAGCAACGCCTTGGCGCTCGACCAGGGCCAATCCTCGGGCCGCTTGACCAGCCTGGCCTTCACCGGGTTGAGCGCAACGTAGCGGAGCGCCGCCAGCAGGTGATCCTCGTCCATCGCCACAGAGGCGAAGCGGCCCTGGAACAGATGGCCGGTCCATCCGGCGCGCGCGCTCACGAACACGGTGTAGCGGCGATGCGCCTCGCCCACCGCCAGCGCCAGCCCCGTCTCGTCCGAGGGCGTGAGCACGAGGTGGACGTGATTGGGCATCAGGCAATAGCTCCAGCATGCCACCTCGCGCCGCCGCAGCTGCGCGCTGAGCAGGTCCAGATAGACCTGCTCGTCGCCCGGTTCGAAGAAGATCCGCTCTCGCCGATTGCCCCGCTGCGTCACGTGATGGGGCAGGTCAGGGATCACCACCCGCGCAACTCTGGCCACCAAGCACCTCCGCTTAGATCCAAGCTTTGCTTTGATAGCAGACCAGGCGGGGTTTCGTACCATGTCCCCGAAACTCGCGATCGCCGCGGGACCAAGCTTGGCTTTGAAAGCAGATCAGCCGGGGTTTCGTATCCTGTCCCCGAAACCGCCGCCCCGGTCGGGATCTCGCGTCGCGAGCGCAATCGAACTGAACTGCGGCTTCGGCGGCGCTTCGAGCATTGGCGCGCCGCGTGCTATGAGTCGCGCCCCCCGGCGCGGACCCGCGCGCCGTCGTAAGAAGACCCCGACATGGCCGACGACGCGCCGAAGATCCTCGATCTCACGCCGCTGAACCCGAAGTTCCGCGAGGATCCCTACACCGTGCTTGGGACGCTGCGGTCGGCCCATCCGGTGATGCGCGACGAGATGGCGGGCTCCTGGTTCCTCAGCCGCTATGAGGACGTCCGGCGCATCCTCACCGACCTCACCCTCTGGCGCGATCCGCACCGCGCCGAACCCGCGGCGGTGTTTACCCGGCGGATCGTCGAGCAGTCCGAACAGCGCCAGGACGGCGATGGCGGGATGAGCATCCTCCTGATGGACGACCCCGACCACGCCCGCATCCGCAATCCGCTGGCCCAGGCGCTCTACAAGCGTGTCGCCAAGAGCCGCGGCGACGTGGAGAAGATCGTCGACGCGGCGCTCGACAGGCTGCAGGGGCGCGAGACCTTCGACCTGATGTCGGGCTTCGCCCTGCCGATCCCGATCGACGTCATCGCCTCGATCCTTGGCGTCGACCATGAGCGCCTGCCGGAGTTCCGCGACTGGTCGGAAGGGGTGATCCAGAGCCTCAATCCCCTGCGCACGCCCGAGCAGACGGCGCACATGCAGCGCGCGGGACAGGCGCTCTTCGAATACATGACCGCCCATCTGGCCGAGCGCCGCGCCCAGCCGCATGACGACCTCGTCTCGGACATGACCGCGCTGCAAGCCGCAGGCGCTCCGCTCAGCGACGCGGAGGTGATCACCAACCTCTCGGCCCTGCTGGTGGCGGGCAACCTCACCACCACCGACCTGATCGGCAACGCCGTGCGGATCTTCCTCACCAATCCCGAGGAGCTGGCGAAACTGCGGAACGATCCCTCGCTCGTGACGGCGGCCGTGGAGGAGACCCTGCGGTTCGAGCCTCCGGTGGACATCACCGGACGCATCGCCAGCCGTGAGATGGAAGTGGGCGGCTGCCCGATCCACAAGACCCAGTCGATGTCGCTCTCACTGCGGGCGGCCAACCGCGATCCCGACGTGTTCGAGCATCCCGACCGCTTCGACATCACCCGCAAGAAGAGCCCCCACGTCGCCTTCGGCGGCGGCGCCCACATCTGCATCGGCGCGCCCCTCGCCCGACTGGAAGCCCAGGTCGCGTTGTCCCGACTGTTCGCGCGGTTCCCGAACTTGCGCCTGGCCGATCCCAACGCGGCGCCGGTCTGGCGCACGCTCCCGTTCTTCAGGGGGTTGGAGCGGCTGGAGGTGCGGGCCTGACCCGTCCCTCCCCTTCCGGGGAGGGTGGCTGAGCGCAGCGAAGCCGGGTGGGGAAGTTTGGATCATCCCCGGCGCCGCGGTCTTTCCCCAGGGTTCCCCACCCGTCCTCCTTCGCCCTACGGGCTTCGGAGGACACCCTCCCCGGAAGGGGAGGGATGAGTTCTACGCGACGCGCTTCGGGCGCCGGCGGAGGTCGCGGAGGATTTCGTGGGCGGCGTTGTGGCCGGGGGCGCCGGTGACGCCGCCGCCGGGGTGGGTTCCTGAGCCGCACATGTAGAGGCCAGCGACGGGCGAGCGGTAGTCGCCGTAGCCGAGCGCCGGCCGCGCCGCGTAGAGCTGGTCGAGGCTGAGGGCGCCGTGGAAGATGTCGCCGCCGGTGAGGGCCAGTTTCCGCTCCAGGTCGAGCGGCGAGAGGATCATCCGTCCAAGGATCGAGCCGCGGAAGTTCGGCGCCAGCGCGGTGACCGTGTCGACGATCAGATCGGCGACCTCTTCGCGGTGGTCGTCCCACGACGCGCCGTCGGGAAGCGTCGGTGCGAACTGCTGGCAGAACAGGCTCGCCACATGCTGTCCGGGCGGGGCGAGGCTGTCGTCCAGGACGCTTGGGATATGCATCTCGATCGAGGGCTTGCGGGCCCAGCCGAACTGGCGCGCATCCATGTAGGCCTGGTCGAGATAACGGAGCGACGGGGCGATGACGATGCTGGCCCCGTGCTGTTCGGCGCGCCCCTGGCTGGGGAGGCAGGTGAAGCTGGGCAGCTCCGACAGGGCCACGTTCATTCGGAACGTTCCCGAGCCGCAGCGCCAGTTCGCCATTCGCTCGCGGAAGTCCTCGGGCAGGGCCTGCTCGGGGACGAGGGAGCCGAACAGGAGCTTGGGATTGAGGTTGGAGACCACCACGCGGGCCGAGAGGTCCGAGCCGTCCTCCACCACCACGCCCACGGCGCGGCCGTCCTTCACCGAGACCTCGCGCACCGGCGAGTCGGTGGAGATCTCCACGCCCGCCTCGAGGCAGGCCGTGGCCATCGCCTTGGTGATCGAGCCCATGCCGCCGATGGCGTGGCCCCAGGCGCCCTTGACCCCGTTCACCTCGCCAAAGACGTGGTGAAGCAGGACGTAGGCGGACCCCGGCGTATAGGGGCTGGCGTAGTTGCCGATGGTCGCGTCGAAACCGAGCAGGCCCTTGAGCACGTCGGTCTCGAACCAGGCGTCGAGGATGTCGCCGGCGCTCTTGCCGAAGAGGTCGAGGAGATCCGCCTGGCCGGCCACGCCCATGCGCCGGACCTCGTTCGCCAGGCCCAGGCCGCTCATCAGGTCGCGCAGGCCCCCGCCCGGGTTGACCGGCGTCTTGAGCAGCAGGGACCTCAGCAGCTCGACGTTCCCATCCAGCCGCCGGTGGAAAGCCTCGAGCTTTTCGGCGTCGCGGGGGGACCAGCGCGCCACCTCGCGGCGAGAGCGCTCGGGATCCTTGTCGAGGATCAGGTAGCGGCTCTCGTCGACGGGCGAGAAATAGGACAGCGGCCGGATCACCACCCTCAGGCCGTGCCGCGCCAACTGCATGTCGGCGATCACCTTGGGGTTGAGCAACGAGACCGAATAGCTGGCCACGGAGTTGCGGAACCCGGGGTGGAACTCCTCGGTGATCGCCGCGCCCCCGACGATGCCCCGGCGTTCCAGCACCCGCACCTTGTGGCCGGCCCGGGCGAGGTAGAAGGCGCAGGTCAGGCCGTTGTGGCCGCCGCCGACGATGATCGCGTCATAGGCCATATTCACGCCCCCGCCGGTTCGAGCGCCGCGAACTCGGCGATATAGCGATCCACATATTGCCGGGTCCCCGGTTCCATCAGCGAGAACGGTCCCGGTTCATAGGCGCGCGAACGCACCCCCGCCTGGTTGCGCTCGATGATCGTCTTGTCGGCCAGGGTGGTGACCTCCCACAGCCAGACGAGGGCCTCGGGATCGTAGTCGCGGCCCTCTTCCGCCGCGTCGTCGACCAGCCAGATGACCTCCATCTCGGTCCTAAGCGGCTCGCGGGGGATGAAGCGATAGATCACGCCGTGGTCCGGATAGGCGAGGAAGGCGCTCAAGGGTCCGACCTCGGCGAAGACGACGAGGCCGTCCTCGCGCCGACCGCCCTCGCCCATCGGCGGAGCCAGACGGGCGCCGTCGCGCGAGCCTGTCTGGCACCCGGCGACGAGGTGCGAGCGCATCACCCGCACCACCTCCCGGTCCAGGCGATCCGCCTCCCAGTCCTCGAAGTCCGCGAGGCCCGAGAGGGCGTCGGGCTCGTCGCTGAGCGTGCGGTTGTTGGGCCGCGCCAGGGCGTGCAGCCGCGCGAACTCCGGGTGGGCCGGCGCGCAGTGGTAGCACTCGTGGTAGTTCTCCATCGCCAGCTTCCAGTTGGCGGCGACGGTATAGGCGCGACGCTCGGCGATCCGGGCGCTCGGCCAGCCAAAATGGGTCAGCATCCGCTCGAGGGCCGGAACGGCCGGGTCCAGGGCGGGCGGATTGGGGGCGAAGGCGACGAAGACAAGGCCGCCGACCTCGCGCAGCGGCAGGCGCTTCAGTCCGTAGTTCTTGGGGTCAAACCCCTCCGGCATCTCCCGGGCGCGGCGCAGGCGGCCGTCCAGTTCGTAGCTCCAGGCGTGGTACGGACAGGTGAGGAAGGCGCTCCGTCCCCGCGCCTCGACGCAGATCCGCGAACCTCGGTGGCGGCAGACATTGGCGAAGGCGCGCAGCTCACCATCCTCGCCGCGGATGATGATCGCCGATTCCGGATCCAGCTCGACGGTGACCCAGTCGCCGGGCTCCCGCAGCTCGCTGACGTGGGCGGCGAAGGTCCAGTGGGCGGCCAGCAGATCGAGGTCGCGCGCAAACACTGCCGGGTCGAGATAGAAGCCCTGCGGCAGGCTGAAGCCCGGCCGCACGCTCGCGAGCAGATGCGGCGAACCGCTGAACTGTGACAAAACCGACGCCCTCCTGTGGGGAGCCTTCTGCCATGTCGGCAGGCGGGCGCAACCCCACGGCCCGAAACCGCGCTGAGACGGGTTGGCGATAGCCCATCAGCGCTGCCCCCTCGTTCCCCCTAAAACTCCGTCATCGCCGGGCGGCGCGGCCATGTCGGAAAGTACGGCTGCCCGCAGCGATCACCCCATCGCCTGCGGCCAAACACTCATCCCTCGCCAGGCCCGAGTGCGCGTCATGGCCGCGCTCGCGCGCAGCCACGGCGAGTGCGCGCACAGACGATCGATGGGTGGCCGGCACGAAGGCCGGCCATGACGGAATTTAAGGGAGGCAGGTGGGCAGACGAGAGGGCTCACACCCCCTCGTAGACCAGGCCGCGGGCGAGCCAGCAGCCGATCACGGCCCGTTTGACACGTCCCTGGTCGTCGCGCTCGAACACAACGGTCCAGTCGCCGGGGGGCGTGTGGTCGAGGGCGCGCCAGCATGGGAGGGCCCAGACGTCGCGGGCGATCGGCTCGAGGAGCTCCATGCGGCCTTGCCCGAGAAAGCCGGAGAACCCGCCGTAGAGCGCGCCGCCGGCGTCGGTCACCGTCAGCTCCGCCTCGAGCTCCTCGCAGCGGAAGACGCCGGCGACGTCGGTCGGCTGCCCCTCCCCGCATCGGCGCAGGCGGGTCAACTGGTTCTCGGCCGGCCGCTCCATGCGCAGGACCTCTCCCTCAGGGACAATCCGGGTTCCCGCCGGCGCGGCGGCCGAACCGTCCGCCTGCAGGTCGAGGACCTCGGGCCAATGGCCAAACCGCAGCCGCACGCGCCCCGGCTCGGCGGTGTCGAGCCGCACCGAGAGCTGGGTTTCCGGATCGACCCAGGCGCCCAGCCACTCGGGCGCCGGCCGATCGGAGCCATGGGAGGCGGTCGTCTCTCCCAGGACCGCGGCGAGCAGTTCCATTTCGGCCGCGCGCGCATCGGAGAGGTGGTTGAACAGCACGACCACCGAAATCCGGTCGGCGGGAACATAGAGGCGATGGCTGCGCCAACCCCTCAGCGCCCCTCCGTGGCCGGTGACGCGGCGGTTGAAGTCCACGCTTCGGCCAAGCCCGAACCCATAGGTCGCCTCGACGCCGTCGCCGAACGTGACGGGCGCGGAGAGCCGGCTGTAGAGGGCGCCCGGATCCTCGCGCGTGGCGTCGATCCAGCGCTCGTAGGCGATCATGTCGTCGAGGCTGGCCGCCATCCCCGCATCGCCGGTCCAGACGATGCGGTTCTCCGCGGCCCGGAAGCCCGTGGCCTGGGAACCCTCATAGCCCTCGGTCCCATCGGGAAGGGCGCGGGTGTCGGCCGCCAGAAGGGCGCTCTCCATGCCGGCGGGCCCAAAGACGCTCGCGCGCAGGTGTTCGGCGAGGCTACGGCCCGTCCGTTCCGCCAGGGCGTCGCCGAGGATGCGGAAGTTCTGGTTGCAGTAGGAATAGCGGGTGCGCGGCGCGAACTGCAGACTGCGCGAGCCGGCGATAACGCGCGCGGCTTCGGTGTCGCCGAAAGGCGCCTCCACCGGCGAGCCATGCAGCATGGCGACGGCCCAGTAGTCGCGCAGGCCAGACTGGTTGTGCGCCAGAGCCAGGGCGCCCGGCGCCGCGCCCTCGAGCCTTGGCAGGCGTGCGCGGATGGCGTCGTCGAGGACCGTCGGGTCCGCAAAGGCCGCCAAGACGCTCGCGCAGGTGAACTGCTTAGTGATGGAGCAGATGCGGAACAGGGACTTGGGCGTGAATGGGATCCGCCGCTCCGAATTGGCGTAGCCCCAGGTATGGCGGACGAGCGTCTCGCCATCCTTGAGCACGGCGCAGGCGCCGCCCGGACCCGGATAGGCGCCGGCGAGGCGCGCGACCGCGCGATCGAGGCGGGCGGAATAATCGTCGGTCATGCGGCGTCCTTACCTAGGCAGCGTCGCCGCAGGGGAACCGCACATGAACGTAAACTCAACCCCCCTTCACATCGGAACTAAACGATGTAAAGATCGCAATCCTGGAGGTCCCCCCATGAGCGATGTCGCCCTCTCCTCTCCGGTTCCGCACATGCACCTGGTGAAGGCGGTCCACGCCTTGCGCGCGCTCCTCCGCGACAAGGAGGACACCGCCCGGGTGTTCGAGATCATGCGGGCGCTGAACGGCGGCGCGACGGTGAAAGGGTATCGACGCCTGCTGCAGACGCCCGAGGGCGCGGCCCTGGCGGCGGCACGGACCGAAATGGCGCCGATCCTGGATGACGACGCGGCCATGGCGATCTATGCGCCGGGGACCGTGGGAGCCCACTACTTCGCCTGGAGACGGGCCGAGGGCCTGAGCGCCGAGGGCCTGGCCGAGGTGAGCCGCAGCGTGAACGGCGCGGCGAAGCCCGGCGATCCCAATCCCTACGCCTGGTTCGGGCGCCGGACGCGCGACATCCACGACCTCTGGCACATCATCAGCGGTTACGGCCGCGACGGCCTGGGCGAAGCCTCGCTGGTCGCCTTCTCCTTTGCGCAGACCCGCGGACTGGGTTGGGGCTTCATCGCCATGGGCGCGATCGTGCAGGCGCTGAAGCAACGGGAATTCGGAGCGGTCCGCGCCATCTTCGAGGGCTGGCGCCGCGGTCGCCGCGCCGCGTGGCTGCTCGGCGAGGACTATCGCAAGGTTCTCGGCGAGGACCTCGAGGCGGCGCGCAAGCGGCTGCGGATCCGGCCCGCCCGCGCCTATCCGGTCGCCGTCGCCTAGTGGTGCGATACTGACGGATGGCGCCCGCCGACAACCGGACGTTCCGAACTTCGGTTCGACGTGGTTGGCGGACGCCCAGATCGCGACCCGAGGACCCACGTGGCCGGCGTTGATCACGCGTCCAGATGCAGGACGTGGCTCAGTTGCGAGGCGATGGCCTCAGCCACCGTGTCCTGCGACTCGAAGACGTCCGCCAACTCGCGGTCAAACCGACCCGTCCATAGGATCGTCTGGCCCTCGCACTCGATCAGATGTGCGGCGACGCGCACGCGCTGACCGCACCGGCGAACCGACCCGTCCAGGACGTGCGTCGCGTTCAGATCGTCGACGATGTGGCGCACCACCTTTGAGGGGCCGCGGAAGCGGAAACTGGAGACCCCGCCGATGACCTTCATTGCGGTCCCGCCCGCGACCGCCAGCAGGATCTCCTGCGTCACGCCTTCAGAGAAGTGCGCGAGTTCGCTCTCGTCCGACAGACTATCGAACGGCAGAACGACCAGCAGCACCACCGCGGCGGAGCCTTCCGCGCGCGAAGCTGCGACCTCATCCAGCCGATAGCCGACGCGGGCGACGGTCTCGATGACCAGTCCGCCCCAGGCTGCCGCGAGGCGCCGGAGCGAGGCGATACAACGGTTGAGGGCGTCGTCGCCAACGATCCGGCCGCGCCAGCAGGCGTCGATCAGCTCGTCGCGCGAGACGACCTCGCCGCGGCGCCTTGCCAACGCCACCAGCACCTGCATGACGCGCGGTTCCAGCACCTGGCGTAGTCCGGCCGCGAAGACCTCGCGGGTCGCCGGCCGCACGTCGACCCGCGCCAACCGGAACGCCGGCTCCCGCGCCAGATCAACAGGCAGGTTGGATGCCTGCGCGCTCATGGCGGCAGCCCATCTTGTTTTCGGGCGCGCGAAGGCGCGCCACAGGATTTGCGCTGGAGACGGACGCCCCAGCCATTGTGGTTCGTCATTTTGCGAGACGTTTGCAGATGCGCCGCCGCCCCAGCCAAGGGACAGCCGCGCATGATGAATCTCAGATGATCGGACTTGCGAAACGCAGCGCCGATGCGGAAACCGTCAGGTTGTCGGTATCAGCTCAGCCCGGTCAGTAGGTAAGCGCGCCAGTGCGGCGAAGCGCGGTTGTAAACGCGTCTAGCATCTGGCGACCTCCTTTGCTCAGGCGGCGCGGCTCACCCGCGCAGGACGGGACTGGTAAAATTTGCCATATAATGGCCTTACGCAGACTTCGCACGCGCGGTCAAGGTCACGCTCGCCCCAGGGCCGCCCCTAAATCGTCAAATTATCATACGCCGTAGGCAAACCATCGGCGATCCATCAGGTCGGCCGCCGCGCCGCAAGCGGACAGGCGGCGTCCAATCAGCTCCAGGCGAGGCCATTCCGGCCCGCACCTCTGGAGTGAAGACGTTGTCTCAAAATATCCCCTTCGTTGTGGTCGCCCTGGTGCTTGGCGCGGCGTCGGGCTCCGTCTCGGCGGAGCCCAAGCAGAACGGTTCGCCGGTCACGGTCCGCGTGCCGATTGGCGATCTCGACCTCAACCGGGAAGCCGACGCCGACAAGCTGCTGAAGCGTGTCTCCGCGGCGGCCTCCCTCGCCTGTAGCGGCCCACCGGCCGCCGGCGTGATGATGGCGGAAATCGCCCGCGCCTACAGGGCCTGCAAGGTCCAGGCGCTCGAACGAGCGGTTGCCCAGATCAACTCGCCGATGGTCCGGCTCGCCGAGGCGAAGCGTTGACTTACAACTTACGGGCGGCGCCTCCTCCCGGCGTCGCCCGTATTATTTGCTGCTTCCAAAGAGCCGGGGCCCAGCGTCAACTGAAGGACGTCGGCGACGGCTCGGTGTTTGGCCAGGCGCCTGCAGGGTGGGGAGTAGACTTGGGCGCTTGGCTCCGCGCGTGCGCTATAACTTGGCGTGTCCAACTCTAGCGGACTTCGCAAACAATCCCACGGTGGTTCCAGGAAGGCGGTCGGGCGCGAGCGCGCCAGCGCCACAAGGCCACTACAAACCAACTCAACTTGCTTTGCAAGGCCCGCCATCCCCGGGCGATCTAACGCCGATTGAACGGGCTGCGGAGTACGGGCGATGCAGGGTTCCTTGGGGGAGAAGATCGGCGAAGGGGCGATGGCGGACGTCCACGCATGGGCGCCTGGTCAGGTTCTGAAACTGTTCAAGGCCGGCGTCCCGCGGAGGCTCGCCTGGCACGAGGCGCGAAAGACCCGCGCCATCTTCGCCGCCGGCGGCCCGGCCCCGGAGGTGTTCGACGAAGTGACGCTCGACGGGCGCTTCGGCTTCATTCTGCAGCGGCTTGATGGGCCGACCCTACTGCAGCTCCTGCGGACCGGGGTCATGAAGCCCGAGCAGGCGGGCGCGATCCTGGTGACGCTCTACATGTCCGTTCACCAGACGCCGCCGCCCTCTGAGGCGCTGCTCCTGCGCGACTGGGTCGACGCTGCGGCGCGGGGTTCCGGCGGCAGGATTCCGGAGCACATCGCCGCCGGCGTCCTCGCCTTGATTGACCGGCTGCAGCCGGGGGACGGTCTCTGCCATGGCGACCTTCACTGCGGCAACGTGATCATGACCGCGGAGGGTCCGAGGATCGTCGACTGGACAGGCGCTGTCCGCGCGCCCGCCGTCCTCGACCTGGGACGCAGCCACCTGACGTTTACCGAGTTCATCCCCGACGACTACGAGGATCCGGAAAGACCACGCGCGCTCAATGCAGCCGTGCAGTCCGGGTATGCGCGGCAGGCCGGCATGTCTCCCGCGGCGCTGGCGGCGGCGATTGCGCCCTACCTGCCCATCCTCCGCGCCTTCGCGCTGGCCGAGGCGTGGGGGTTCAGCCCCGCCCTGCGGGAGCGGTTGATCCGGCGTATAGAAGCGGCCCTGTGTCTGGAGGACCATTAGGTCCGCTTTCCGTCTGCATGGATCGAAGTCGCCCTCGGGATGGTCTCCTATCAGATCCCAATTGATTGTCAGGCCTACCGAACTTCGGTGGCTTGGGACCAAACTACGCGCCAAGATCCATCGCGTTTTTCGTAGTAGTCGGTGTGCCAGAAGTCGCGCGGTGGATAGGACTGGCCGGCCCATGTATTACCCAGTTTCGCTTGATACCGGATTACCGCGCCATCGCCGTTCAGGCGCACTTCAATTTCACCTGGCTGCCAGACATCATATCGAAGCATCCCGGTTCGGATTGCGTCGAGATAGCTCCGCTTTGACATGGCCTCGCCTTGAGGCGTGATGAGTTGAAAGTCATCGGCGTGCAAGGCATCCGCCGTTTCTAGGTCGCCGCTAACAAGCGCGGTCAACCTGCGTTGTTCGATCTCACGAATTTCTTCCTGCATGGCAACGCCCTCCAGAAGTGACGTCGAAGATTACACGTTCCAATTCCAACCATACCAGACACGACCGTGTAGGTCCGCTTAGGGTCGAAAGTGCCCGTTGGCGTCTGCCGAGAAGCGGGGTCTGTGACCGGCGAGACTGGGGGCTAGCGGACCGGTTACTCTGCTGACACGATCGTGGACTGACGTGCCTGGAGCCTCCAGTAACCCTGCGATTCTCCCCAGATGTCGGTAAAACGGCGGCGCACTATCCTCCCGGCGTGCGGAGTGTCATCCGTGGGATGCACCACCTCCTCACCCATGATGATGACGTGATCGCCTCGCACGCCAGCAAACTCGATATTGCGGACGGCGTTCGGCTCGTAGGCGATCTGGCCAGCGCGGACTCGTTCAATGACGCTGTCGCGACCAACCACCCGGTTGATTGGCGCGTTCACTACAGCGTTCGGAGCGAGCATTTCGTCCATCATCGCCGCTGCCTCAGTTGCTGGTACGTTCAGCAATCGCTTTTGCGCTGCCAACGCTGCGACGATGCGGGGGTCATCCGGCGAGGGGTCGAACCAAGTGTCTACTTTAGATGTCATGGAAGTCCACCTGCTGTTTTCCCGGTCGATGCAGCACTGCTTAGCCGTGACGCCGAAGGGGCCCCTTCTTTGGAATAAGCCGACCTAGGGCTCGCGCCGTCCGCTGAACACTAGCGGACGCTGGCGCGCCGACGCTACTCTAAGGATGCCGAGGAAACAGTTCCTTCGCCACCCACGGCGTGGCCCTGAGCCTGCCCAAGGGCAGCTATGGGGTCGGAAGCGGTCTTGGTCGCGTTGGCTGAAAGCTGACGTTACCGGCCGCCCGCGCCCCGCCGAAGCCGCCTAGATGGGCTCGCACAGGTTGTCCAAGGCGCGGCCCGGGGGCGGGACGATCTTCTCGGGCTTGATCCCGAGTTCGTCCGCTGCCGGATCGACATAGACGTGGTTGTTAAACCGGATGCGCCCCAACTCCCGTGCGTCGGCCACGGCGTCGCGCAACCGCACCAGGTGATCGGCGTCACGCACCCCGGAGTTCGCCAGCGCATCAATGCGCTCCCAAGCAGCGCGTTCGCCCTGAATGAAACTCCATTCGTTGGTGAGGAGGTCGTACATCCGCGCGTAGCTGAGCCGTTCTTCGAGTGGGAAGTGCGACGCGACCTGTCCCGTCTTGGCCACGTCCCATACGCTGCTCCGGATGGTCCACAGCAGGGGGGTTTGCGAGGGGCGTGCGAGCTGGCGATCGCCTGCCGCCGCCCAAGTGTTCAGGGCGTCCAGCCGCCGCCCGATGCAGCTGTTCTCCGTCTTCAGGGACTCCAGAGCGCCCAGGTCGTGCGCGATTTCCTGCCGTAGCGCCGCACGTGTCTCCCGGACCTCGCCGCGCCAGTGGAGCCACTCGACCGTTTGCTCCAGCGCGAGCGCCGTCAGCACCCCCAGGACGATGATGCCGTACTCTTTCAGGAACTCGCGCCAGCCATGGAACGGCTTCGGTTTGTGGATGTCCATCGTGCGCCCCCGACTCGTGCGCAGGTCGTATCAGGCGCCTGCGCCACGCTGAAGCCGAATGTCCGAGATGGGTCGCGAGCGGTCTTGATCACGCTCGCGAAAAGCTGACGTCAACGGTCGCCCGCGCCACGTACCCGGAAGCAGACATTCCGAAGGGCCGCGGGTGGAAACCCGCCTTTCGGGACGTCAGCTCCTATGCCGGGCCGCCGCGTTGCGAGCCTGGCGCAGCTCGGCCCAGGCCGGGGCGGACTTCAGCGCCTCGTCGTACTTGGCGAGCGCGTCCTTCCAGCGGCCCTCGCGCGCCAGCACGTCGCCCCAGGCCTTCCAGGGGTCGGCCCAGTGCGGGGCCTTGGCCGCGGCGGCGGAGACGTCGGTTTCGGCCGACTTCAGGTCGCCCTGGGCGAGTTCGAACAGGCCCCGGTGCAGCGGGATCGGGGGCAGGTCCGGACCGGCCTTCAGCCCCTCGGCCCAGACCCGCTCGGCCCCCGCCACGTCGCCCGCGTGAACAAGCACGTCGCCGTGGAAGGCGTAGCAGAGCGACTGGACGCCGACGCGCTTGAACACGGCCTCGGCCTCCGCCAAGCGTCCGGCCAGGCCATAGGCGAGACCTGCGAAGCAGGCCTGGTTGGGATAGGCGTACTGCAGGTTCGGATCGGCCGCCCACGCCTTGTAGAAGGCCTCCAGCGGCGCGACGGCGCCGGCGGCATCGCCGCGGTCCAGGGTCGCGTAGCCCTGCAGCAGCAGGACCTCGGCCTTGGTCGTCGGGTCGTCAGGGTCGCTGGCGACGATGTAGCGCGCCGCGTTCGCGGGATCGTGCATCCAGGCGTAGGCGTCCGCCAACTGCGGAGCGACGAGGACTGATGACGCACCGGCGCCACCATTCAGCTTCGCCGCCCCCAGATTTGCAGCCAACTCGAGCGGCAGGTCCCAGGTCATCTGGGCGGGGTTATTCAGGATGCGCAGCCGGGGTTGCTCGCGCTTCGGCGCGGCCGCCGCGGCCTGCAGCATGGCGCGGCCCTCCCGCCAGGCGGCCTCCTCGTCGATCGCGGCGCGCGAGCCCACCAGATTGTCCCAGGTCGCCCACCAACGCTCGGACCTGGGCTTCGACAAGGCCATGACCAGACGGTACTTCTCGATGGCCGGGACGGGTTGAAACAACCCGACGTAGGCGTTGCCCCAGCTGTTCGCCAGCCGCGCCCGCTCCTCGTCGCTGCTGGCGCGGGGGAAGGCGCGTTGCAGGAAGGCGACCGCATCGGCGTTGCGGTTCTCGTTCTCGAGATAGGCTGCATACCGGTTGGGCTGGGAGCGGCCGTAGACGTATTCGGCCGCCTGGACGGTCAGCTTGCCGAGGTCACCGGGACCGCCGGTGAAGGTGGCTGCGGGAAAACCCTCCCCGCGCACGGTGAGCGCAAGGCCCCCCGCGTCGGTCTGCACCAGCTCGCCGTCGATGTGCAGGTCGTGGCCGAAGCGCTCGTGCAGCATCCGGTTGATCTCGCCGATCGAGACGCCGGTCTCGGGCACCTCGACCTTGATGTCGGACGCCCACGCGCCACGCGTGTTCAGGCCCTTGTCTGACGTGCGTGTGACCTCCTGCATCTTCTGCAGCGCGTCGAGCACGCCCACGGCCACCACGTCGCCGGTCAGCCCGCGGCTGGCGAGCGCCGGGGGCGCCTTGAACGCGTCGACCACCACGGAGCGCGATGCGAAGGCGTCGTAGAGCATGACCAGGACGCCCAGGCCGATCACGGTCGCCGCCAGGGCGAGAAAAATCTGCATGCCGTTGCGCAGGCGCAGGCCGAAGCGGCGCAGCTTGCCCTCGCGCGACTGACCCTGGATCCGGCTGAGGCGAAAGGCGCGCTGCTCCTCGATCTCGAGGGTCTGCGCCTTCAGGAAGTCGATCGCCGCGCGCGCAACGTCGGGGTCGTGCCTGGCCTGGTCGACCGCGAACGCAGCCGCCAGCGCTTCGCCGACCTGGCTCTCGACAGCTTCATCGTCGGCCTCGCCGCCGCCCAGGCCCTTGATCAGATCGTCAGCCACCGCTCTCCCCCAGCGCAGCTACAGCCTAGACGATTATCCGTTCGAGACCGCACGGCAAGGCGGCGGGCCGAATTTGCGTCCGCAGCGCGGCCAGGCGCGAATTTCCGCTTTGGGTCGAGCGCCGTGCTGAGTCCGTTCCCTCCGCCTCAGCCGAGCAGAATATCGAGCAGGCGCTCGACGTCGCCAGGGCTGTTGTAGACGGACGGGGAGATGCGAAACCGATCGCCATAGAGGGCGATCGTCACGCCGGCCGACTTCAGTCGTTTGCCGAGCTTGGCGTCGGCGTCCTGTAGCGCAAAGGCGATGATGGGAGACTTCGAGGCGCTCGGCGTGAGGGCCTGGTATCGCTTCGAGAGCTGCGAGCGGATGGTCTCGATGAGGGGTTGGCGACGGCGCTGAAGCTCTTCCACGCCGCTCGCCAGTATCATCTCGATCGACGCGGCGGCCGCACACTTGGCCGCCAGGCCCAGGGTGCCGATCTCGAAGCGCCCCGTTGCTGTGTCGTCGTCCGGGGTGACGTCGAAGGGCCGGGCCGCGGGGGGATCGGTTGCGAAGATGTGGTAGTCGAAGCTGCCGAACTGGCGAAAACCGAATTCGTCGCGCTGCAGCTTGGGCAGCAGGTCCTTGCACACGTAGAGAAACCCAAAGCCGAAGTCGCCCATCAGCCACTTGAAGGTGGACGCCGCGAGAAAATCCACGCCCGAAGCCCGCACATCGATGGGCACGGCGCCGGCGCCCTGGACAGCATCCACGTAGACGAGCGCGCCTTTGCGATGGGCTATCTCGCAAACGGCCGGAAGGTCGTGTTCGAAGCCGTTCACCATCGAGACGAGGGAAATGGCGACCAGTTGGGCGCCCGAGCGGCTTCCGCTGAGCGCTGTCTCCAGCCGGCCTAGATCGACGCCGCCTCCGGCGGTCATGGGCAGCACCACGACGTCCAGGCCGCGCCGGGACAACTCCTGATACATGTACAGCGAGCCGTCGAAGTGGAGGACGTCAGTCACGATCCGAGATGGCGGACCAGCTCGCTTGAGGCCGAGGGTGTCCAGGACGAGGTTCTCGGCATAGGTCGTCGAGGGCACGAAGGCGATTTCGGCGGGCGTGGCGTTGACCAGTCTGGCGAACAGTCCGCGCGCATCCGGAGCGGGCAGCTCGATCGTCGGATCCGTCCGGCTGGCGGTGAAAGCACGGATCGCCGCCGCTGACCGGAGCGGCATGGGGTGCATCGACGCCGCGTTGAAATAGGCCCCCGAAACCTCGAAGTCCGCGCGGCCAAGCGGCTGCGTCTGAGCCAAAGAGGCGCCTGCGGCAAGACCGGCCGGGGCGCCGGCCATGGCTATCAGCGTTTCGCGACGCGAGATCATTGGCGGTCCCACCCGATCCGTCATTGATTGATTTTCGCCAGCTTACGATCGACCGGGACGAATCTTAAGCGGGAAGCTTCTTGCCTTCTCGGCTGACGCGGAAACGGTCCTGCGGGCGGGCGTCATCCGCGGTCAGCTTGCGCCCCGTTGGATCTCAACGCTCGTGGAAATCCCCCAGAGCCGCCAGTACGCGCTCGTGCACCGGCGGCGCGGGCCTGGGCGGCTCGAACGCGCGCCCGGTGATCGCCTCGTGGGCCTCGACGTAGGTCAGCGCGGTCTTCCAGATCAGCTCCGGGGGGATTTCCGGGATATCATCCTTGTACGGATCGCATCGCGCGGCGACCCAGGCGCGGATCACGTCCTTGTCGAAGCTGTCCGGGCGCTCGCCGGCGGCGAGCCGCTGCGGATAGGTGTCCGCCCGCCAGTAGCGGCTGGAGTCGGGGGTGTGGATCTCGTCGGCGAGGCGGATGGTTCCTTCGGCGTCGATACCGAACTCATACTTGGTGTGGGCCAGGATCAGGCCGCGCTCGGCGGCCAGCGCCTGACCGCGGGCGAAGAGGGCCAGGGCCGCCTCGCTCACCTGCCGCCACTGCGCCTCGCTGAGC
>DASXGQ010000248.1:0-28729 GCA_036488995.1 Caulobacteraceae bacterium
TTGGCGCTGCCGGTTGCGAAGTACACGGCGGCATGGCCCTTCACGACATACTCGTTGGCTTCTGCCATGCGCTTTCGCAACTCGGCGTTCTTCGCTTCGAGCTCGGCCGCCTTCTCCCGGGCCTTCGAATGCGCCTGGGCGGTGCCGGCTTGGACCTGCCGCGCGGTCTTCAGGTCGCTTCCCCTGAACTTGACCTCGGTGGCGACGACAGCTTCCCCGTTCCTGGCGACCTCGACGGTCACCGGCAGGCCATTGATCAGGTCGGTGACCGCCAGCTCGTCGCGCGCCAGCCCGAACGTTCCGCCCCTCGATATGGCCCTGGTCGCGTCGGTGAGCGTGATCGTGGTCTGGGCGCCTGCGCTGTCGGTCACCACCATGTCGGGACCGTCGCGGGCGGTGATGATCCCACTGATCTCCTCGCCGAATGCGGCAGGCGCCGATGCAAGAAGCAGGGCGAAGGCTGCGACCGAAACGGTCACGTTGATTGCACCTGGTCTGTCTCTACGGATCATTTCCCGTCCTCCGAAGGCGCGCCGACACGGCAGTCCTTCCGCCAGCCTGTGTTTTTCAAACTTCGAAGCGACCCTGCACATCCGGTCCGCGCCGGAGATCGCCCACGGCGCAGCCTGACGGACCGCCCCATGTCCGCACGCGCAGGATCGAGGTCGGCCTCCTCTTCGCCCGTTGACGTACATATCTGCTGCCCTAAGCGTGTCAGCGCACTTGAGGGGTGGCCGCTTTCCGATGTCGGACATCTTCGTTTCCTGCGCCCACGCGAGGGCGAACGAGGCAGAGAAGGTCTCGGCGGCCTTCAAGGCTTTGGGCTATGGCGTGTGGCGCGACAACGAGCTGCCGCCCCACCGAGCTTATGCCGATGTGATCGCCGAGCGCCTCCAGGCGGTCAGGGCCGTCGTGGTGATCTGGTCGGCTGAGGCAGTCCAGTCCGTCTGGGTGCGATCTGAAGCGAGCAAGGGCCGGGCGGACAACAAGCTGGTCCAGATCAGGATCGACGGCGCGGCCCTGCCGATGCCCTTCGATCAGATCCGGTGCATCGACCTGCCGGACTGGGCAGGGGACCAGGAGCATCCGGCGTGGAAGTCGGTTGTCGCCAGTGTCGCCGAGCTGGTCAGCGGCCACGGGGTCTTGCCCGTGGCCGCGCTCGCCGCACCCCCCGCGCCCCGGCTGTCCATTTGTGTATTCCCGTTCGACAACATGAGCGCCGATCCAGAGCAGGAGTATTTCAGCGACGGGATCAGCGAGGACATCATCACCGATTTGTCCAAGGTCTCGGCGCTCTCGGTCGTCGCGCGCAACACCTCCTTCACCTTCAAGGGCAAAGCCGCCGATGTCCGTCGGGCTGGCCGTGAACTCAACGTCGCCTATGTGCTGGAGGGCAGCGTGCGCAAGGCGGCCAATCGCGTGCGCATCACCGCCCAGCTCATCGACGTCGCCAGCGGCGCCCACCTCTGGGCCGAACGCTGGGACCGGGACCTGACGGACATCTTCGCCATTCAGGACGAGATTTCCCAGGCGGTCGTCGCGGCGCTCAAGCTGAGGCTTCTTCCGGAAGAGAAGAAGGCGATCGAAACCCGCGGGACCGCCAGCCCCGAGGCCTACGATCTCTACCTCATGGCCCGGCAGCACAGGGCCAGCGGAAATGAGGGCGATCCCCGGCGGGAAGAGGCCATCATAGATCTCGCCGATCGCGCGACTAGGATCGATCCGAACTACGCTCACGCCTGGGCGCTGATGGCGCTTTCCCAGAGTGTCCTGCACTTCAACTACCGCAGAGGCGGCGACAACGGCCTGACTGCAGCCGAACGGGCGCTCTCGCTGGATCCCGACCTGGCCGAAGCTCACGCGGTGAGGGCGCGCCACCTGAGCAACCAGGGCAAACGCGACGAGGCCTTCGCGGAGCTGGAGATCGCACTTCGGCTCGACCCCGATTCCTGGGAGGCGAACAAGGACGTCGGGCTGCTCTACATGCACCAGAGAAATTTTGGGGAGGCCGTCCGACACTACCAGAAGACGACTGACCTGTCGGAGACCGACTTCTCCTCTCCGATGTTACTTGTCACCTGTCACGCGGCGCTCGGTGATAACGCGTCCGCTCGACGCGCGGCCGAAGTGGCGCGCACTCGGGCTGCGAAAGCTGTGGCCGAGGACCGGAGCAACGGTTCGGCCATGGCCACGGGATGTTTCGCCCTCGCGTTTTTGGGCAATGCGGTAGAGGCGCGGGACTGGGCTCGCCGCGCCCTGCTGATCGACCCGCACAACATGGTCATGCGCTACAACATCGCCTGCGCGTTGAGCGCCTACCTGAAGGACGCCGACGGCGCGGTGGAGGTCCTCCAGGAGCTCCTGGGCGCGGCGGACCGTATGTGGCTGGATCACATGAAGGCCGATCCCGACCTCGACCCGATCCGCGATCATCCACGCTTTGCAGCAATGATCGCGACGGTTGAAGCGCGCCTGGCGAAGGGGACCCGGACGGGTAAGGCCGCAAAGTAGAGGGCCGGGCCAGGATCTCCCGAGCTCGCCCCAGCCTATACGCTAAGCCGATGAATTTGTGCATTTATTCTGCTGGCTTGTGACCGAAGTCACTCATTCACTAGCGAGAATTGACCGCTCTCGCCTTTGCAGCGAAGATATGTACTATTATGGACAGAGGGAGGAGATTTGCCATGACTGTGCTTCCATTGCCCAAACAGTCCCAGAGCCTTTCGCCCGAGGGGTTCAACGCGCTTTACCATAGTGTCAGGAACAACCCAGCTGTTGCAAAGCAAATTGCAGACTTGATTCAAGCAGACCCAAAGGGTGCGTTGGAATATGCCTTCCGATTGACGGTAAATCAGAAGATTGCAATCGAAAACGCGACTCCTGCTGATCTTCTGCACCGTGCCGACGCGTTGCTCAAGCAACTCCGTTCGGCGAGCCCGGGCTCTGTCACGTTTGGTTTTGACAAACCAAGCCCCACTGTGCCTGGGGCGGCGACCGAAAATCTGCAGTTTAGCTGCTCGTGCTCAATAAAATAAGAAAACATGTGCGTCGCTGTATATGTGGGCAGGCAAAAAATGACGTTACTGTATTTGTTTTTGTTGACTAACAGTCTTTCCGTCACTCATTGCTTGAGGCAGCGCCATCTGGCTCTGCCGACTAGCCCGGGCGATATCAAGGTGCGCGCGATCGAGGACACCTGGTAGGGGAGTGAACCTGGAGATCCGTCGCGAACTGCGTCTAGAATAGACAGGTTTGGACGCATCGGCCTCGAGGCGACCATGACGACTGCGACCATGGCTTCGTCCATCGGCGGTGTCGTGTTTCACGCCACGACGACGCTCGCCTATGTCCTGCACGTCGGCGGCGGGGTGGCAGCCTTCGTCTCGGGGATGGTCACCCTGTTCGCCCGCAAGGGCGGGCGCCTGCACCGCACGGCCGGGACCGTCTTCTTCGCTTCAATGCTGGTGATGGCGGCGTTCGCCGCCTGGCTGGGCGTCGTGCTCCCCGACCTCGTCAATCTGTTTATCGCGGTGTTCGTGGCCTATCTCGTCGTGACGGCGTGGATGACCGTCCGCCGCAGAGAGGGCGTGATCGGCCGTCCCGAACGGATCGCGCTCGTCATCGCCCTCAGTCTCTTCGCGCCCTTCGCGATCCTGTCCTTTGAGCTGGCGGCTGGTTTGCCGCCCGTGATCAAGAGCACTGTCGCGATCAAGGGGCCTGTGCTCATCGCGATCTACTGTTTCACCGCCGTGCTCGCCATCGCGGCGATCGCCGATGCAAGGCTGGTGCTGGCTGGCGGGATCTCGGGCGCGCGGAGGATCGCGCGGCACCTGTGGCGGATGTGCCTGGGGCTGACCCTCGCCACGGGATCGGCCTCTACCAACGGACTGCCGCGGCTCCTGCCGGCACTCAAACATGCGCCGGACGCCTTGCTGCTTTTCCCTCAGTTCCTGGTGGTGGGCGTCATGGTCTTCTGGCTGATCCGCGTCCGCCTCACCCCCTGGCTCAAGCACGCCGCGCTCGCCTGGTCCGCCTGATACTCCGCGAGCTCACATGGCTCATGCGCTTCTGACCGCCCGGAGGCGCGTCTCGACCTTAACGCCGGAGTCGGGAACCCGCTGACAGGCGTACAGTTCACCATTGCTGCTGCCGAGTTGTGATGATTCTACAGAGGAGTGAGTGCATGACGTCGCAGGTTCTGTTCGTCGGACTGGAACCGGAAACGGTCGACTACTCCGATCCCGCGCTGCCGCCTGGGATGAATGCGGAGAAAATTCATGCGGGCATTGCGATCGCGATGCAGGCAATGGCCGACCGGGGATGGGGCGCGGATCTCTGCTTGATCCGGCCGGACGGAACCGCGGGCGCCGCGCTCGAGAAGCAGGCTGCGTCCAAGCCATACGAGTGCGTCGTGATCGGCGCCGGCGTTCGCGTGCCGCCAAGCAACCTGCAGCTCTTCGAAGTCCTCATAAACGCCGTGCGCAAAGCCGCACCGAGCGCTTCGATCGCCCTCAACACGAAACCCGAAGATAGCGCCGACGCGGCGGCCCGCTGGCTGAAGTCGGTTTGATTGTGGCTGGCCGCCCTTCGTTTGGATCCTCCGCGGTTGAGATGAGGGAGTGCTGTAGCCCAGCCACCAGATTGCGACTCGACGTTTGGGCGGTCGGGCGGCAGGCGGTAAGCCGATCAAGAACGGGGAGGGATGGACGTGGCGATCATCGATCTGGCGCGCGAAGGGCATGTCGCGACCGTGACCCTCAACCGTGCGGGGCGGCGCAACGCCGTCACCTTAGAGATGATGCAGGCGCTGGAACGGATCAGCCGCGAGTTCATCCAGGACGAAGAGACGCGCGTTGTGATCTTTCGCGCGGAAGGCGCCGACTTTTCCGTGGGCGCCGACCTCGCCGCCCCGCCCAGCGCGCGTCCGGCGGCCTCGATCCTCATGCGCCGCCGCGGCGCGGCGTTCGGCGCCCAGCTGATCCGCTCGATCCAGGAGATCCCCCAGCCGACCATCTGCGCGGTGCAGGGCGTCGCCACGGGCGCCGGCGCCTGCATCGCCTCGGCGTGCGACTTCCGGATCGGCTCGGACGATGCGCGCATCGGCTATGGCGAGGTAAAGTTGGGCATGAACCTGATGTGGCAGGCCCTGCCGGTCTGCGTGCGACTCGTCGGCCCGGCGCGGGCCAAGCAGATGATCATGACCGGGAGGCTGTTCGACGCCGCCACCCTGGAGCGGTGGGGCTTCGTCGACCTCGTCGCGCCGCGCCAGCAGCTGGACGCGGCGGCGCGGGCCATGGCCGAGGAATACGCGGCCCTTCCTCCCAATGCGGTGCAGATGATCAAGAAGAGCATCGACCAGGTCGCCGGCGCCCTGGACCGCGCCGTCATGCACATGGACGCCGATCAATGGCTTCTGAGCACCCTGACCGAGGACTACCGGGAGGCCGTCGACGCCTTCTTCGCCAAGCGCAAGCCAACCTTCACGGGGAAGTAGGGAGACGGCGGCCTTGCCCGCCGCGCTCTCCTGCGTTCACTTTCGTTCAAGGAGGCCCGCCATGCCCACCATGACCGGCGGCTGCCAATGCGGCCGCATCCGCTACAGCGTCGCGATCGACAACGACGAGGCCTATCTCTGCCACTGCGGCTATTGCCGCCGCGCGACGGGCGGCGTTTCGATCGCTTTCAAGAACGTCCCGGCCGCCAATGTGACGTGGGCGTCCGAACCGGACTGGTATCAGTCCTCGCCGATCGCCCGGCGGCCGTTCTGCTCGAGCTGCGGCACGCCCCTTGGGTTCCGGTATCTCGATTCACAGCGCATGGACCTGACCGTCGGCTCCTTCGACGAGCCCGCCTTCTTCCGGCCCACGTCGAACTTCTCGATTGAGACCGCCCTGCCGAACTGGCTCGACGTCTCCCATCTGCCGGGCCAACGCCTCGACGAGCATCAGACCACCGTCTCCCGCTGGTTGTCGGCCACGGGGAAAATGCCGGATTGAATGCCGGGGCCCTCGCCTCCAACTGACAGCCGTCATGAGCCAAACCGAACCGCTTCGCCCGCGCATCGGGCCGGGCGTCCATGTGGGCGTGACCGAGCCGATGATCCGCGAGGTCGTGCACGCCTTCTATTCGCGCGTCCGCGCCGACGAGGCGCTGGGACCGATCTTCGAGCGGGAGATCGAGGGCGAGTGGGACGCGCACCTCGCCAAGCTGTGCGACTTCTGGTCGTCGGTCCTGCTGATGACCGGGAGGTTCAAGGGAACGCCGATGGTCGTGCATGCGCGCCTGACCGAGATCGGCGGAGACCACTTCGCGCGCTGGCTGGGGCTTTTCCGGCAGACGGCGGAGGAGCTCTGTCCGCCGCCAGCGGCTGCCCTCTTCGTCGCCAGGTCGCAAATGATCGCCCAGAGCCTTCAGCTGGGCATCGCGGTCAGCCGCGGCGAAGTCCCGGAGTTCTCGCCGTGACCTATGTCGTTCTCGAGGCCTGCATCAAGTGCAAGTACATGGACTGCGTGGAAGTCTGTCCCGTCGACTGCTTCTACGCCGGCGAAAACATGCTGGTGATCCATCCCGAGGAATGTATCGACTGCGGGGTCTGCGAACCCGAATGCCCCGTCGACGCCATCGTCCCGGATTCCGATGCTCGATGCACGCCCGACTGGGTGAAGCTCAACGACCAGTACAGCCGCGTGTGGCCCAACATCACTTACAAAGGAACTCCGCCCTCCGACGCGGATCAGTGGGACGGCGTCGAAGGCAAACTCGCCGAGTTCAGCCCCAATCCCCATCGGGAGTGAGGGGAGCTCCGACCTTCGTCGCGAACACACGGAGCGCCGGCGTCCTCGCCGGCTCTTTCTTTGGGACCGCCGGCGTCTCGCCGGCTCTTCTCTCCCTTCTCTTCCGATCGGGCCGGCTCGAAAAAGAGGAAGAGCCGGCGGGACGCCGGCGTACCAGCGGACAGGGTGGAGCGCGTTCTTCGAGGTTGGGAAAGCCCCCTCAGAACCCCGCGGCCGCCAGCGCCTTGGCTTGACGCTCGGCAAGCGCCGCCTCGCTGAAACCCTCCAGGGACGCCTCGAACAAGCGCCGCCAGTTCTGTTCCGCGGCCAGGTGCAGGAACGCCGCCCCCAGGCCGATCGCCGCGCGGTCCATGAAGACGAACTCGCGGGGGATGGTCACGGGGCCTTTCTGGTCGAGGGCCTGCTTGACCTGGAACGCCTCGCGCCGGCCGTAGTGTGAGGGGGCGACGCCGTCGGCGACGGTGCGGACGCGGTCGTCGAGCAGCGGGGCGTAGATGAACCGCGCCCAGATCCCCAGGACGTCCATCAGGTCCTGCGAGAGGTCCTTGAAACCCCAGGCGCGATAGGCGTCCGCCTCGCCGGCCTTGTCGCCGGTCGACATGGCGTGGAACAGCTTGACCACGCCCCCGACGAAGGCCGGGGGAAAGATCCGGATGCAGCCGAAATCCAGCAGGTTGAGCCGCCGCCCGCCGTCGGCGAAGCTGTAGTTGCCCAGGTGCGGATCGCCGTGGATGATCCCCATGTGGATCAGCGGCGTCCACCAGCCCTCGAACAGGATCCTCGCGACGTGGTTGCGCGTCTCCTGGTCGGCCGACTTCACCGCCAGGAGCCCATCGCCGTCGAGCCAGGTCATGGTCAGCAGGCGGCCGGTGGAGAGGTCGGCGATCGGCTCGGGGATGTGGATGTCGTCGCGGCTGGCGAAGAAGGTCCGGTAGAGGTCCATCGCCTTGGCCTCGCGGTCGTAGTCCAGCTCCTCGCGCAATCGCGCGCCGAGCTCCTCCACCACCTCGCGGGTGTCGAGGGAGGCGTAGAGGCGCCGGACCACGCTCATGAAGGCGCGCAGCTGGGCGAGGTCGCTCTCCACCGCGCTCTGCATCTCCGGATACTGCAGCTTGACCGCCAGGGGCGTCCCGTCGGCGGCCGCAGCCTTGTGGACCTGGCCGAGGGACGCGGCGGCGGCGGGATGCAGATCGAAGGACCCGAAGCGCTTCTGCCACTGCACGCCCAGTTCGGCGGCCATGCGGCGGCGGACGAAGGCCGGTCCCATGGCCGGGGCGTTGGTCTGCAGCTGGGTGAACTCTTCGGCGAATTCCGGCGGGAGCAGGTCGGGAATGGTGGCCATGATCTGCGCCACCTTCATCACCGGTCCCTTGAGGCGGCCCAGGGCCTCCTTCATCGCCCGGGCGTTTCGCGCGTCCAGGTCGCCGGCGCCGAAGATGGCGTTGGCGCCAATGGTCGCCGCCGCGCCGGAAAGGCCCGCCCCGACGCGCGCGAACCTGGCCACCCGGCCGGAGAGCCGGTCTCGTTCAGGATCCCTCGCCATGTCAGCTCAAACGAGCGTCTCGAGTTCGTCCACGAGCGCCTCCAGCCGCGAGAGCCCCAGGCGCCAGAAATCCGGGTCGCGCGGGTTGAGGCCGAACGGCGCCAGGGCCTCGACATAGGTCCGCGTCCCGCCGCCCGCCAGCAGCGTCTCGTAGAGCGGCGCAAAGCCTGCCGGGTCTTTGCGCCGGGCGGCCATCAGAGCTTCGACGAGCAGGTGTCCGAAGGCGTAGGCGTAGACATAAAAGGGTGCGTGCACGAAATGGCTGACATAGGCCCAGTAGGTCTCGTAGCCCGGATTGAGCGTGATCGCCGGGCCAAGGCTCTCGCCCATCACCTCCAGCCAGATCGCCTCGATCGCCTCGCGTGAGAGCTCTCCCTCCTGCCGCCCCGCGTGGAACCTGCTTTCGAAGCGGTGGAAGGCGATCTGGCGGGTGACGGTGTTCAGGCCGTCCTCGATCCGTCCTGCGATCAGCGCCTTGCGATCTTCACCGCGGGCCTCGCCCAGCAGCCGCTCGAACACCAGCCCCTCGGCGAAGATGGACGCGGTCTCCGCCAGGGTCAGGGGGGTCGAGGCCAGCAGGGTGCCGTTGGGCGCCGCCAGGGTCTGGTGCACGGCGTGGCCCAGCTCGTGGGCGAGGGTGAGCACATCGCGCCGCTCGCCCATGTAGTTGAGCATGACATACGGGTGGCGAGGCGCCGTCACCGGATGGGAGAAGGTGCCCGACTGCTTGCCGGGCCGTGGCCGAGCGTCGACCCAGGGCTTTTCGAAGAATACGGCGGCGCGGTCGGCAAGGCCGGGCGCCAGAGTCGCGAAGGAGTCCAGCACGATCCCCCGCGCCTCGCGCCAGTCATAGATCCTGTGCGCGGCCTCGAAGAGCGGCGCATTGCGATCCCAGTGATCGAGCCGCTCGCGCCCGAGCGCCCGCGCCTTGAGCGCATAGTAGCGGTGGGAAAGGGAGCCGTAGGTCCCGGCCACCGCCGCCTCCAGCGCTTGAACCGCTTCCGCGTCGACCTCGTTGGCCAGGTGCCGGGAGGCGGCGGGATTGGCGAAGCGCCGCCAGCGGTCCTCCACCTGCTTATCGAACGCCACGGTGTTGAGGCAGAGGCCGAGCAGGTCGGCGCGTTCGCCCAGGGCGACGGCCAGCGCCTGCGCCGAGGCGCGCCGGCGATCGGGGGAGGGGTCGGAGAGCCGGTTCAGGGCTTCCGACAGGGTGAGCCGTTCGCCCTCGACCTCGGTGGTGAGCCGGCCCAGCGTCTCGTCGTAGAGACGGACCCAGTTCGCCGTCGCCGGCGCCTTGTCCAGCAGCAGGCGCTCCAGATCCGCTGCGAGCTCGTGAGGGCGTCCGGCGCGGATGCGGCGCAACCACGGCCGCCAGCGCGCGGCCGCGGGAACCGCGGCGAGCGCCGCCTCGATCTCGGCCTCCTCGAGCGCATTGAGCTCCAGCGGCAGGAAGACGGCCGCGCTCGACAGGGCCGCGATGCGCGTGTGCAGGTTGGTGTCGAATCTGCCCCATGCCGGCTCATCACGCGCGGTCGCTGCGCCGAGGCTGGCATAGGCGCTAAGCGCCCAGGTGAGGTTCGCGGCGGCTTCGCTGAGGCGCGCGGCTTCGTCGATCAGCCGGCCAAGGGCGGGGGCGTCGGCCCGCGCGGTGATGAACATCCCTTCCAGCCTTGCGATCTCATTCATCCGCTCGCCGGCGGCGGCAAGGTCCGCCTCGATGCGCGGGTCCTCCCGCCCGGCATAGAGGTCTTCGAGACTCCAGACCGGCAGGTCGGCGGCGGGCGGGGAGGCGAGGGGCGCGTTCATGGGGCTCTGACTTTAACGGCTGGCGTGTGTCTTTGAATCTAGGTCGTCTGGCCTTCGAGCCCACCACTTCGTCTGATCGCCGCTTGCTCCGGGGCGCGCTCTTCGGCGCGGATGCGGATCGCCAGCACGAACGCGTTCGCCGCCGAGGCGATTGCGGCGAACCTGGGCAGGCCCAGGGCAAGGGGAAGGGCGGCCATCTCTCCGGCGACGACGGCGTAGTTGGGATGGGGGATCAGCCGATAGGGCCCACGACGCACGAGGGGCTCGTCGGGGAGGACGATGATGCGGGTCGTCCAGCGCTCCCCCAGGCTTGCGAGAACCCATCCGCGGGCCGCCTGCAGCGTCAGGAAGGCCGCGAGCCAGCCGGGATTGAGCGGCCGCCGGCGCCCGCGGATCCAAAGACCCGCCAGCCAGACGGCATGGAGTCCGACGATCAGGGGATAATGCTCTGCCGAGACCTCCTGCGCGCCCCTGGCCATGAGCCGCCGGGTGTTTCGTCGCGCCAGGGCGAGCTCTCCGAGCCGCTGCAAGGTCACCAGGGCGAGGAGACCGGCTGCCGGCCTCACGGGGCGAAGGAAACGCAGCTTGCGGTAAAGCCGGGGCCCAGAGCCGCGACGACGAGCCGGCCTGCCTGACGCGCGCCTGCGAGGACGCGCTCGAGCACGAAGAGGGCGGTCGGGGCGGACATGTTTCCGTGATCCCTCAGCACCTCGCGCTCCTCGGCGAGGGCCCCCTGGCCCAGTTCGAGCGCCGATTCCACGGCCTCGACCACCTTCGCGCCGCCCGGGTGGAAGACGAAACGCCCGACGTCGGCAAGTCCGAGGCCGAGGCCCCGCAGCATTGCCTCCATGGCCTCGCGCAGGTGAGCAGCCGCGAAGACGGGGATCGAGCGGTCGAAGATTACGCCGAACCCCTCCGGATCGACCTGCCAGCCCATGATGTCGAGGGTGTCGGGCCAGGTGTGCTCGGCCGCCCCCTCGATCGTCAGCCCGTCACCCTGGGTGGAAAGGACGCATGCGGCGGCCCCGTCGCCGAACAGCGCCGTCGCGACGATGTTGGCGCTGGTGAGCTGGTCGTGCCGGGCCGCGAGCGTGCACAGCTCGACGCAGACAAAGAGCACCTTGCAGCCCGGCTGCGCCTGCGCCAGGCGGGCGGCGAGGCCAAGGCCGCTCACCCCGCCGGCGCAGCCCAGGCCGAACACGGGAATCCGCTGAACGTCGCGTCGAAAGCCGAGCCTTCCCATGGCGCGCGCTTCGAGGCTCGGGGTCGCGATCCCGGTGGACGAGACCGTGACCACCGCATCGATCTCATCCCCCGCGAGGCCCGCCCGCTCCAACGCGCGCTGGGCGACCTCGACGAAGAGGTCGGTCGCCCCCTCCAGATAGACGTCGGTGCGCTCGGCCCAGTCGCGCGGCGAGCTGTGCCATTCCATCGGTCGAACCGACTGGCGCCTGTCGATACCGGCGTTGACGAACACGGGCTCGAGACGGGCGAGGTCCTTCATCCGATCGCCGACCACGCGGCGAACCGCCTCGACAATCGCGATCTGCGATAGGACGTGCGGAGGAGAGGCGGTCGCCAGGGAGATCAGAGAGGCGCGTGGCGTCACGTCCGGCTCCTCGGCGAGCGACCAGGAACACCTGATGTAGGGTGACGCTCCGCTGTTTGCTCGCCGCCGCCGCGCTTGTGTCGTTAGAGCCTGTTTTGAGAATGCGCTCTGGCGAGTCAGAGGCATGCGGAGCGTGCCGCCCGGCGGGGGTTTGCGAGCATCGGAGCGCAGCGGCCTTGAGGGGCCGTGAGCACCGAAGCACAGCAAAGCACCGTCGGATGACCGTCAGAGTAGCATTCTCTCAGAGGCCGCCGATGGCGGAGATGTAGAGGTCGAGTAGGGCCTCCTCTTCCTGGCGCTTGGCCTTGTCCTGCTTGCGCAGCCGGACGATTTTGCGAATGACCTTGATGTCGAAACCGTCGCCCTTGGCCTCGGCGTAGACTTCCTTGATGTCGCCCGCGATCCCCGCCTTGTCTTCCTCGAGCCGTTCGATGCGTTCGATGACGCTCTTGAGCCGGCCCTGGGCATCGGCTTGGGCCACGTCGAGCCCGGCGGCGCCGTCGGCCATGAAACACTCCTGTGACGAATTGAATCCCCAGTCGCCGGACCTTAAGTGCCTGCTGGGCGGGAGTCATGGCTCGCGCCGACCTTGTCCACAGGAGACTCCCAGCTGAACGTTTCTGTCCGTCAGCCCCTTCCGAGCGACGTCGTCGCGGGGCCTTCAGTGACCCAGGAGGAGGCCGAGGCCGCCGTCCGCACCCTGATCCGCTGGGCCGGGGACGATCCGGACCGTGAGGGCCTGCTCGACACTCCCGGGCGTGTGGCGCGGTCCTACCGCGAACTGTTCGCCGGCTACGATGCTGATCCGCGCGAGTACCTCGAGCGCACCTTCAGCGAGGTTGCGGGCTACGACGAGATGGTCCTGCTGCACGACATCCCGGTCATCAGTTTCTGCGAGCACCACATGCTGCCGGTGGTGGGCAAGGCTCACGTCGGCTACCTGCCGACACATCGCGTGGTGGGGATCTCGAAGCTGGCGCGCGTCGTCCAGGGCTTCGCCCGGCGCCTGCAGATCCAGGAAAAGCTCACCGCGGAGATCGCCGAGGCGATTGATCAGGTCCTCGCGCCCAAGGGCGTCGGCGTGGTGATCGAGGCCGAGCACAGCTGCATGACCCTACGCGGGGTCGGCACGCCCGGCGCGCGCCTCACCACCAGCCACCTGACCGGAGTGATCCGCGACGACGCTCGCACGCGGACGGAGTTCCTGCGCCTGGCGACGTCGAGGTGAAAACAAAACGCCCCGCTTGAGCGGGGCGTCGTGGATCACCGCGATGGGCGAGGGCTCAGCCCTGGCGAGCCTTGTAGCGCGGGTCGGTCTTGTTGATGACGTAGAGCCGGCCCTTGCGGCGCACGAGCTTGCAGTCGCGGTGGCGCGTCTTGAGCGTCTTGAGCGAGCTTCTGACTTTCACGGCAGCGGCCTCGGCGGCGAAGGTTCGGAACAAAAGAGCGCGCGTCTATAAGGAGGCCTCGACGACGAGTCAATCTGGGCTTCCGCGTCGCATGAAGCGTCATCGCTCTGACGAACGCCGTGATTCGGCGGTAGGTTTGATCCCATGCGCCGCCGCACCCTTCTGCGCCTGGCCGCCAGCGCCCTCGCCGCGCCGACGGCAGTCTTCGCCCAGACTTCGGCGGCGCCGCCTGGCGCCGACGCCTCCGCCCCTGCTGCTCCGCGTCCGTCGGATCTGCTGGGCGCCAGCGGCGAGGGCTACTTCATAGACTGGTTGAACGACTTCTACGTTCGCGCGCTCGGGACCGGCGTCTCGCGCTCCCTGCTCGACCAGGCGTTGTCCGGCCTGTCGCCCGACCCCCGCGTCATGGCTCATGACACCGCGCAACCCGAGTTCGCGCGCCCTGTGGGCGATTATATCCGCGCCTCGGTGACCGCCGGCCGGATCGCACAGGGGAGGACGCTGCGCGCCTCGATCGCGCAGTTCACGGCCATCGAAACGACCTACGGCTGCCCGCGCGATGTGCTCCTGGGCGTCTGGGCGATGGAATCCAATTTCGGCCACAGCCAGGGAGACCTGGATGTCGTACGCTCCCTCGCGACCCTGGCCGCCCTTGGCCGGCGTCGCCCCTGGGCCGAGGGCGAACTGCTCGCGGCCCTGCAGATCCTCGCTTCGGGCAAGTCGCCGGGTGCGCACCTGATGGGGTCCTGGGCCGGGGCGATGGGCCAGACCCAGATGGTGCCGACCGCCTACCTCGCCGATGGCGTGGACGAGGATGGCGACGGTCGGGTGGACATCTGGAGCTCGGCGCCGGACGCGCTGGCTTCGGCGGCGAATCTCCTGGCCAAGGCCGGCTGGCGGCGCGGCGAAGGATGGGCGCGCGAGGTGCGCCTTTCCCCCGGTTTCGACGTCAGCCTGGTCGAGGGTCCGCAAGAGACGCCGGACTGGTGGACGCAGAAGGGCGCGCATCGCGCGGACGGACTGCCTTGGTCAGGAGCGGACGCGACCGCCTCCTGCGTGCTGCTCCTTCCAAGCGGCGCGCACGGCCCCGCCTTCCTGGCCCTGCCCAACCACTTCGTGATCCGGAAGTACAACAACTCGCTCGCCTACGCCTTGGCCGTCGGTCTGCTGGCGGACGGTTTCGCGGGCGGGCAGCCGCTCGCCACGCCCTGGCCGCCCGAGACGCCTCTTTCCCTGGACGACCGCCTGGCCGCCCAGGGCGCGCTCCAGCGCCTCGGCTACGATCCGGGACCCCTCGATGGCGTCATTGGGGCGCGGGCTCGCGCCGCCCTGAGGGCGTGGCAGAAGGCCCAAGGTCTGACTGCGGACGGCTATCTGACGCCGGAATTGATCGCCCGGCTCAAGGCGGCGACCGCCTGATTCGTCCGGACTCCGCAGACCCGGGACCCGTAGGGGGTTTCTTGGGGGGCGCCGGAGATGGTAGGCACGACCCGCTCCCGTAGGTTTGCGGACCTGGCGGCGATAGTGATCACGCTTCTGTGAACTTTGGCTTGCGTCCGATCACGATCCCGGCATAATCCAGGCTGTGCGTCCGGGGCGTGCTGACTGGTCAGCGCGTCATGGGGGCGTCGACCTCACCCAAGGGAACCCAGATGACCGAAGTGCTCCGCAAAGTGCTCGTCGCCGGCGCTGCCGTCGCCGCGATCTCCGTCGCCGCCTGCTCGAAGCCGGCCGCCACCTCCTCGGCCGACTCGACCGCCGCTGCTCCGGCCGCCGCTGACGCCGCCGCCGCCAGCTCGTCGGCGATGGACGCCGCCGCCGCCGCTTCTTCGGCCCAGGACGCTTCGAAGGCCGCCGCGGCCGACGCTTCCGCCGCCGCTGCTCCGGCCGGCAAGAGCCAATAATATCGTCGATCCGCTTCAAGCGGATCAGCGTTTAGAAGGGCCGCTCCGGACCGGAGCGGCCCTTTTTCTATTTCACCGCCTGTTTTCCTCATGAGCGCTGCCAGCCCGACCGAAGGCGCGGAGATCGCCGACTGGAGCCGCGGTGGCCCCCCAAGATCGCGTCGGCACGGCGACGTCTATTTCTCAGCCGAGGACGGTCTGGCCGAATCGAGAGCCGTGTTCCTTGCAGGCTGCGGTCTTCCTGAGACCTGGCGCGGACGTTCCCGCTTCTGCGTCGCCGAGCTCGGCTTTGGCACGGGTCTGAATATCGCGGCCCTGCTCGAGTCCTGGCGCGCGACCGCATCCCCCGACGCCCGGCTTCACATATTCACTGTCGAGAATGACCTGATCACCGCCGCCGAGGCTGCACGCGCCCTCTCGGCCTGGCCGGAACTCTCCGAGGCCGCCGACGCGCTGATCTCTGCCTGGCCCGGCCGTGCGCGCGGCTTTCGAAGGATCGCGCTGCCCCGGTTCGGCGCGACGATCGATCTGGCCCAGCTCGAGGCGGGCGAAGCGCTCGCGGCCTGGTCGGGGGCGGCCGACGCATGGTTCCTCGATGGTTTCTCCCCGTCCGCCGACCCCCTGATCTGGCGCCCCGAAGTGCTCTCGCTGGTCGCCCGGCGATCCCGGCCCGGCGCGCGCGCGGCAAGCTTCACCGTGGCGGGGGCCGTGCGTCGCGCGCTCGCCGAAGCCGGCTTCGAGGTGACGCGCCAACCGGGCCATGGGCGCAAGCGCGAACGGCTCGAGGCGCGCCTGCCGGAAGCCGCCGGCGAGCCGGCGGGGCGGCGGGTCGCCGTCGTCGGCGGTGGGATCGCAGGCGCCAGCATCTGCCGCGCCCTGGCGGCGCAGAACATCGCCGCGACCCTGGTCGACGTGCGTCGTGACGGCGGCTCGACCGTCCCCGCCGCCCTGGCCGGCCCGCGGCTCGATGCGGGCCTGGGTCCCATCGCCGCCCTCTTCGCACAAGCCGCGGTGAGGGCGGCGGACCTCTATGGCGAGGTCCCCGGCGCAGTGCTCGCCCGCGGCGTGGTGCAACTTCCCGTCGGTCCCAAGGACGCCTCCCGATTCGTGGCGATCGCGGGGTCGGATCTCTTCGAACCGGGCTGGCTCGACCTGCTCGCCTCGGATGTTGCGAGCGAGCGCGTGGGCGAGCCCTGCGCCCCCGCCCTGGAATTGCGTGGCGCGGTCGCGGTCGACCCCACCCGGGTCCTTGCCGCCTGGGCTCCCCCTTCGGCCGAGGGCGAAGTGGCGAGGATCGAACCCTCCGGGGGCGGCTGGCGCTTGGAGGACGCGGGAGGCCGCACGCTATGCGAGGCCGACGCGGTCTGCGTCGCGGCGGGGCCCGCGACGTCCGACCTTCTGGGCGATGTCGAACTCATGCCCGTCCGCGGCCAGGCGACCTTCGCTTCTGGCGTCGAGGCGCCTGCGCTCAGCTTCGGCGGCTATGTGACGCCCATGCCGGGCGGCGCGCTGTTCGGCGCCACCCACGACCGCGGAGATCGCGATCTTGCGGCCCGGCCCGAGGACGACGTGCGCAATCTCCAGTCGGTGTCCTCGGTCCTGCCCGCCCTTGGCGAACGTCTGGCGCGCGCGCCCCTGCGATCATGGACCGGACTGCGCGCCGCCACGACCGACTATCTTCCTCTGGCAGGCGCGCTCCCGGGACGCAGCGGGCTCTTTGTCCTCGCGGGGCTGGGTTCGCGGGGCTTCTGCCTCGCGCCGCTGCTGGGGGAGCATGTGGCCGCCCTGGCCACGGGCCTTCCCTCGCCGCTGCCCGCGCGGTTCGCCGCTTTGCTCGATCCTGGACGCTTCGCCGCCCGCAGGAACCGCCGCGCCTAAATAGGGTGACCCGCGCGGTTTGGTCCCCTACATCAAAGCCAAGCTTGTGGGGGAGCCTGACCGCAGGGCCGATCGTTCAGCCAGGGTTCAGGCCCGACACGGTAACAGGCTTGTTATGGTTCCACCCAGGAGAGAGCCTTCCTAATGAAGACAGTTCGAAGCACCGCTGCAGTGGCCGCGATCTCGGCCCTGGCGGTCGCCGCCACGGGGGTGAGCGCCGTCGCCCAGCCCTACGGGTATCAGAACGGCTACGGGCAGCAGCCTCCGCCGCCGAACGAGGGATACAATCAGCCGCCGCCGGATCAGGGGTATGGGCAGTCGCCAAACCAGGGCTACGGGCCGCCTCCAGGCCAGGGCGGCTACGGCCCCCCTCCAGGCCAGGGTGGCTACGGGCCCCCTCAAGACCAGGGTGGTTATGATCAGCCGCCCCCCAATGGGGACTACCCGCCTCCGCAGGGCGGCGGCCCCAGCTATGACCAGCAGGCCTACTACTCCGATCAGCAGTATGCGACGCAGTACCAGGCCTGGGCCGCGCGCTATTGCGTCCAGCAGCACAACCAGAACGTCGCGGCCGGCGCCCTGATCGGCGGCGCGCTTGGGGCCATCCTGGGCGGCGGCATCAGCGGCCATGCGGGCGGCGCGGCCCTCGGCGGCGTGCTCGGCGCGGGCGCGGGCGCGGCGGTCGGCTCCACGGCCGGGACTCCGGGCAACTGCCCGCCTGGCTACATCGTGACGGGCGGAGCGCCGGCTTTCGTTGGGCCGGTGGTCTACGCGCCCGGTTGGTACAATCCGTGGGTGTGGGAGGGCGGTCGGTACGTCTACGTCCCCTACCGGACCTACTACTGGCGTCACCACGGCTGGCATGGCGGCGGCGACTGGCACGGCGGTCATGACCACTGGGACCACGATCACGGCGGTCATGACCACTGGGACCACGACCACCACTGACGTCACGCCGCGCCCGGTCGACGCCGGGCCTGACGTGATGTCGCAGATGCTGCGTCAGCCCGCCGGCTACCCGCCGGCGGGCTTTACGTCCAGGTTGAAATCTGCGATGCGCGCGCAGTCTTGACGCGCCGGCGCCGGCGCGAACCCTGCGCCTGCGTCCCGCGCGTGAGTGGTGTGCTTCGGCCCTCGGCCGATCGGGACACGAGCCTCAAGGAGCCTGATGTTGGACGGCGACCCAGGGTTGCAATTTGACGAAGCCGAGCTCGGCGTTTCCTTCGTCATGCCGTGCCTCAACGAGTCGCGCTCGCTGGCCGTCTGCATCGCCGCCTGCCGCGAGGCCCTCGCCCAGATCCAGGACCGCTACGGCCTCACCGGCGAAATCGTCGTGGCTGACAACGGCAGCACCGATGGCAGCCAGGCGCTGGCCGAAAGCTTCGGCGCCCGCGTGGTCCCGGTGGCGGAGAAGGGCTATGGGGCGGCCTTGCGCGGCGGGTTCAAAGCCGCCCGTGGCCGCTATCTGGTGATGGGCGACGCGGACGGTTCGTACGACTTCCGCGAAGCCGCCCCAATGATCGGTGCCCTGGTGGAAGGGGCGGACCTTTGCATGGGCTCGCGCTTCAAGGGCGGGATCAAGCCCGGCGCCATGCCGTGGAAGAACCGCTACATCGGCAACCCGCTCCTGACGGGGATCCTCAACGTGCTGTTCGGCGCGCGCGTCGGCGACGCCCATTGCGGGCTTCGCGCCCTCACCAAGGCTTGCTTCGAGCGCCTGGCCCTGGCTGGCGACGGGATGGAGTTCGCCAGCGAGATGGTGATCAAGGCGGTGCTCAAGGGCGAGAGGATCGCCGAGCGCCCCGCCACTCTGTCGCCCGACCTGCGCGACCGGCCGCCCCACCTGCGCCCCTGGCGCGACGGCTGGCGGCACCTTCGCTACCTCTTCATGCTGAGCCCCTGGTGGCTGTTCACCCTGCCAGGCCTGGTGGCGCTTGGTGGCGGCGCGACCATCCTGGCCCTCGCCGCGTGGAACCTGCTCGTGCGGGGCGGAGCCGACTTCTTCTTCGGCGACTATTGGGTGGTGCTCGCCAGCGCCCTGGTGGGCCTGGGGCACCTCGCCCTGATCCTGGGGATGACGACCCACCTTCATCAGGTGCGATCCGGATACCGGGCGCCGGCCCGGTGGGTGTCGTGGGCCTCGCCCTTCGTGACGCTCGAGACGATGCTCGCGGGCGGGATCGGTCTTGCCGCCCTGGGAGTTCTCGAATTGCTGGTCGTAGTGGCGGCCTGGGCCGGTCGCGACTTCTCGCGCGCCGCCCACGTCCTGCCCGCCGTCGTTGGAGCGCTGTTGATGACACTGGGAGCCCAGACGGTCCTTGGGGGGTTCCTGATGGCGATCCTCGAAGGCGCCGAGGCGGGCTTCCTGGCGCGGGCGTCGAAGGCCGCCGCGCGGCCTGCGCGCGTCGCCGAAAAGACCGTTCTGAGGCCGGCCGCCTGAAGCGGGAACCGCCTTGGCGAAGAGCCACCCCGGCATGATCGCGCGCCGTCTCATCGTCCTTGTGGCCGTAGTGTTCGGGGCCGCGGCGCTCATGACGCCGAGCTTCATCGCGGGCCATCCGAGCGTCTTCCCCGACACCTCGGCCTATCACCTGATCGGCCAGTGGTTCGGCGAGCAGGCCGGGCTGCGCCTTCACGGGTTCGGCGTCATTCGGCACCACGACCTCGCCTATTTCTTCACCATGGCGGGAGCGCGCTCGCCCTACTACGGCGAGCTCTTCTTCCTCGTCACGACCCTGGGATCGGCATGGGCCATGGCCGCGCTGCAGGCGCTCGCCGCCAGTGGGCTGACGGCCCTGACCTTGCGCGTGACACAGAGGGGCTTTCGCCTTCGGCAGTTCGCCCTGGCGATCGGCGTCCTTACGCTCGCCTCGACCCTTCCGTTCTTCGTCAGCTTCCTGATGCCCGACGTCTTTCTGGGCCTGGGTGCGATCGCGGCCATCCTGCTGCTGGCCTATTTCGATCGCCTTGGGCGGTGGGAGCGGGGCGGCCTCGTCGTCCTTCTGACGGCCGCGCTGACGTTCCATGCGACCAACGCGCCGGCGATCCTTTTCCTCGTCGGCGTGGCGGCGGTCGCCGTGGTCGCCAAGGCCCTGCCGGCCCGCCCGGCGAAAGCCGGACTGGCGCTCGTCGTCGCGGCGATCGGCGTCTCGGCCGTCGCGGCGGCGGCCTACCCGCTTGCCGTTCGCGCCCTGGAGCATCGGGAGCTAGCCCGACCGCCGTTCTTCACCGCGCGCATCCTGGCGGACGGGCCCGGCCGCGCCTTCCTCCGCAACGCCTGCGCCCACGGCTCGCCTTACGTCCTCTGCCGGTTCAAGGACCGGCCGCTCACCGACGCCAATGACATCCTTTGGGGCGTCACCGCCAAGAAGGGGGTATTCGAACCGGCCGACTACGCCACGCGCCTGGCTCTGATCCACGAAGAGTCGCGGTTCGTCGTCGACGCGTTCGAGGCCCATCCCCTCGCCACCACCTGGGACCTCTTCGTCGACGGCGTTCACGAACTGGCGGTGGTCACCGTCGTCGACACCCTCGGCTATTCCGATCGGAATCTGGTCGCCCACGGCCCCCGCTTCGACCCTCCGTTCGGCGGGGTCCGGTTCTGCGTGAGGCGGCCGAACTACTGCTATCCCACGCCGCTGCAGGTGGGCTGGGACGTGGTGCTCAACCTGTCGATGAGCCTGTCGGCCGCCTACCTCGTGGCCCGCCTGCTGCTGTCGCGCATGACAATAAGGGCGGTCTTCCACCGCGCGCCCCTGTCTCCCCGGCTCGCTGTCGCGGTGGCCGCGGTCCTGGTGCTGCTTGTCGCCAACGCCCTTCTGTGCGGCGCGCTGTCGGGGGTCTATCCGCGCTATCAGACCCGGATCGAGTGGCTTGCGCCCCTGTTCGCGGTCCTGGCGTGGCTCGAGAACGCGCGACTCCCGGCTGGGCTGGGCGAGGGCGCTGCGGAGATCGAGGACGAGCCCGCGCCGGCGCAGGAACGCGCGGCGGTCAGCGAACCCTTCTAGCGAGAGTCGGAAGAGGCGAAGGAGGTCGTCAGTCCCTGGGCCGCTTCGCCGGATCCGTCGCGGGCTTCTTCATGACGAAGCGCATGAAGCCGGCGGAGGCCAGGAAGCCGCATGCGACGACGAAGGCATGGGCTAGGTGGGGATCAAGCGGGTTCATGCGGGTCTGATCGGCTACGGATGGAAGGGAGCGTGCACGGGGCACGATCCGGCCTATCGACGCAGGCGCGGACGGGACAGTCCTATAGCGTCCGTGGATTCGCGTGTCTTGTCGCATCCGCGCGGCGTGGCGCAAAGCCGCGCGATCAGTGCGAAACGAGCACGCAGCGATCAGGATTGAGCAGAAAATCGCAGGTGACCCCACCGAGGATCCATTCCCGCATCCTCGCACGCCCGTAGGCCCCCGCGACGAGGACATCCACATCCAGGTCCGCGACGAGCATCCCGAGCCGGCTGGCGTCGTCGCCATGCGAGCGCTCGACCCGCAGCTCGCTCGTCACGCCGTATCTCGCGAGCCAGCAGCCGACCTCCGCGAGCTCGTCGCGAGCCGTCTCTAGGTTCGCGCGCGACGCGATGGTGACGGCGACCACCCGCTCGCAGGTCCGCAACAGGGGCAGGGCGTCGGACATCGCGCGGCGCGTTTCGCGGGTGTCCTTCCACGCCACCACGGCAGTTCCCAGGCCGAGCGGCCGGCCTTCGGCCGGGGCGATCAGCACCGGTCGCCCCGAAGCCATGACGAGGTCCGCCAGGTTCACGTGGTTCGCGCCCTTGAGGATCCCGCGCGTTGGAGGGGCGGCAATGATCAGATCCGCCCCTCGCGCCTCGCGGGCGATCCAGGACGCTGGCGGATCGAAGCCGACGACGCCTCTCCACTCGCGATGGCGGGACGCCGGCGCGACCTGGGCCCAGAACGCCGCCTGGGCCTGGTTCAGCTGTCCGGTGAACGCGTCCCGCTCGAGCGCCATGAGTTCGCCGGCCGAGTATCCGTCGCCCGCGACCGCCTTGGCGGGCCGGAGCGCCGCCAGGGCAAGAACCGCGGTCTCGAAGTGTTCCGCGAGTAGCGCCGCGGCATGTCGGATACCCCCGCTGCTTCCGCTCGGGCTCAGGTCGAGGGCCAATGTGCGCCACGTCATCAGGGCGCTAGTGGCTGAGCAGCACGAACAGATCGTGCTGGCTAAGCAGGGTCCGGGTCACGCCGCCGAAGATCATCTCGCCCAGGCGCGGGTGGCCATAGGCCCCCGCTACGATCAGGTCGGCGCCGAAAGCCGACGCCTGGTTGAGGATTTCTTCGCCGTCGGTCCGGCCCATCGCAGCCACTGCGGAGGGTTCGGCCTGGACGCCATGCCGTTCAAGGGCGCTTACGACGTCGGCGCATCGGCTCTGGGCGTCCTCGAGGTGCCGTCCCGCCACCTCGAGCACGAGGACCGCTTTGGCGCGACGGAAGAAGGGCAGGGCGTCGGCCATGGCGCGCCGGGCCTCTCGCGTGTCTTTCCACGCCAGGACGACCCGGTCGGCGGACAGGGTTTTCTCGCGTGACGGCGCCACCAGGACAGGCCGGCCCGTGAGGAGGGCGAGTTCGGACGGGCGGGCGTCCCGATAGATGCTGCCCTGGCCATCGGGAGCACTGGCGACGATCAGGTCGGCGGCGCGCGAGGCGCGAGCGATGACTTCGATTGGCACCTCGAGGCTCTGGCGCCATTCGCCTCCGGCGCCCAGTCCAGCGCACGCGGCCCGAAACATCTCGCGCGCCACGCGCAGGTTCTCCTCCGCCGCCTCGTTGCACGCGGTGAACCACTGGGCCTGGACCACGCCCGTGGCCGGCCCCGCCGCAATCGGCGGTATCGCCTCGGCGCCAAGGCCGATCAGGGCTGCGCCGAACCGCCGGGCCAGGTCCCGCGCGCAGGCCAGCCGTTCCGGCGCGTCGCGCTGGACGTGGGTCAGCACCGCCGCATAGTCCTCCGGCTCGCGGCGGCCGCCCGCGTTGGTCTCGATGGGCGCATCAGCGGCGATGGCGGTCTGCGGATTGTCGTTCATTGTCCCGCCCTCCTTGGGCCCGCTCCGCAGGCGGTGCTGGTCTTGTTCGGCCGTCGATTCCGTTCGGTCGCCGGTCAGTTGATGGTGAGGGCGGCGACGTTGCGGATCACCACCCGGCGCGGGGTGGGAAGCTCGATCAGCCCCTCGCGGGCGAACTGGCTGAAGGTCCGCGATACGGTCTCCAGGGTGAGGCCGAGGTAGTCGGCGATGTCGCCACGCGACATCGGAAGGTCGACCGTCCGGCAGCTGGCTCGCGCAGAAAGCTCCAGCAGGAAGGCGCCCACGCGTTCGGCGGCGTTCTTCCTGGAGAGCAGGAGCATGTGATCCTGGAGTTGCTCGAGGTTGTCCGCGGCCAGCGACCAGAGCCGCCGCGCGGCGGCGACGTCGCTCTCGGCGACCCGCTCCACGGCCTTGCGCCGGACGAGGGCGACTTCGCACTCGCCAATGGCCTCCGCCGAGAACCTGTGCGCCTCGCCGCGCTCGAGTCCGAAGACATCTCCGGCCAGGTGGAAGGCGTCGATCTGGCGGCGGCCATCGGCCAGGAACCGCGTCGTGCGCACGGCGCCGGAAACCACCTTGTAGACGAAGTCGGTCGGCTCTTCCTCGCCGAAGATCTCTTCATTGGGCGCGAAGCCCATGATGAATCCCGGCAGGTTTAGATCCTGGGCGATTTCAATCTCCCGCCCCGCCGAGACTACGGCCGGAACGCTCGCAGCCGGCGTATTGAAATCTTGCGGGCGCATCGGCTTCGTCTCCTCGAAAGCGCACTGACTTCGTAGGGGGTGGCGAAGCGTCGCGATATTCAGGACGATTGCCTACGTAGTTTCCCGGAGGGACGGTCACGCTTGAGACGCTTGAGACGCTTGAGACGCTTGAGACGCTTGAGACGCTTGAGGCGCTTGAGGCGCTTGATGAACTCTGCGCCTGTGCCTACGCCTCACATCGATGCAGCGACTCTGGCGGCTCACGGACGCGGACGATCTTGCGCGCCATCGCGAGCGCTTTCGCGCGCGTCCATACATCTACGGCGTCGCGCTGACCGCAGTGGGTTTTGCGGCGCGGCTCGCCCTGGAGCCGCTGCTCAACGACCGCGTCGTGTTTCTTCCCCTGGTGCCTGCCGTGCTGGTGGCCGCCGCGATGGGCGGACTGGTTCCGGGTCTGGTGATCTGCCTGCTCTCGGCCGGCGCAGGCGCGATGCTCGTCGCTCACTATGGCCTTATCCCCGCCAACGTCGCCGATGCGCTCCTCTTCTTGTTCCTCGGCCTCGTCATTTCCTGGGGAGGAGAGCGGATCCGGCGCGCTCAGTCGGAAGCGGCGGAGACGGCGCGCCACCTGAGCGAGCGGCAGGCTCACCTGCAGTCCATCCTCGACACAGTACCCGACGCGATGATCGTCATCGACGAGACCGGGGCGATCCAGTCGTTCAGCGCCGCGGCCGAGCGGATGTTCGGCTGGTCCCGGGAGGAGGCCGTGGGGCGCAACGTCACCCTCCTCATGCCCTCGCCAGATCGCGAGCAGCATGACTCATACCTTGCGCGGTACCTCCGCACCGGCGAGCGACGCATCATCGGCGTGGGACGCGTGGTGCTGGGCCAGCGGCGAACGGGAGACACCTTTCCGGCGGAACTCAGCGTCGGCGAGGTGAATTCCGAAGGGTATCGTTTCTTCACCGGCTTCGTGCGCGACCTGAGCGAACGGGAGGCGACAGCGCACCGCCTCGAGACACTCCAGTCCGAACTGCTGCACATCTCGCGTCTGTCGGCGATGGGCGAGATGGCAGCCGCCCTGGCCCATGAGTTGAACCAGCCGCTCTCGGCGATCTCGAACTATCTGCAAGGCGGACTGCGCCTGCTGCAGTCGGAGAATCCCGGCAGCCAGGCCGTGGCGCCGATGGGCAAGGCCAACGAACAGTCCCTTCGCGCCGGTCAGATTATCCGGCGTCTTCGTGACTTCGTGGCCAGCGGCGAGAGCGAACGGCGAGAGGAGAGCCTGAACCGGCTGGTGGAAGAAGCCGGCGCCCTGGCCCTCGTCGGCGCCCGGGGCGCGGGGGTGAGCGTGAAGGTGGCGCGCGATCCCGCCGTCGACGCCGTCTTCGTCGACAAGGTTCAGGTGCAGCAGGTGCTCCTGAACCTCATCCGCAACGCGCTCGAGGCCATGGAGGCCTCCGAACGCAAGGAGCTTCTCGTGACCGTCCAGGCGGTGGCTGGCGGTGACATGGCTGAGATCTCGGTCGTCGACACGGGCCCCGGGGTCAGCCCCGCGGTCGCCGATCGCCTGTTCCAGCCTTTCGTTTCCACCAAGAGCGGCCAGGGGATGGGCGTGGGGTTGTCCATCTGCCGGACGATCATCGAGGCCCATGGAGGGCGCATCTGGGCGGAGCCGAATCCCAGCGGGGGGACTATATTCCGCTTCACCGTCCCACGAACGGGCGAAGTCGCGGAGGTGTGATGGCGGGGCTGGTACACGTCATCGATGACGATGACGCCGTTCGGGAATCACTGGGCTTCCTCCTCGAAACCTCCGGCTGGCAGGTGAAGCTCTGGCCTTCGGCGCAGGCCTTCCTGGACGCCGAGCCTGATCCGCGCGAGGGCTGCGTGATCACGGACGTCCGCATGCCGGGTCTCTCCGGCATCGACCTCGCCGCCCGACTGTCGCGGGAGGCCTGCGCGCCTCCGGTCATCGTCATCACCGGTCATGCGGACGTCCCTCTGGCCGTCCAGGCGATGAAGGCCGGGGCGGTGGACTTCATCGAAAAGCCCTTCGAGGAAACGTCCATCCTGAGCGCCGTCAGGGCGGCGTTCGACCGGGTTGCGGATTCGGATGCGCCATCTGAGGGGACGGGGGAAGTGGGGCAGCGGATCGCGGGCCTGTCCGCCCGCGAGCGGCAAGTGCTCGAGGGCCTCGTGGCGGGCAAGGCGAACAAGATCGTGGCGAACGACCTCGGGATCAGTCCGCGCACGGTCGAAGTGTACCGCGCGAACGTAATGACGAAGATGCGGGCCTCGAGCCTGTCGGAGCTCGTACGAATGGCGATCCAGGCCGATCGCGGGGGATGAGGTCCTCTCGTCCCGAAGCGGGCGCGCTTCCCACAACGCGTTTGCGCCGCCTCAAGGCGGCGTCAGCGTATCCGCCCGACTCCTCCGCCCTGACATGATCGATCCCATCATCCTGATCGTCGAAGACGACGCAGCCCTGCTCGCCTCGCTGGCTTGGTCGTTCGAAGTGGAGGGCTTCCGTGTGCGGCCCTATCACGACTCCGAATCACTCCTGGCGGAGGAGGCGCTGCCCGAGTGCGGCTGCATGATCATCGACTATCGACTGCCCGCCCTGAACGGGCTTGAACTGGTCGGGCGCCTGCGCGACCGCGGCTGTCTTCTTCCAGCCCTGCTCATTACGACTCCCGCGCCGGGCGTGGTGCGCGACGCCCGCGCCGCCGGAGTCCCGCTGGTAGAGAAACCGCTGGTCAGCGGAACCCTCCTGAGGGAGGTTAGGTCACTGCTCAATTGAGCAGGAAACGCCCGAGACAAGATGCCGCAGAACTTGATTCTTGTGCGATTCAAGGGGATTTTATTTTCGTACGTTTTATGACCCACTAAAGGGAACCACTCCGAGGCAGGACGTGTTACAATTCCTAAAGGGGTTAGGTTCGCTACCTTTTGTCGAATGGATTCAAAGAGCTTCACAGAAACGATTCGGCGCACGCCCTTCTCCGGGCAGGGAGGCCAGGATGGTCGATAAGGGCGTTGTTTCGCCAAACCGCGCCCTCGGCGGCCGTCCCCCGTTGCGGTCGTGGTTCCGTGACTTCGCTTTCCTGCGGCCCCGCTGGGAGGCAGTCGTCATGCTGCTCGGTCTCGCCGTGTTCTGGGGCGGGGTAATCCTCAAGCTCCTGACCTGAGCCCCGGGCGCGTCGCCCGAGCCTTTCAGTGCACCTCCCTGTCGGGCGGCCACCACAGAATTCGTTGATCGCCCCTCCAGAGTTCCGCCGCGCGACCACACCGCCGCGCCCCCATCGCCGCGATTGCCGCGGCGTCGTCGGGCTCATCGAACTCCACAAATCCGGATGGCCGCTGCGCCTCGTCGAAGAAGTAGAGGGTGTAGTGTGGCACGCGCGCTCCCAAGGATATGAGCGCAGCTTCCGGGCCGGCGTGGCCAAGGCGCAAGCTGGACCGATTTGAACGATTGTGAACCATCGGGCGCGCGCCGGCTCCGAGCGCAATTCAGGTAGAGCTGGCGCCGATGGCGGCCGAACCGCGAGCCGTCGCGCGAACCGTCACAAAGTCTGGGTAGACGTCCGCCCGCTCTTCCAACTCAAGGACGCGCCTGATGAAATCCGCTGCATTGATCGTCGTCGTGTTCGGCTCGTTGTCGCTCGCCCCCTCGATCGCGTCCGCTCAGGCCGCCGGCGCCTGCCCGGCCAACGACATGGCCACCATTCGCATCAGCAAGATCGCCCCGGGTGGCACGATGACCGGGTTCGACAAGGCGGTGGCCGACCACGCGAAGTGGTACGCCGATCACGGGTTCGACAAGGATCGCATCTTCGCCGCGCCGATGCTCGTGGCCGACGAGACGACTCACAAGCTTGCCCCGTCTCCCGACACGATGATGAGCTTCCACACACACGATCACGAGGTCCCCAAGTCGATGGAGGACGCGGCCTGGAACGCCTTCGTCGCCGAATACCGGGCCAATTCGGTGATCGTGAGCACCACTCACGTGTGCCTGCCGGAGTGAATGGCGGCTGAGATCTCAACCCGAGCGACGGGTTGTCGCTGACAGCGGCGCAGGGCCGAATGCGTAGATGCTCGGCAAAATGGCCTGCTCCACCCGCGTCAAGGTCTGAGACTTGCAAATGATACGAAGGGCGCAGCCCTTCAGCTTCAAGTGGTTGTTGTCCACCAGACTGATCGTCCCTGAGTAGTGTCTTCCGTCGACGGGATTGTAGACGTGACCGCCCGTCCACTTGTGCGGGCCGCCCTTGAAACCTTCGATCACCGTTTGGCCGATCATGGTGAGCTGGCGCTTTGCCGGGTCCTTGTTGTGGATATCCAGCAACTCCGGATTATTCTTGGGAGGGTTCGCGGACAGGAGCTTGCCGCAGATCGCGCCGCCTTCGCAGGGCGTGATTTCAATATGGGCTCCGAGCGACGGCGACTGCCAGACACCGTACACGGGCTGAGGAGAGTCCGCGGCTGGAGGCTCCTCTGTGGCCAGAAGGACGGCAAGGACGGCAAGCAATGGCGTCATTGTCAGCCCCGATCCGGAAGCGCTCACGCCACGAATCTATCCGGCCCAGGAAATTCCTGGGTATCGGGTCTGGAGCCTAGCCCCTCGGGTTTGGCGGGGCTGGTGGCTAACGCGCCACGTCGGCTATGCCCGCTGGCAATCCCCACCCCGATTTTCATAGGAGATTCGATTATCGGGGAAGGGATGGTGGACGCGGCTGGGATCGAACCAGCGACCCCTACGATGTCAACGCAACGCACTCTCTGACGTCATAGAGGAAGGTGGACCATTGGGATGGGCTCCTTTGCGTCCTGATGCATCGCGATCCCGGTCGTTTCTGGCAGTTATCTGGCAAGGTCGCCCATGCATCCCCGGCGCCGGCCGTTCGCGGCGATTTGGGCCCGTCGTCGCGACGTGGATCGCTTTCAGCGTACATGCCGATGGGAGCTTAGGTTTCTGTCTCGGGAAGCACCGAAGGGTTGCTCAAAGCAGGACGCCGGCGCCAACGGCTCAGCCGGAGAG